>CAYPBV010000201.1:0-4860 GCA_964409025.1 uncultured Chitinophagaceae bacterium | reverse complement strand
CTTTTTGGCGATGCAGCTTGCGGCTGGCACCTTTTACTTCGGCACGGGTTTTTACTTTATGTGTACCCTGGCGTTGTGCACCACGGTATTGCTTTACAGCGAGGTAAATAACATGGTCGTTTGGTTCAATACCAAAAATCTCTTCGGGTAATTCCACCTTGCGGCCTGTTGCTTTTCCTGATTTATTTAATACTTCTACTTGCATGACTTCTGAATTAATTGGTGATTACTTCTGGATATAAACGATTGAACCGTTATGACCCGGTACGGAACCGCTCACAAGGATGTAATTCTTTTCGGGGAAAATTTTCAACACTTTCAAACCCTTTACTTTCACTCTTTCTGCACCCATACGGCCGGCCATACGCATACCTTTCATTACACGTGAAGCATCAGATGAGTTACCGAGTGAACCGGGGGCACGCTGACGGTCATGCTGACCGTGTGTAGCATCACCCACACCACTAAAACCATGGCGCTTAACAACACCCTGGAAACCTTTACCTTTTGTAGTACCTACCACATCTACTTTCTCGCCTTCAGCGAAAATGTCGGCTGTAACGGTTTCACCAATATTTTTTTCTGTGAAATAATTGCGGAATTCTCTAACTATTTTCTTGGGAGAAGTGTTTGCTTTAGCGAAGTGATTTTTTGCTGCTGCAGTTGTATTTTTCTCTTTCTTTTCGCCAAAAGCTAATTGCAATGCGCTGTAACCATCAGCGTCTTGTGTTTTAACCTGCGTAACTACACAGGGACCAGCTTCAATAATGGTGCAGCTTTGCTGCTTGCCATCGGGGCTGAAGATACTGGTCATTCCGATTTTCTTACCAATAATACCTTTCATTTGTTTACAGTTTATGCCCTGTAAGGTTGTAGAGACAGAACCCGATGAAAGTCGGAATCTTCAATCCCCGTTTACCACCAACCTTTTCCTTTGTTTCGCACTGTGCGAATCGGAAGTACTGATGGTAAACTAACCACGAAGGGCTAGTTTATATGTTACCTCAACTTACGCTGAGAAAATTTTTGATATCAGAGCTCTTTTTTCTTCCTGAATACAGAAAAATTGAGAGGTGACAGTTATTTATAAGAACTTAAAACGGGAAGTCGACGGGCGACAGCACGTCATGCTTTAATTTCTACATCCACACCACTTGGTAAGTCAAGCTTACTCAAAGCATCTACCGTGCGGCTGCTGCTTGTATAGATATCCAGCAAGCGCTTGTGTGTACAAAGCTGGAACTGCTCACGGCTCTTCTTATTTACGTGGGGTGAACGTAACACGGTGAAAATTCTTTTGCGGGTGGGCAAAGGAATAGGACCAGTTACCACTGCACCTGTACTGCGTACGGTTTTCACGATTTTTTCAGCCGATTTATCGACCAGGTTATGGTCGTAAGACTGCAATTTGATTCTGATACGTTGAGCCATAAGATCTATCCCAAAGATTTATTTGGGAGCGCAAAGGTATGGGTTAGAGGTATTCGGGCAAAAAGATTGAGGAAGTTTTTTAGAAAAATCTCCTACTTTTTTCAAAAAAGACTTTTTCCTGGCCTGTAAGAGTGCAAATTTTGGTAAAAGAGGTTCACATTATATACCGGTAACAATCATTAAAAAGAAAATCTTCACATCCATTTGATAATCTGCGGTACTGCTTTTTCCTACTTTTGAGGCAAAAGAAAAACTGAATGAAAATTTGGAACCTTGTTGCCGCCTCTGCATTGCTGGCCGGCCTTAGCTCCTGTAATAATAATACACCGGATAAACCTGCTGAACCCCTGGCCACCCTGCCAGCACCACAGCAGATGACTTATACCTTATTAAATGTATATCCGCATGACACCAGCTCCTATACACAGGGGCTCCAATACCTGAACGGGTTCTTATACGAAGGCTCAGGTAACCCACGCAGAGAAAACAACCGTTCCAAACTTAGAAAGGTTGAAATTAAAACTGGCAAAGTGCTGAAGGAAACATTTATAAAA
Source organism: uncultured Chitinophagaceae bacterium (assembly GCA_964409025.1). Lineage (GTDB taxonomy): Bacteria > Bacteroidota > Bacteroidia > Chitinophagales > Chitinophagaceae > Lacibacter. Next base: position 2,875 of record CAYPBV010000201.1, on the reverse strand, counting down.
GGTGAGCTGTTTGGTGAGGGTATTACCATAATGGGAGATAAAGTTTACCAGATAACATGGGAAGATAAAAAATGCTTTGTCTATAATCTTGCTGATTTTAAACTCATCAAAGAATTCACCTACAACACTGATGGCTGGGGTTTAACCAATGACGGCAAGTATTTAATTATGAGCGACGGCTCTGATAAAATCTATTTCCGTGACCCCAATACATTTCAGGAAGTAACACACATCAGCGTGCAGGATAATACGGGGCTTCGTAATAACATTAATGAACTTGAATATATCAATGGCTTTATTTATGCCAATGTGTATATGACGGAAGAAGTGCTGAAGATTGATCCAGGTAACGGACATGTTATGGGTAAAATTAATTTCAGTGAATTAAAGAATGGTTATCCTGAATTATCACAGCCCCCATCTGATTACTTTAACGGCATAGCATGGGACAGTACAGGTAACCGCATTTTTGTTACTGGCAAATACTGGAGTAAGCTGTTTGAGGTGCGGTTGAATTAAGAAATCGTTATTTGAATGAACATCTCGTTTGACTCCATCTTTTGTATTGTTTTTGGAATGGTAAGTTTAATTGCAGGAATTGCAAAATATAAAAGACCTCTATGGGGTTCTATCAAAACTTCACCACCAAAGGCAGAGGCTATATATCTTATAAACATTGGACTGGGGCTTATCAGTATACTAATCGGAATCTATTTGCTGAGAAAATGACTTTTATAAAACAGAGGTATTAACAAATTGCTTTGAACTATTTTTTTCTAATTCTGTTGAAAAGAAAAAATGTTTTATGACTTGTCCTAATTGCGGTGAAACTCTTTTAATGACCGAGCGACTGAAGGTTGAGATTGATTACTGTCCAAAATGCCGTGGCGTGTGGCTGGATAAGGGAGAACTGGACAAACTGCTTGATATTGCGGCAAAAGAAACTGAAAAAACAGAACCCAACTTTCAACAACCACCTTCTTATAAGCAGGAGCATTATAAAGATGATTATCATAAACATCACAAGGAAGGTTACTATCCTAAAAAGAAGAAATCATTCTTGAGTGATTTTTTGGATTTTGATTAATTAGACCTTAAATTTTTGATTCTTAAACAGTGACTTATTACAATTTAAGGCTGAAATGAAACGATGTAAAAAAAATCAAGCCCATTGCCACAAGGAAGCACCTATGAAACCAATCATTTTATTCTTTTTTTCTTCCGGAAGAACTGTTTTGTTAAACAGCTTTGCAATCTGGTAAACTTCAGTTTTTGCAAATGAATAAGCATATTTATCATTGATGAGCTGCTCTGTAAATGCTGCAAATTTTTCAGGTTGAGGAGGAGATCCGAGAGAAGGCATCAACTCAGCCAAAAATAAATTCCAACGTTCATTTTTTACATCTTCCATTAAATCACACGCATCATCAATTAAGCAATAACAGTTACCCATGAGTTCTCCCAGTTTGCAAACAGATGCCAACTGATGCTTTGTCTTCTTTGTATATGTACCTGCATATAAAGCCATTACTTTAAACGGTTCTACAGATTTGAGATACAATAATTTTTTTATTTCTGCTTTACCGGTTGTAGGTTCGTAACGTTTGTCAGCCAACAGGTATTCGGCTTCAAACATACTACGCATTACCGGAGCTACTAATTCGAAGGAATTGTTTTTTAATTGTGTAAGTACAGATGCAGCCAGTGTATTCAATAATTCTTCAACAGCGTTAAGGGGTTTATGATAAACTTTATCATGTGAAAAAAGAACTTGAAACGCATCCAGATTTTGCAAGGCCTCTTTTTGTTTCAATTCATCACATACATAATCAAAAAGACTGATACCCAGGTTAAATCTCCCGCACCAGCAGGCTACATGTTTTGTATGTTCACCGGGTAGTTGCAGCCAATCACAAAGTAACTCACCTATTACTTTTCCAAAACCATAAACAGAACGCAACTGGTGGTATGGAATACCTGTTGCATCTGCATGTTCTTCATCAACAAATGGTATTGCATTAAAAGAATGTACACGGGCATCAATGTAAGCTGCTGTATAATGTTGCGGATGGGGCAAACCTGCCTGCATCCATTCGTTAAAAAACACAGTAAAAAAATGCTGCTGCCACTTCATCAATGTAAATTAAAAATTATTACTTCTTATAATGTAAGTAATGTATGTAATGCATAACAACTTATAGCTGTTGTAAACAGGCCGTTTTTATCTTCAACGTAAGAGTTCCCGCCTCCTGAATTTCTGTTCCAGTCTGTAACCGTGTCGGGGTTATGTATGTAAGGTAATGGTATCCTTAACAAATCATCTCCCTGCCAACATCCATTTTCTTTTTGTTTATCAAGCAATGCGTCTGTACATTTCATGAAATGCAAATCAGCAACATCTGTTGAAAGATGCGTAAACAGTTCTAAAGCCAGTGCAGTTTCAAATGAATTGTATTCATTGACGGTATCCAGTGAAAAAAAACCACTTTCCGATTGATTATTTAATAAAGTTTGACGAAGCAACTGACCGTAGCTGCCGGAAACTGACTTCTTGATACGTTTAAACACACGAAGTAAAATTACAAGAGTATAAAATTTACTTCGCCACCAATAAGCAGGCAACAAACCTTCTTTTGACTGTGATTGAAAAAGTTCTTCTGCTACTTGCCCAATAAGTTTATGGTGTGCATCTGCAAGTAAAGCGGCCGCTGTAACATCACTATGCGGCGAGGTCCATCCGGCAACAACAGAAATATCAGGCACACCTATAAAAGTATGTATTCCCGAACCGGTATGATAGGTTGAGAAACCATTGTTTTCAAAATGCTTCCATAGGAATACTTTTGATTCATTTTGCATTGCTGAAGTAAAACCG
>CAYPBV010000200.1:0-4876 GCA_964409025.1 uncultured Chitinophagaceae bacterium | reverse complement strand
TACCCTTTTAAAACAAAAAAGCTTCGCAATTTCTTGCAAAGCTTTTTGTGCCCCGGAACGGAGTTGAACCGTTACGGCCATTGCTGGCCACAGGATTTTAAGTCCTGCGTGTCTACCAATTCCACCACCGGGGCGCTCACCAGCCGGTGAAAAAAAATCCCGCAGTTAAGCGGGATTTGAGCGGAAGACCAGGCTCGAACTGGCCACCCCGACCTTGGCAAGGTCGTGCTCTACCAAATGAGCTACTTCCGCTTGTTTAAGAACTTGTGGGGTGCAAATGTAAAGAAGCTGTTGTAATTGACAAAAATCATTTACAATTTTTTTAAAATATAAAGGTTTAAAAAAGACCCCGAAGAATCGGGGTCTTTAATAACCAACCAAATCAAGACCTGTGTGCTATAAATACAGGTATCTTATGTGCTCCAATTACATTTTTAATAAAGCTTCGTTTGAACATTTGCGAAATCGTACTGCGGCCGTAGGCACCTGCTACCAGTATAGCTCCTTGTTTTTGATTCATCCAGGCTGAAAAATACTTGGTAGGATTGATTTCCAGCTTCATCAGAGTAAGGTCTTGAAAATGCCTCGCTGTAAGCTCTTCAATATTATTTTCATGAGGAAACTCGATTTTTTCATCATCCTGTGCATAAACCAGAAGGGTTGGTTGGTTGCTCAACTCAGGAAACAGATATGCAAATTGCTTGATAGCATAGACGGACGAAGCGCTGCCATCATAGCTGAGTATGGTTGTATTTGGAAACTCAAATTTCTCCGGCACCACAATAACCGGGCACTCTACTTTCTGAAGTACCTCCTGTAGGTACTCGTTAATTTCATGATCCTCATTTTCATAAAAAGATTCGCTTCCAATAACGAGAAGGTCAGCAAATCTGGATTCGGTGATCAATTCTGGCAAAGCAAAATCGTACGCATCTTCGTGTACCCTGTATTCTATCCCACTTTTTTTACATCGTGTTTCAAATTCTTTACGTGAAGTGGTGTACACATCAGGATCTGTTTGGGGCAGCACCGGCATCAGTACTGTTCCAGTCATTGCATCGGTATAACTCCATAAAGATGAAGCTACTGTTTGCGGCAAAAACACTCCTGTTACCAAAACATGTTCAAGGTTATTTAACTGGCGCACAAAATCAAAGGCACCATTGGAGAAATGAGCACCATCAAACATCAGTAATACCTTTTTCATGATCAATTTTTTTGTTGATTAAAATTGAGATTTAAAATAGACTTGATTTATGATGTGCAGCGGAAAAGGTGTTGATTGTGGTCATATTAAACAGCATCAGGAGAGGTAAATTTGCTGTTGCCTATTTACTCCCATATCGGGCAATTATTGAACCTTATGGTTACTCACAAGGAAGCAGAACAAACACTAACTAATTTATTATCAATACGATATCATTTTTTTCTTTAGTACTTTTGTTATTATTTTGAGTCCGGCAAGCCTTTACATTATGATTGAAAACAAAGTTTACACATAAACACTACTTCAAACGGATCTTTTGTTAGCTATTGGTTGAATGAAAATGCTTTCACTATTTAAAAGCCAGACAGTTAATCAGCACATTCACTAACCCGGTAAACTCTCAAACAAATAAGATTGTGCTGAATTAATTTTAGAAAATGGCTTTTTGTTTACGTCTTGAAAGTAGCTTTCCCGTTTTTATCTTCCGTAGCCTCTTTCTAAGCGATTCGATTACAATATTCATCGCTGTTTTAAAATCGCCTGCTTTTGATTTCCCAAATAAATCATAACCTTTAATGAAAAGTCTTATTTCTGCATGATACCCGATTTCTTTATCATCACTATCTTTCTTGAGGGTTACATCGGCTGCAATGATTGTGGTGCCATAGGTTTCAAGTTTTAAAATTCTCCGCCTTAGCAATTGCCTGAGGTTGTTAGGGATTGTTTCATTAATCACCTGAATAAAGATCTGCATTATTTTTTCAATTTTTATTTATTTGATTCTATGTTATTGTTTATGCCTGAGCCCCTGTTAATCCATGCTTCGAGTATTTCTTTATATTTCGAAGCATCAGTATTATCGGGGTCAAGTTCCAGCATCTTATTAAAATAGCCGAGTGATGCCGGATAATCTTTTGTAATATTTGCTTCGTAGGTACCAAGGTACCCGTAAGCCCTTAACAAAGTGGATTTGTTTTTGATGCTGTCTTTTTGGCCTACTTGTACAAGATTCTTATAGTGTGGTACTGCCAGTCCTTTTTCCATTGTTGTATCAATAAGTGCATTACATCTGGCACGCCATAAGTATCCATAAATCTGGTGGGGATATTTTTTCTCATACATAGCAAATACACTATCGGCTTTCAAATAATTTTCAGCAGAATACAATGCAACTCCCCATTTGTATATATCAAGGTTAGTGGGACTTGATTTTGTGTTATAAACTTTTTCTCTCCAGATGGCTTCCCGCTCTCTGTTACCAAGTTCTTGTTGCAAATCTGCCAGCGTTATCATGTATTGTAATTGCTCTTTTTCATCTGTCTCCATACCGAGTGCCTTTTTCAGCCATTCAATTACAACCCTTTTATCAGTGGTTTGGCTTTCATGTAACTTTGCCATTAACCTGTAATCCGATACTACAACCTCTTTTGGATTTTGCCTCTCAAAATATTCTTTCATGTATTTTAAACTCTGAGATGAGTCTTTTAAATCAGCATAACTGTATGCAATTAGTTTAAACAGCCTTGGCTTAACTTCTTTATTGCTTTGAATGATTCCTTTTGCAGCAGTTATAGCATCACTGAATTCACCGGATACATAGTGTAAATCAGCAATCATATAATCATGCTCAGGAGATTTATCTGAGTATCTGATATAAGCTGCAAGCATCTTTTTAGCCATGATATTATTTTTTTTGAAATAATACCAGTATAACTGATAAATGGCAGGAGTATAAGTAGTATCCATATTATAGGCTTCGGTAAAGCGTTCTGAATAAACTGCTGCATTTTTTTGTGTTTTATAAATCAAGCCCTTTTTATACATTGCTTCCGCAAATTCTGGAGATACGTTCAATGCTGTAGTATAATTTTGTATGGCTTTGGAGCCATCTATAATTTTTCTGTAAGCGTCACCCATGGCTGTATAGATTTCGGGATTGGTTTTATCCTTTTTAACTGCTTTTTGCAATAATTCGATTGCCCATGCTACATCGCCGTTTTTACTTTCAATATTAGCCCGTGCCACAGCTAGAAGTGCTGCAGGGTCCTTAAACTTTGATAGCTTTAACACTTCTTCCATTTGCATTCTTCCATCTGCCAGCTCACCAATATCTAACAGCATATGTGCCCATCCAATAAAAATTAATGGAAATTGTTTTTTTGACAATTTATTATTTAAACAATATTGAGTACCATCCAGAAATACTTTTCTTGCAGAATCAAGCTTTCTTTCTTTTAAATAAATTTCCCCCAACCAGAACCATACATCGGGAGTAGCTGTACGTTTTTGAATTACAGATTGCAGGATATTCTTTGCAGTTTCATACCGCTGATAATAAATGTGCCTTTTTGCATCTTCAAGTGTTTGTGCATTCACAAAACCAGGAGCAGATAATAAAAAAAGGATTATCAATACTTTTAATTTCATGATATTATTTGATTTAGTAACAAACGATTTATAATGGATTAACCGTAAGCACAGGCGGAGAGGAGTACTTTTGAATAATATTGCCCAGAAATGAAGACAGGAAACCGGGCATTTTTGTTTGAGTGCCGGGATTAAGAATAACAAGGTCAGCCTGTTGCAATCTGGAAAATTCATTGACTGCTTCAGCTACATTGTTGCTGAGTATAACATCTGTTTCAACAGCAACATTGCTGTTTTCTTTTATAAGTGTATAAGCCCTTTGCAGGTAATAAAGAACGTTATCTTTCGTTTTTTCATTTTGAACAGCAAGCAATTTAATCTTTGCATTATTGGTACTGGCCATCAAAATGCCATACATCAATTTCCTTACAGGTAAAAATTGAGTAACAGGAATTACAATGGAAAGTAATTTAGTAATACGCCTGTTTGCCGGAACCGTCATTACAGGCACATTACTTCGTTCTGCAATTTTATCCGGATTCAGCAGCATTTTTCGTTTACCGGAAAATGCAGATTTCTGACCAATCAAAACCAGGTCAATTTGATGTTGAAGCACATAGTTGATGATGGCTTCATCCCAACTACCAGTTATAATTTCGGCTTTTATTTGGGAAGCATTGAGCAGTGGTGAAATATTACCGGCAATTTTATCAAGCCTGAACTGTAATTCCTTTCTGTTGTTAATTAAAGCATATGGTATGCCCACATGACCTTCTGCTACTGCAACCGCTGCAAACGGGTTTACCGTAACTACGTGTAAAAGTGTAATACTGCAATGATGTTCATTGGCCAATTTCACCGCTTTATCAATGGCTCTGACTGAACGCCGTGAAAAATCTACCGGTACTGCTATTTTATTAAACAATCGTTGCATGATTTTTATTTAATACAAGATTAGAATACTGCACTAAAAAGGTAATTAAGCTCTCATTAAAATCTCATTAAAATAAGTTATCAGAAATAGAGCAAGTATAACATAGTATAACTTTGCATTAAAAGGATTAACAAATGTCATTACGCCAGTTTCTTACATCAAGACGATTAGTACGTTCATTGAATGGGTTTTCAGAAGTTGTACAGGAAAAATGGAATGATTTTGCAGTGCGTTTTGGATTACATGAAGATGTTTTCAGCAATCCACGGCATATGAAATTAAAAGCCCCTGTAACAGTCATTCTTATTGGAGCGGGGCACAGGGGAAACATTTATGCAAACTATGCACTTGAGTATCCTGATGAAATG
>CAYPBV010000199.1:0-4930 GCA_964409025.1 uncultured Chitinophagaceae bacterium | reverse complement strand
ATACAATACGGGTTAAATCCGGTACTCTTAGTTTCCTGCAAAATTTTTCTGTTGCATGGCAAATTGATTCGGTTGAAACTTTTCAATGGTACTATCCTTCTGAAAATGATCATCTAATGCCGCCTGACAGTAATGTACTTCGCTGGCAAACTACTTATAACGGCACCGGTGAATTGCAGTTGAGTACAGATGCGGGTAACAGTTGGCAGCTTATAGATGCCCGTGTAAACCTGAGCAAAGGATGGATGAAATATGCACCGCCATCTGTTTATAAAAAAGCTTTATTGCGTATGAAAACAGGAGCAGTATTTCATACCAGTGATACATTTTCAATTTCAAATCGATTAAACACCTCAGTTGGGTTTAATTGTACTGATTCTGTAATGATTTATTGGGATAAACTGCCGGGTATTACACAATACAGGGTATTACGTATGGGTAATCAATATTTAGAACCTCTTACTATAACTACTGATACGTTCATCACCATCAGCAAACAAAACAATCCCGTTTTACATTATGCTGTAGAACCTGTATTGCAAAACAAAGCATTGGTTCGTTCCTATACGTTTGACTACAATCAGCAAGGCGCCGGCTGCTACATCAGAAATTTCCTTACCGATCTTTCAAATTCCAATTCAGGCCTGTTGCAATTACAACTTTCAGCAATTGTGCGTGTAAAAAGTATCTTTTTTGAGAAAAAGAAAGCAACAGGCTTTCAAATGATACATACTCTACCCGGTTCTGCATCATTATCATATACATTTACAGATGTTCAACTTAATACAGGTAATAATATTTATCGTGCAGGAGTAGAACTGACTGATGGAAGAAAGTTTTACAGTGATGAATCCAATCTTTTATTCAATGGAAATGAAAAAGCAATCTTGTTCCCTAATCCTGTACAGCAATCACAACCTTTGTATGTATTAAGCAAGCCTGAAGATGAATTAACGATTCAACTCATTACTACATCAGGTTCTGTAATCCTTGAACAAAAATTGAACGATGTGCCGGAATTGATCAATACACAACTGCTCCCGAAAGGTATTTATTATTACAGAGTTCTCAATAAAGGAAAGCAGAAAATAAAAAGTGGCTCATTTATCATTTTCTGATATAAAAAAACTGCTTTTTAAAAGCAGTTTTTATCTTGAACTGAGTTTATTTTATAACCAGAGATTTGATGGATAAATTCCGTCTGCAATTAATGTATCAATACTTGCCTGTACACCGGGTGCATCTTCTTTATAAGTAACCCCAAACCATTGTGAAGAGGTAGGAATTACTTTGATAACACCCAGTTCCTCTTTAATAAATTCATCAGCCACAATCGGGATAAAGAATTCTGATTTTTCTTCGTGTCCGTGTTCCTCAAGAAATTTTTTAAACATTTTACCCGTTAAGTAAAAAACAGAATCATCAAAGCACCAGAAATTCATACTTACAGTTGAGTTTACGGGTACCTGGTGTTTCCCTGAAGCATCTTCATAAGTAATGCCATCACCTTCTGCATAAATCTTTGTACGTTCGGCAATACTGATAAGATTGTTATCTGCATCTACTACACATACCCCTCTGCTTACGGTGCCATTATCACTTAATGTTTTCTTCAACTCATAGCCAATAATAGCATGTTGTTCAGGATTGCAGTCATTTTTTAAAAAGGCAGATGCCTTTTCAAAAGCATCTCTGCCATAAAAATCATCGGCATTAATTACCGCAAAGGGTTCTTTTATAACCTCCTTGGCACACAACACAGCATGTGAGGTGCCCCAGGGTTTCATACGTTTTTCAGGTATTTTAAAATCACCGGTAAATGATTGGAGAGTCTGGTAAATGTACTCAGTTTTAATTTTTCCCTGCAGTTTGGGTTCAAAGCCTGCTTTAAACGCTTCTGCAAAATCTTCACGAATGATAAATACCACTTTTCCAAAACCGGCACGAATGGCATCATAAATTGAATAGTCCATAATGGTTTCACCGCTTGGGCCAAACCCCTCTGTTTGTTTCATGCTGCCATAACGACTGGCCATTCCTGCTGCTAATATCAATAATGTAGGTTGCATTCAATGCTTATTTTTGAGCCGTGCAAAGATAAGGGTTGAAGTTTCATACGAATTGGTTTGCACTCATGAAATATTAACATGGTTAAGGAACTGTTTTTGCCGGAAAAAATACAGGTACAGGAAGTACAATTTAAAACTGAAGGTAAACAAATTGTAAAATTTTTTGTAGCCAGGTTGGATGCAGTACATCCCATTGTAAGCGGAAATAAATTATTCAAACTATTTTATAATTTACAAACCGCACTGGCACACCAAAAAGGGATCATAACAATGGGAGGTGCGTATTCCAATCATCTTGCTGCAACGGCTTATGCCTGTAAAATTGCCGGTATTTCATCAATCGGTATTGTAAGGGGTGAAGTATCTACATCTTTAAACCATACACTTCAATTTTGTAAAGAACACGGCATGGAATTAATACCCATGGAGCGTAAACATTTTCATCGCAGCTCTTCGCTTATTCAAAACTTTATCCATAAAAATCCATCTTTTCTTTTTGTACCTGAGGGAGGAGATAACCAAGAAGGGATGCAAGGTTGCGAAGAAATACCCAAACGAATACCCGATTATTCAAGCTACACACATATTATTTGTGCTGCCGGTACCGGCACTACCATAAGAGGAATTACACGTGCTTCCGCACAGCATCAGCATTGTATTGCCATTCCCGTACTTAAAATAAAATCATACGAACAGCAACTGTTCAGAGTTAAACATCTTCATGAGAATACAACCTGTTTATTTGGCTATGCAGGTAAAGGGTATGCAAGAAAAGACAAACAGCTTTTTTCATTTATGAATAATTTTTTTAAACAGTCAGCTATCCCCCTCGATTTTATATATACAGCCAAATTGTTAAAAGCAGTAAGTGAATTGTATGATTCAAACTATTTTACAAACAGCAGTCGTTTACTAGTGATACATACTGGTGGTCTTCAGGGGAATGAATCATTAACCGGTGGAACTTTAGTGTATTGAACGGCATTATCTTTGATTCTTTAAAACTGAAAAACAGAAATTGATGAAATATTTTGTAGTGAGTGTGCTTTTCCTAATCTTATCCCTTTCCGTTACTGCACAAAAGGATACGCTTCCCGCTTTTACAGCAAAAAATAAAGATGGGGTTATTACTCTTAGCTGGATCAATGCTTATAAAAATGCCAGTCAAATAAATATTCAACGGTCAAAAGACAGTAACAGAAACTTTGTTACAATACATTCCACTCCTAACCCAGATGCAAAAAATTATTCCTATACAGATAAAACTGCAAAAAATGACAGTGGCTATTACCGCATCTTTATTTTATTTGAAGGAACCAATTATATTTTTACCAAAGCAAAAAGAGCAATAAGGGAAATTACAGCTGTTAATTCTAAAATTTCATCGGTTAGTTTTACAAAAAAAGGTGACTCTGCAAACCATGCTGCAGAAAAACCTGATGCAGAACTAAATGGTACGGGGCCGGCAGGAATTAATGCTACGGAGCATAAAGTGGGGGGTAAAGTGCGCCCTCCTGTAAATGCACCTCCTGTAAAAAAAGCATGGGAACCGTCTACATATGTTTATACCGGTAATGATGGTAATATCATTATTAGTTTACCGGATGCGGCTAGTAAAAAATATGCACTTACTATTGCTAAGGAAGAGGGACGTCCGGTTTTTGTGATTGAACATGTTAAAGAAACTAAACTCACTTTAGATAAAGCAGTTTTTCTGCGTTCCGGCTGGTATTATTTTGAATTACGGGAAGATGGGAAAGTAAAGGAGCGTAATAAGTTTCTAATAACAAGGGATAATTAAGCAGGTTGCAAACCCTTACAACAGGAAAATTAAGTAATATGACGCCTTGCCTCAAATTACGAGTCCCGCATGATTTGCAAATTTTAAAACCTGCAATCCTGTAAAATAAAGTGTATGCAAAAGTTTATTGTAACAAGTATTTGTTTATTCCTGTTTACTGCAGGTAACGCACAGCAACAGAGGATAAAACGCCGTGGTGTAACACCTGTAACAACAAACTCCGGTATTTCAAAAAATGAAACATTCCATTTTAAACTCGAAGATTTTTATGGTAAATGGCAGGAAGTAAGCCGTACACATAAAAATAATAACATAGTATCTATTACAGACACTATCTATCTTTTTTTCAAAGACGACAATAAAGTAGAAACACGGGATGGATCCAAAACCATTATTAAAGGTGAAGCTGCTATTTATCCGCCCGGAAATATTTTGATTGCAGCTGCTGATAGTTATATCATCATTTCAAAAACGGGCGAACTTCTGGTTCTGGATGATGGTGAAACATTCATTCACACGTTTAAAAAAGTAAATCAGTTCTGGAGTGAAACGGTGGGTAAGGTAGCGGTTTCACAGGATGTTTTTGAAACTGCCATTCATCCCTCAATGAGTAATTTAAAAGGTAACTGGGGCGTTTATCGCAGGCAGGCAGCACCGGGAGCAGTTGATGCAAAAACTCTGTTGATCAAAAATCTCAAAATTACTTCAACCGACAGTGAACAAAAAGGGTATGGTGAAGTAACTTTTTATAATAGTGATAAAAGTGAAACGATGCCCTGTGTAATTACTATTCAGGATACTGCAGTTGAAATTAAAGCAGGTGTAAACCAATGGACTTTTCCAGTGTATAAAGCAGATGGTAAGGAGTTTGTGTTTGGTACAATAGGTAAGCTGCTGTATTTTGCCAAGTCGTTTTAAACAAGCTTCACATCAAACACCTGTTCAAAATAATATTTTACTTTTTGCTGTGCTTCTGCAAAATCCAGTTGTACGCCTACTTCTTTTTCAAGAGATGTTACCTGCTTATGCTCAATACCGCAGGGAATTTTATTATGTAAGT
>CAYPBV010000198.1:0-4940 GCA_964409025.1 uncultured Chitinophagaceae bacterium | reverse complement strand
CATCTTGCCATACGATGCTATGATTTCATCAAAGGCAGTTTCATCACCACTCTTGATCAATACACTGCCAATGGCTTCACTTAATGAGCCTTTGGGATTGGTTTTACTCAAACGTTTGGCTTCAGCTAAAGCAGCGGCATTATCAATTTTTTCCAACGCATTCAATGCGCTGCCACTTAAGGTATAGGAAGAATCGTTAACCAATGAAATATACAATTGTTTGTAATCTGCTTTTTTTGTTTCAGACAGTTTATCAACAGCAATGCTTTTGGTAATACGCATCGGATCTTTTTGTGCAATAGTCACCAGTAATGGCTCAACGACTTCCATCAGTTTTGCTTTCTTTACGTCCACACGTTGTATCGCAAGATTACGTATGCGGTCAAATGGATCAGCTAAAGCCTGCTTCATAAATTCAACAGCCTTAGGGTCATCTAACTTCTTCGATACAAAATCAACCGCTTCTCTTCTGTCGAGATACAAGCCGGCATGTTTATACTGGTGAATGTAATTATCAATCGTTTTATTTTCTTTTTTGGTGCAGAGTAATAGTTTATCACCATCAAAATTGATGAGGTCTGGTTTGGTGGTGCTGGCAAATTCAAAACTGTCTACGGTATTTTCTACCCATACCTGATGTCTTGTTTTTGTCACGCCATTATAAATGTCAATAGCAACAGGCAGTTTAAATACTTTATCTTTTTGTGTTTGCTTTACAATCACTTTTGCTTTTTGAGCAGTTTCATCATAACTGTAAGCAATATCCAGTGCAGGATGGCCGCTTCCGAAATACCATTGATTCCAGAACCAGTTCAGGTCTTTACCGGTAACTTCTTCAAATGCCAAACGCAATTGATGTGCTTCAGCAGCTTTAAACTTGTTGGTGGTTAAATACAGATTGAGGGATTTAAAAAAAGCACTGTCGCCCACAAAATTGCGTAGCATATGTAAGATGCGTCCGCCTTTGTTATAACTCACGGCATCAAACATGTCTTCTTTGTCACTATAGTAAAAACGAACCAAATCTTTCTTTTCACTGCCGCTTTGGAGATAGCCGTTCATAGCACTATACTGTGTGTAGCCTGCTTTGTCTTTACCATACTTGTATTCATCCCACAAAAGTTCGCTGTAGTTGGCAAAACTTTCATTCAATGTTAAGTTGCTCCAGCTTTCAGTAGTTACATAATCGCCAAACCATTGGTGAAACAGTTCATGAGCAATGGTACCTTCCCAGCCATTACCATCTGTTAGCTCCCTTGCATCCTGTTGTGCACTTTCCTGATGGATAGTGGCAGTTGTGTTTTCCATAGCACCACTTACATAATCACGGCAGGTAATTTGTGAATATTTATTCCAGGGATAGTCTACACCTGTTACTTTTGAAAAGTAAGTTATCATTTCTGGTGTGTGGCCAAAAATCTTTTTAGCTACAGGTTCATACTGTTTCTCTACATAGTACCACACATCTTTTCCCTTCCAGCTATCTTTAACCACGCTAAATTCGCCCGCTCCAATAAAAAATAAATATGGTGCGTGAGGCAAATCCATTTTCCAGTAATCAGTGCGTAACCCATTTGCTGCCGGTTTCTGACTCATGAGTTTACCATTACTCAACGTAACCCATTTGTTAGGTACAGTTAAATAAAATTCCTGAGTCGTTTTTTGATTTGGCCGGTCAATAGTAGGAACCCAAACGCTGGTGCCTTCCGTTTCACCCTGTGTCCAAATTTGTGTTGGCTTGTTTTTATCTTCTCCTGTTGGATTTATAAAGTATAAACCTTTTGCTTCGCTAATTGCAGCGCTGCCTTTCACTTTAAATTCATTGGGCTTTGCAGTATAGTCAATGTAAACAGTGTATTGCTCGCCACCTTTATAAGATTTATCCAGCGTAATAGTAAGAAGCAAACCATCATAATTATATTTAAGTTTAATTCTGGCACTACCTTTCACAACAGCCACTTCTTTAAAATCCATTCCCTTTGCATCAAGTACCAGTTCATTAGATGCATAAAAGTGGGGTTTTAAAGTAATCCACGCTTTACCATTCAGCATTGCTTTTGGAATATCAAAACCTGCTTCCAGCCTGGTATGAACAAGGGCGTGTTTTTTTTCTGCTGTGGCACGGTATATTTTTTTCCAGCTGGTATCCTGCATCTGGTCTGCTTGAGCAAAAGTTACAAATGCTGCAAAAGCAAAAGACAAAGTGAATAAAATTTGTTTCTTCATATTTTAATTTTTGGGTTGTAAAGATAGAGGCATGAAGATTGCAAGCCATTTATTTTGATGAAAGGTTTTTTAAAAGGATTGATAAAAAAAATTAGCTTTGTCACATGCGCATAAAATTGAGTAAGTTTTCGGGGTTATTAACAGTGTTGTTGTTTCTGGTTGGGGGAGGGCTCAGGGCACAGTTGAACCACTTTGTGTATCTGCAGTCAGATGGTTATCAACCCTTCTATGTAAAACATAATGGTAAAATACTGAGCTCTTCAGCCTCCGGATATTTAATCCTCAGCAAACTCAAAGATGGTATTATTGATATCATGATAGGATTTCCCCAGTTGAAACAGAATGAGCAAAAATTCCAAATCACGGTTGATAAATCAGAAAAAGGATTTTTAATTAAGAATTTTGGTGAAAAAGGCTGGGGTTTATTTGATTTGCAATCAACAACCATTGCTTATGCCATAAATCCCGAAACTGCTGGTTTAACTACTTCCACAGTAACGCTTAAATCTGCAGATGATCCATTTGCCAATATGTTGTCAACTGTTACTAAAGATTCAACTGTTAAAAATGTTACGGTAAAAAAGGATACACCAAAACTGGTTGTAGTACCTGTAAAACCTGAAGTAAAAATTGACACACCCATACTTTCTCATACAGAAACGAAACCGTTCATTCAAAACGCAAGTCCCCAAAAGGACACAGTTTCTAAAGCAGAATCACCTAAACCACCTTCACTTCCCGCAGCTACAATTACATCTACAGATACACCACAGCAAAAACAGGAAGAAGTTAAACAGCAAATGGCTGTACAGGATCCTCTTTGGGTGGCACCTCCTAAAACAGCTGTTCAACAGTTAAGAAAGTTTGAAAGCAGGGAAGGAGTAGATTGTGTGTTTGAAGTAGCAGAAACAAATGGTATAAAAGATACAGTAAGAATCTTTATTGCAGCCGATAGCTCAATGCAAAAAAGCGAAATGCAACCTGCGGAAAATGAAACAAAGAAAGATTCAATTCCATCAGCTCAACCAAAGAATGTAGAACCTGTTAATGAAATAAACAAAGAAGAACCCAAGAAGATAGCAGTTGACACTGTACAGGTAAAAAAGGAAGAAATAAAGCAGGAGCCACAAACACCACCCATACAACAACCAGTTGTAGTTGCATATGAAGCAAAACCGGCCGCCATTCCAAATAGTAATTGTAAAGACAATGCAACTGAAGATGATTTCTTAAAACTTCGCAAACGCATGGCGGCTCAAAACAAAGAGGAAGCAATGGTGAATGAAGCAAAGAAAGTATTCAAAACAAAATGCTTTTCAACTGCCCAGTTAAAAAATCTGGCCGTATTATTCTTAACAGATGAATGGCGTTATCGCTTCTACGATGCAGCACTTCCTTACGTGAGTGATTTTGGTTCCTTCAAATCTCTCGGAGATACCATTTCCGAAGATTATTACAAAAAACGTTTTCAGGCACTCTTACCCAATCAATAAGCCATATGCCCCGTTATTTTCTGGAACTCTCATACAAAGGAGAACGCTATAGCGGTTTTCAGGTACAAGACAATGCCAATACTATTCAATCAGAAATCGAACGTGCCTTTCACATTTTTTACAAAACAAAGGTGGAATTAACTGGCTCTTCCCGTACCGATGCTGGCGTGCATGCTTTGCAAAATTTCTTTCATTTTGACTGGCATGAAGAGTTTAATCAAAAACATATCTATAATATCAATGCGATCCTTCCAGATGATATTGTTTTGAAAGCAGTTTTGACCACAAAACCCACAGCACATTCCCGTTTTGACGCTACTAGCAGGGAATATCAGTATCATGTGTATTTTGATAAAAACCCCTTTTTTCAAGACAGGGCTTGGTTCTTTCCCTTCAAAATTAATAGAGAACCGCTCCACCAAACAGCAGCCATTATTCAGGCCCAAACGAATTTCATTTCTTTTTCCCGCCAAAATACTCAGGTTAAAACCTTCAACTGCAATATTTTAGAAAGCAGATGGCAAGTGCAGAACGGGCAACTGGTTTATTATGTAAAAGCTAATCGTTTTTTGCGTGGAATGGTTCGTGCACTGGTTTCAACCATGCTTCAGGTAGCACGTGGTAATAAATCAATGGATGAGTTTGAACACCTTTTCATACAACCACAGCAATCCTCAGCCGACTTTTCAGCACCAGCCAAAGGCCTTTTTTTGTGCAAAGTCAACTATCCTGAGGGTCAGTTTATCAACTGATTCCAATTTTTTTTAACCGCAAACGCAATACTGTATTGAGTTATAGAATTCGGTGAAAAATAACCTTTGAAAAAGTTTGGTTGATGTTTATGTCCACCCTTATCTTTGCAACCCGCAAATGAAAAAAAGCGGTAGTTCTTCAAAAGGTTTTCAGGGTAATTCTCCAATAAAAAATTCAATTCATCTTCTATTAGAGTTTGAAAAAAAATCTGAAAAAAAGTTTCAGAAAAAGTTGGTTGAAATGCAAATCCCCCTACCTTTGCACTCCCGTTCAAAAAACGGGTAACAAAAACAACAAAAGTTCTTTGAAAGATTGGAAGCAACAGCAACGTTTTAAATAAATTTAGAACGGGTAAACAAGCGTAACAAAATTCGATAAACGACACGTTAATTTCAAAAGTTAACTATGTCAGTATCAAACAACATTTACAATGGAGAGTTTGATCCTGGCTCAGGATGAACGCTAGCG
>CAYPBV010000197.1:2708-5048 GCA_964409025.1 uncultured Chitinophagaceae bacterium | reverse complement strand
AATCTCAACAACGCTCCGGGTACTAATTTGCAAAAAGAACTGAGAACTGATAAATTTTTATTCCTGGATGATAAAAACATACAGCAAAAGCTTATTGAGTTTCAAAATAAAGAGCAAACACATATTACGTTTTATCTGCCGCAAATACATTGCAGCAGTTGTTTGTACCTGCTGGAACATCTGCACCGCATCAACAGCAATATTATCTCTTCAAGGGTAAATTTTCCTGCCAAAGAAATAACAATTGTTTTTAATGATCAGAAAATTACGTTGAGTAAAGTAGCAGCGTTGCTGAGCTCAGTGGGTTATGAACCTTATATAAGCCTTCATGATTTGGAACAAAAAAAACCAGCTTTCCCCAAAAGCATGATTTATCAACTGGGTGTAGCCGGTTTTGCATTTGCTAATATTATGCTGCTGAGCTTTCCCGAATACCTTGGTTTTGAAGGCGATGAAAAACAATTACAGTCCATCTTTCGTGTACTCAATATCATTTTAGCCTTACCTGTGTTACTTTACAGTTCACAACCGTTTTTTGAAAGCGCATGGAAAGGATTACGGAATAAATTTTTGAATATTGATGCGCCGGTAGCTCTTGCCATACTCATCACCTTCTTCAGAAGTTTGTATGAAGTATATCACGGCATCAGTGCCGGGTATTTTGACAGTATGACGGGCATTGTGTTTTTTATGCTTGTAGGCAGAGTATTGCAAAACAAAACCTATCAGCAACTTTCATTTGAACGTGATTATACTTCCTACTTTCCCATTGCTGTTACACGTATTACAAATGATGCAGAGCAACCAGTGGCTTTGCCGGAGGTAAAAGTGAATGATACATTACTCATTCATCATGATGAAATCATTCCGGCAGATGGTATTCTTACCAGAGGCAAAGCGTTGATTGATTACAGCTTTGTTACCGGCGAAAGTATACCTGTAGTAAAAGAAATGGGTGAAATTATTTATGCAGGCGGCAGGCAAACCGGAAGCAATATTGAACTGCTCACCATTAAAGAAGTAACACAAAGTTACCTCACTCAACTCTGGAATAAAAAGGGTGATAAAACGATTGGTGAAGATCAAAAATCATTTGTACATGCACTCAGCAGATGGTTTACATGGATGGTGCTGGCATTGGCATTGGCAGGCGCTTTGTACTGGAGTTTTAGTGATAGTGTAAAAGCATGGAATGTGATTACCACTGTTTTAATTGTAGCCTGCCCCTGTGCGTTGCTACTCAGCAACAGTTTTACCAATGGCAATATCATCCGCATATTGAGCAAACACAAATTGTATCTCCGGAATGCACAGGTAATTGAAGATATGGCAGGCATTGATCATATTGTGTTTGATAAAACCGGAACGCTTACCAGTGCTGATAAACAAGACATAGAGTTTACAGGTGAGCCGCTTACAAAGACACAGGAGCAACTCATAAGCACATTAGCATCTCAATCTACCCACCCGCTTAGTAAAGCCCTGGTACAACATCTAGGCCGCACAAGAAATCTATCTGTTCACAACTTTCGAGAAATACCCGGACGTGGTATTGAAGGATTGATACAGCATCAAAAAGTAGTACTGGGCTCTTCGCCCATTGCGCAACAGGAGCAGGACAACCGCACCAAAGTACATGCGGTCATCAATGACGAATACCTAGGTTATTTTGTATTCAGCAATCATTACCGGAGCAGACTGGAACCTTTAGTTAAAGATTTGAAAAAAGAATTTCAGCTTTCTGTCATCAGCGGTGACAGTGATGCTGAACGAAATCATCTGCAAACTATTTTTGGCAACAAAGCCCAACTTTTGTTCAAACAACAACCGCATCAAAAATTAGATTACATCAAACAATTGCAACTGCACAAACACAATGTATTAATGATTGGTGATGGTTTAAATGATGCAGGCGCTTTACAACAAAGCAATGTGGGAATAGCCGTAGCAGAAGACACTAATAATTTTACACCTGCCAGTGATGCCGTGCTGGACGCCAAACAACTGTACCTGTTACCGAAGTTTATAAAACTATGCCGGGCTAATAAGCAAATCATTATGGCGGCCTTTATACTTTCCATTGTGTATAATGTAGTGGGATTATTTTTTGCACTGCAGGGAATATTATCGCCATTAGTAGCGGCTATCTTAATGCCATCAAGCTCCATCAGTATTTTGCTTATTACGTTTGGAAGCAGCAGCGTGATGGGAAAAGTGTTATTACCAAAGGGTGATGCTAAGACCTGACAGGTTAAGAAAAATAAAGATGCTTCATTTCATAGTACACTTTATTACTCAGCAGCAAACCTGTCAGCGTCAAATTTGGTTTTCGTTCGACTC
>CAYPBV010000197.1:0-2608 GCA_964409025.1 uncultured Chitinophagaceae bacterium | reverse complement strand
TGACAGGTTTATGAACTATGCAATACCATAAAAACAGAAGTTGAATAGTATGATTTAGCTCAACCTGTCAGGTCAACTACTACGTGATACTAAGACCTGACAGGTTAAGAAAAATAAAGATGCTTCATTTCATAGTACACTTTTTCACTCAGCAACAAACCTGTCAGCGTCAAATTTGGTTTTCGTTCGACTCTGACAGGTTTATGAACTATGCAATACCATAAAAACAGAAGTTGAATAGTATGATTGGGCTCAACCTGTCAGGTCAATTACCAACAAGGTGTTGAAGTGAGTGACACAACGAAGACGCCACCAGCACATCAGTCCGCAACCAAATCCTTCAAACGTTTCGCTTTCTATACACTGTCATTAAACACAAATTTCATGTACTGATTACTGTCAGCCGGCCTTTTGATACGCATCACCGATAGCCTCCCTTACCACAAATAGTTTTGCCCCATACTTTAAAACGTTCAACATGAGTGTTATCATCATACTTCTCATAGCCAGCATAAGTGTTGCCACTCTCTTTCTGGCAGCCTTTATCTGGAGTGTTAAAAACGGACAAATGGATGATGACTACTCGCCTCCCCGTCGTATTCTTTTTGACGACAATACCACTAACAATAAATCTCAACTCTAAAACGAACCATATGCACATGGAAAAATTCGCTTATGACAACCGGATAGTTAAAAACTTCGCCATTGCCACCGCCGTGTGGGGACTGGTAGGTATGATTGCCGGTTTATGGGTAGCCTTGCAATTTTATCTTCCGCAAACATCACTCAATTTTCCCGGAACTACTTTTGGCCGTCTTCGCCCCATTCATACCAATGCGGTGATTTTTGCTTTTGTGGGCAACAGTATGTTTATGGGTGTGTACTACTCACTGCAACGCTTGTGTAAAGCAAGAATGTTTAGTGATGTACTGAGCAAAATTCATTTTTGGGGTTGGCAATTGATTATTGTGCTGGCTGCTGCTACTTTATTTTTTGGTTACACTACCGGAAAAGAATATGCAGAGTTGGAATGGCCCATTGATATTCTCATCACATTGATATGGGTGGTGTTTGGCATCAACATGTTCGGCACCATCATGAAACGGAGAGAAAGTCATTTGTATGTAGCTATTTGGTTTTATATCGCTACCTGGATTACTGTAGCTATGCTCCACATAGTAAACTCTATCGAGCTTCCATTTAGCTGGTTAAAAAGTTACAGTTGGTACGCCGGCGTCCAGGACGCATTGGTACAGTGGTGGTATGGTCATAACGCTGTAGCATTCTTTTTAACTACTCCCATTTTAGGTTTGATGTATTATTTCTTACCAAAAGCAGCAAACCGTCCGGTATATTCTTATCGTTTATCCATCATTCACTTTTGGGCATTGATATTTATTTACATCTGGGCAGGTCCGCACCATTTGCTTTACACCGCATTGCCTGATTGGGCACAATCACTGGGCACTGTATTTAGTGTAATGCTCATTGCACCAAGCTGGGGCGGTATGCTCAACGGTTTGTTTACACTACGTGGCGCATGGGATAAAGTGCGTGAAGAACCGATGCTGAAATTTTTTGTAGTAGCCATTACCTGTTATGGTATGAGTACGTTTGAAGGCCCGATGCTTAGTTTGAAAAATGTAAATGCCATTGCGCACTTTACTGACTGGATTATTGCACATGTGCACATTGGTGGTTTGGGCTGGAATGGTTTTATGGCCTTTGGTATTTTGTATTGGTTGTTCCCCAAAATGTGGGGTACTAAATTGTATTCGCCAAGGTTGGCAAACAATCACTTTTGGTTAGGTACAATTGGTATTGTTATTTATGCGATTCCTATGTACTGGGCAGGCTTTGCACAGGCTGATATGTGGAAACAGTTTACTGAAGAAGGATTTATTAAGTTTCAGTTTTTGGAAACAGTAAACAGCATTATACCCATGTACATTGCCAGAAGCATCGGTGGTACATTATACATTATTGGTGCCTGTATGATGGTTTACAACCTGTACAAAACATCTGTATCAGGCAAGTTCATTGCCAATGAAGAAGCAGAAGCACCTGCATTAGAAAAAGAAACATCACACGTAAAAGAGTACTGGCACCGTGTAATTGAACGCAAACCGGTGATGATGCTGGTATTAAGTTTAATCATGGTAGCTATTGGTGGTTTACTTGAATTGATTCCTACATTTTTAGTAAAAGAAAACATTCCTACAATAGCTGCAGTAAAACCCTACACACCGCTGGAACTGCAGGGAAGAGACATTTATATCAGAGAAGGATGTTATACCTGTCACTCACAAATGGTGCGTCCGTTTCGTGATGAAGTGGCACGTTATGGTGAATATTCAAAAGCAGGTGAATTTGTTTATGACCATCCATTCCAGTGGGGCAGTAAACGTACCGGACCTGATTTAGCAAGAGAAGGAACTGATAAGTTGAAGAAGTCTGATTCATGGCATTACAATCACCTGTGGGATCCCAAATTGATGAGTCCGGGTTCTGTAATGCCGAGATATGTATGGCTGTTGGATAAGGATTTAGATACAGCAAGTACACCTGCAAAAATCAGAGCCATGCAAACATTGGGTGTGCCTTATCC
>CAYPBV010000196.1:0-5097 GCA_964409025.1 uncultured Chitinophagaceae bacterium | reverse complement strand
CACTAAAGCAAGGAAAGACGGAAGCCGTTTCAGTGTGGTGCATGAAGTGTTAAAAACTGATGGTACAGTTGCCGCTGTACTTCATGCTGATCTTGCGTGGATGGATTTAATGAAACGAAAACTCACCATACCACCTCCCATTGTTGCAGCAATGATTGAACATTCACCCAAGATCGAGGGGTTTGTTTTCGAAGAATAAATGTGAAATGAATTCAGTTAGATATAGCCGTTAATTTTTCTTTCACTACCTCCGGAACTGATGCTATCTTTTTCTTATCATAGTCATAGCAAATCATTCCGGTTTTGGCTAATACTGCTGCTTTGCCATTTGTTTCCAGTTTATAATACAAATCAAAACCAATGGAAGTAAAGTTGACAGCAGTAACACTTGCTTTGATGACATCGCCATAAAAAATTTCTTTCTTAAACTCAATACCTGCATCACTCATGATTAAACCCACACCAGCGCATTGCAGTTCACTAAAACCATAATGTGCAAGGTATTGTACTCTTGCTTCATGAATTAATGAAAGTACCGCATCATTGCCTACATGATTACCATAATTGATATCTGATATTCTTACCGGGATTTGTGTAATAAATGAAAATGCTTCCGGCATTTGCAGTTTAATGCGGCTCATGCTTAAAATTTAAGTGCAAAATACAATCTGTAATTTATTTATCAGCAGTAGTGATTGTTCCCGGGTCAAGTACAGTACCCAGCAGAGAAGTAGCCATACGTTCCTGCAGACGTTTTATTTTGTCTTCACAATCTTTTACCTGCAATGCAGTAACGGCATCAACAGGAGTGATGCTGCTTTTTACACAATCCATAGTACTCAGTTTTTTGGATACACGAATTAAATCGCCATTATCATCCAGCACCAGTAAATAATTGGTTTCAGAAAAATCAGAGGTTTGTATTGTTGCCGGTTTTTCATGCCCCATCATTTCAACCACTGCTCCTTTTCTAAAGCGAACAGGTTTATCCAATGATGCAATAAGTGGTGCAGTGGGTTCTTTTTCTGAATTTGGTATAATGGCTTGTTGTGTACCTGTATCATTGGTTGTTTGTGGTGCGGTTGAAGGTTGTTTTAGTTGAGGATTTACCGTTGCAGCAATGGGTTCATTTGCCTGTTGATTGAATAGTTGATAAACTCCCCAGGCAATAGCTGCCACAACAACTGCAGCAGCAGCTAATCGTACTACCGGTGCTAATCTTTTGTACAAAGGAATCACTTTTGCAGGTTGCTGCAACTGAGCTTCTATAGCAGTCCATGCAGCGGCAGGTGCTTCAACAGATGTGTTATGCAACGCAGCAGCAAACTTTTCATCTGCTTCTTCATTTAATCTGTTCTCAATTTTTTCCCAAACAAATGGAGGAGGAGTGAGGCTGTTTGTATTTAGTTTATCAACGAGTATTTGATCGTTGGCTGATTGTTCCAATTCCGCTTCAATTAATTCCCAGCTGTGTGCAGGTGCTGCTGCTTGTGTATGTAGCAATACTGTTTGCAATGATGTGTCAGCTGCATCTTCTTCCAATACAGCATACAGCTTTTCCCACACCGCTGATGGGGGTGCTACTGCTGTAGTAAGTAATTGTTCTTGTAGTTGCTGATCCGTCATTTTAATTTGTTGCCGGTTGGTTCAATCTGGATACCCTTTTTATACGTATGTTGTCTTTATACTTTTTGCCTTAAACCTGCCACCTTACTTCAATCCCTTCACTTTTTCCTGTAAAATCATTCTTGCTCTTGCCAGTTGTGATTTGCTGGTGCCTTCACTAATACCCATGATTTCACCAATTTCTTTATGTCCAAAACCATCTACTACATACATATTAAACACTGTTCTGTAACCGGGTGCAAGTTCGCTTACAATTTTCAGCAGATCCTTTTCACTCAAATTGTCAACAGCGCCGGGAGCTTTGTATTCCAGCAGTTCTTCTTTATCGGATGTGGTGAAGTTGATTTTTTTGCGGCGCAGTTGCTCAATAGCGGTATTGGCCATAATGCGTCGTATCCATCCTTCGAAGCTTCCTTCACCCCTGAACTTGTCTAAATTTTTGAAGACTTTAATAAATCCATCCTGCAGTATATCCTGTGCATCATCCGCATTGCCCATGTAGCGTAAACACACGGCATACATTTTTGCCGAGAATTTATCATACAAAAGTTTTTGAGAGCGGCGGTCACCTTCCAGGCATCCGTTGATCAAGTCGCTGTCTTCAAATGATTGGTTGCTCAGCATATTAATTTTGTTCGGTTATAGCGGTTTTTAAAAATTCAATCATCTTCATCAGGGCCTTTTTACGGTGACTGAACTGATTTTTGTTATCCAAACCCATTTCGGCAAAGGTATGGGTACTGCCTTCAGGAATAAACACCGGGTCGTAACCAAAACCTTCACTGCCTCTTGGGGTATCAATAATAGTGCCTTTGCAGCTACCTTCAAACTGGTATTGCTTTCCATCCAGCATAAGCGTCATTACTGTTCTGAACTGAGCGTTACGGTTTGCTTGCCCTTTCAGCTCCTGAACCAGTTTTTGAATATTACGTTTATCACTGCGGGGCTCGCCTGCATAGCGTGCACTGTGTACACCGGGCGCACCGTTTAATGCTTCCACTTCAAGACCTGTATCTTCTCCAAAACAATCCTGTCCTGTAAGTAAGTAAATGGTTTGTGCTTTGGTGGCCGAATTTTCTTCCAGTGTAAAAAAAGGTTCGGGTATATCCTGATCTATACCCGCTTCTTTCATGGTAACTACTTCAAAACCTTGGGGTAAAGCAGCCTGTATTTCTTTCGCTTTATGTTGATTGGCAGTAGCAAAAATGAGTTGATGCATAATCAAATTGCTAAATGTTCTTTTAACGCCAGCCACAGTTTTGATTTCTTTACCTTATCGCTCCGCATATCGCCCAGACTATCGCACACAAAGTAATTTCTTTTTTGATGCGGGTATAAAATGTACTCCGTCATGTTAAAGGGAAGCAATGTACTTGGCACACCGCAGCAAAGTACAAGACCTGCATTTAACTGCGAGGTAATGGCATCAACCATGAGGTGAGCGGGGGCCGTGTTGATCAATGCCACATCCTCCATATTCATTTTGCATGCAGCAATAATTTGCGAAAGGAATTCAAAATCCTCATCGGTTAAATAAGCCTGTGCTGGCTCATGTACAATCCAGAGTACGCCCTTTTTGTTTTTGCCTTTGTAAGCAATGGTTGGCTGTGCCGCTGCAGCAGACAGCGGTACAGCTTCTTTTACAACCGGCTGTTGCACACCATCCGCCAGCGTAATATGCTGCTCATACAAGTCAGATAACTGCTGGGGTGAAAAGTGAAGCTGATTTAAATCCATGAACGGCTGAAATTAGTAGTCTAACAGTTGGTAGTATTTTCGTTTCTTTGCCAAAAATAACGAAGTATGATGACTACAGGCGAGATAACCATAACGAGAGCAGAAACCAGCCGCTTAAACGACCTTAATCTTGAAAATATACCCTTTGGAAAATATTTTACAGATCACATGCTGGAAGCAGATTATGAAAATGGGGAGTGGAAAAATGTGGAAATAAAGCCCTATCAGCCCCTGTTGGTATCTCCGTCCAATGCTGCATGGCATTATGGTCAGGCTATTTTTGAAGGCATCAAGGCCTTTAAACACGAGAACGGTGAGGCCTTTATTTTTCGCCCATATGATAATTTCAAGCGGTTTAATATCTCTGCAGAGCGTATGCAAATGCCGCATGTACCCGAGTATATTTTTATGGAAGGCATGCGCAAGTTGATTGAGATGGATAAGAGCTGGATTCCGCAGCGTAAAGATCATTCATTGTACATACGCCCGTTTATGATTGCTACAGATGAAGTGATAGGCGTGCGGCCGAGTGAGAATTATAAATTCATGATTATCCTCAGTCCTACAGGACCCTATTATACAGCACCGATGAAGATCTATGTGGAAGAGCATTATGTGCGTGCAGTGCCCGGCGGTGTGGGTTATGCGAAAGCGGCGGGCAACTATGCCGGTGCTATGATGGCTACGGCTGAGGCAAAAAAGAAAGGGTACGATCAGGTATTGTGGACCGATGCATACGAACATAAATACCTTCAGGAGTTTGGTGTGATGAACGGATTTGTGATTATTGGAAATACAGCCATTACGCCTGATTTAAAAGAAGGAACCATCCTTGCAGGTGTCACCAGAGACAGTGTGATGCAGTTGCTGCGTGATATGGGATTAACGGTGGAGGAGCGCCCCATCAGCATTGTTGAGGTGATAGATGCCTACAAAGCAGGAACGTTGAAAGAAGTATTTGGTACAGGTACAGCAGCTACTATTTCTGTTATTAAA
This sequence comes from uncultured Chitinophagaceae bacterium, assembly GCA_964409025.1. GTDB lineage: Bacteria > Bacteroidota > Bacteroidia > Chitinophagales > Chitinophagaceae > Lacibacter. The sequence goes on along the minus strand of CAYPBV010000196.1, from coordinate 738 downwards.
GAATTGCGTTATAAGGATTATCAAATGTTTTTTGATACAGAAAACTTTGCCGTATCTACTGAAGTGAAACGCAGGCTCACGGCCATACGTGAAGGCAAAGAAGCAGATGTGTTTGAATGGTTGTATAAGATTTAAATAATGAAATGAAAGATAGAAAAGCGGTTCAATGAGGAGCCGCTTTTTTTTAAGGGCAAACATGTTCAGTGAAGTTTTTCCTGCTCCTGCTTTCTGCTTATCGTATCACATACACACTTCCATTCACCGGAATGACGCCTCCATCACCACATATTACTTCTGCGGCATAGGAATACAAGCCGGGAGGTGCCGGTTGCCCGTTGATTTTTCCATCCCAGCCCAGTGATGGATTGTTTGCATCGAAGTCTGTTTTGATAAACACCAGATTGCCCCAGCGGTTGTATATACGCAGATAAAGTACTTTTTGTAATCCTCTGCCCAAAAAGGTAAACCGATCATTCAGATTATCACCATCCGGTGTAAACGCATTGGGCACAAAAACATTTTCTTTTCCGCAGGTTACATTCACCTGAATGGTTCTGCTGGTTTCGCAACCACCCTGATTTGATACACGCACTCTGTAGCTTGTAGTTTTTAACGGCCATGCAAAAGGTGCAAAACAATTGGTGCAGGATAAATTATAATTATTGAGCCAGCGTACATTGGTTACATCATTGGATAAGCGTGGATCCAAACGAATAGTATCGCCACTCCGTATAGACG
>CAYPBV010000195.1:0-5158 GCA_964409025.1 uncultured Chitinophagaceae bacterium | reverse complement strand
GTGTAGTTTTTCCCTGACCTTTTTTTGTACTGGCAAAAAGAATAATCTTTTTACCACTGTTTTCAACTTCATACCTAAGTTTACGTAACGATTCACGAAATACATTATGCTTATTTTTTTGCCGCCTGTCACCCTCTTCTGAAGCTCCTGTAATGATTTCTTCCAATTGTTGATTTTTAAGGTTCATAAAATTTACAATACTGATAAGCTTTAGCCCAACAGTTTTTGCAAATATGGAAGGGGTTTTTACTGATGCATCCAGATAAAAAAGAAGCGTAATAATCAAGATACATGAAATGGTTGTAGAGGCTATTGCAAGTGCAATATAGATGAGTCTTTTTGAGGGCTCAGGTGAAATAGCCGGTTGACCTTTGAGAATTTGTTTAAAATTACTTACGGCTGCAGAGCTGGTGGTTAATGCATCATTGTACTTATGCCTTGCAGCAATATACTCATTATTGGCCTGCTCGATTTCTCTTACAATAGCTTCTGCTGAAGCACCTCTTACCGCCGCACTGTTAGCAGCAGAACGTAAAGTGCTTATTTTGCTCTGCAAAGAAGCAATGGATGCCGAAGTTGTTTCAATATCTATTTCAACATCTTTTTTTCTTGTTAATAATTCTTCTTTTGATTCAGTAGGTCTTTCTGTTAATGGTGTTACTGGTTTATTAAGTTGTGCTACTTTGTTTTGATATTCAGTTTTAAGTTGATTGTAACGTGCCAGCAGGTCGTTGTCTTTAGAACCGCTGTTAAGATAAGCAGCATATGCATCATTCATTGCTTTACGTAATACCAGAAGCTCTTCATTGCTGGAAACAGCGGGAGTATTGTTCTGTACTTTCACTCCAAGACTTGCAAGCCGTTGATCAATTTTTCTGAGCTCTGCATATAAATTAGCCTGCTTGCTTTTTTCAATTGTTAATGTTTGTTCAAAGCTCGTTACAAGATCATAAGAACTTTGTGCTCCTTCTGCTGTATAAGCTCCACCTGCAAGTGCTCGCTTATAGTCAAGCTCTTCTTTCTTTTTCTCCATAATACTTTTAAGGGTATCAACTGATTCCTGCGATGTAGTAGAGCGTATCTTTTTATAATAGGTTATAAATTGTGAATAGAGTGTGTTAACTACAAAAGCAGAGAGTTCAGGGTTCTCAGAGAAAAAGTCAATTTGAATATAATCTGTACGCTGTAACCTATACACGTTAAGTGCCTTTGTGAGCGTTTTAAAATCATATCCGTATAAAGCTAAATATTCAAGTAATTTCCGCTCATCTTTTTTAAACGAAGTGAGTAATTCGAGTGAATCTAGTTTTTTCCTGAATGTTTGTATTGCTTTTTCCTTGTTTACTTCTTTGTACAAAGGAAGTTGCTTTTGCTTTTCGGTTAGAATTCTGAAGGGTATTTCACTTTCCAGGTCATGAAGTATTAGTTGATAGCCAAGATAGCTTATTACTGAAGGTGAAGTAATTGTAGAAATAGTATTGTTGAATTTTACATCAGCTTCAAACAGGTTAAAGTTATCATCTCCCACTTTTATAATATCGCTTACAGTAAAGCCTGTTGAAATTTGCGAAGTGGAGCGGTAATATTTTGGAGAATTGCGGGTGAGAAAGAAAACAATTGCGCCGGCCAAAATACCTGCCAGTAATATGATCCATTTTTTTTCCAGTAAAGAACGAAACAGCGAGATGACATCCATCGGTTGAAGTTTTCGGTTTTTATCAAAAAATCAGAAGCGGTTAATTTTCGGAATATGGAAATTGGGCAGGATAGAAGGATTTATCAAATAAGAGATCACTTTATCAACAAAAGTAATAAAGCAGACCAATTCACACAAGTTTTGCCCTGCCTTTTACACAGAAGGGCTGTATGCCCGTAAAAGTAACAAATTAGTTACTGCGGCCTGATTAATTCCTTTCGTTTTGACTTTTCCCATACAGCGGATTGATTTCCCCTGAGGTAGCGGAAAAGACCCAGAATCACTGAAATGTTCATAAAAAGAAAATAATAGCAAATTTTTGTGATGCCGGTTTTACTCTCTTTTTCTCTTTGCCAATAGCCTGCCAATGCTAATAGGTAAAAAGCCAGTTGCAAAATAAGTGAACCCCTAAAAAAGAAGCCAGCCGGATAAAGAAGCACAAGTACAAAATTTGAAACCAAACACACTATTAACATATACGGACTAACCATCCAACGCAGAAAGCGGTGGGAGAAATACAGGTAAAAAAGTGAAGGATACTTCCAGAATCGAAACATTGAGGATAGCATTATAATGGATTGATAACCTCCGGCACCTATTCTGATTTTTCTTTTTTGTTCTTCGGCTACAGAAAAGGAGGGTAATTCCCTGGCGCAGGCCTCAGGCTCATAAATAATACGATAGCCCTTTTGTGCAGTTTTCATACTTAGTACAAAATCATCGAGAATTACAGTTCGGTTGATGGGTTCGTACAATGTTTTTCTGATAGAAAACAACTCTCCGGCAGCGCCTACAACAGAATAGAAATCCGAATCAATTTTTTTAAGAAACGATTCATATTTCCAATATAAGCCCTCGCTTCCACTATCAGCATCAGTTGTATCAAAACGCTCAACTACTTTCTTTTCACCGGCAACACCACCTACGTTCTCATAGGAATAATGCCGGGCAATTTTACTGCAGGCTTCTTTGTTTAAAATGGTATTAGCATCACTGAAAATAAGTACTTCACCTGTGGCAAAAGCAGCAGCTCTGTTAAGGGCTTCAGTTTTTCCAGCACGTTCGGGCTCATGTAATAATGTTACAGATTCATATTGTTTTACAATCTCAGGTGTACTGTCAGTTGAGCCGTCTGTAATAAAAATAAATTCTATTCGTGAAATAGGATATTCCTGTTGCAATGAGTTTTCCAGCTTTTGTTTTATACAGTCTTCCTCATTATAAGCGGCTACTATAAATGACACAAATGGCAACTCTTTATCCGTGTAAATTTTTTTTTGCCCGTATTTCCGTTTTAATAAAACAAATGGATATATCAACAGCGCATAACCTATATAATTAAAAAACAGGATGGCTACAGAAGTAAAAAAAAGGTATTCCCAAAAAATCATTCAGTTTTAATTGTGGTGTAAAATAGAAATTTATTTCTATTTCCCCATTAAACAACGTAGGGTTGTGTTATAAAAGGCTTATATTATATTTGACAACTTAAAGTAGTAAAGCTTAATCTGTGTTATGAATAAATTTCTATTTGCATCTGTTATTCCTGATTCTCCACTGTTAAAAAGCAAAAAAAATATTATTGTGTACATCCTTGTGCTTGCGTTGGTTTTACGGATTGGAATTACTTTTTTTTCCGGTAAGGCACATATGCATATTGATACATTTGACTATTATAAACAGGCAGATGCAATACTCTCCGGGTCATTCATCAATTATTTCCCCAATGGATATCCTTTATTAATTGCACTTTTAAAATCATTTTCGGAGGTATGGTTTCAAACTGTGCTTTTATGGATGAACATTGCTATGGGTGCAGGTACTGTTTTTTTTATATATCGTATAGCCGGCGTTTTAAGCACTAATACTACAGTTCCTCTCATTGCTGCCTTTTTAACTGCTGTTTACCCTTCACAAATTAATTATTCCAGATGGCTGCTTTCAGAGGTTCCGGCGGTTTTCTTTCTTACAGGTTTTTATTGCTGTTTCTTTGAAAAGAAAACTATAGCTGCGGGTTTGCTTATGGCTGCTGCAGTTCTTGTACGAACAGAATTTGTACCTGTGTTTATAGGAACAATTATCCTGGAATTCCTATTCATTCGTAAGGTACGATGGGGAATGGCAATAGCTTTTCTGATTCCTGTACTGGCGGTTGCTTACTACTGTTATATTAAAACGGGTGTATTTGCTATTGCAGGACATTCAAAAGTAAACATCATGTACTCCGTAACAGCAGCTGGCGGGTACATTGATTGGGATTTTATGACCAGGCATCCTGAAATTAAAACAGCCCGGCAGGCTCAAACCCTCTATATGCAGTTTGCCATTGACAATCCTGTAGAATTCATCAAAAATAAACTGGCAAACCTTTGGGAATTATGGGGGTTTTTTCCATCATCCTCTGGAGGTAACCGTGGTTTTGGTGCCCGTTTACTTATTGGTGTATCCAACTTATTTCTTTTAACTGCAGGATTTGCAGGATGGTGGCGTTACCGAAAATTACTATCATCAACATTATTATTATTGCCTTTTATTATCGTTACAGCCGTACACACTCTTCTATTAGCTTTTCCAAGATATACCTTTGCTGCAGAACCTTTTCTCCTCATATTTGCAGCTTTTGCACTTGCATCAGTTATAAGCAAAAAAACAAACGCTGTAAGTTCATAAAAAAACGGCCCGAAGGCCGTTTTAAATTTGTCAACTTAAAAGTGCTTAGTACTTTATAAACTTTAACGTTTGTATTGTATTTGCATCTGTTTTAATCCTTACAAAATAAGTACAACTGTTTAACCAGGAAACATCAAGCTTGATTGGAGGAATATTAGCCTGTATTTGATCGTACTCCTTCTGAGTAACAACCCTGCCATTAATATCAATAATCTGCAACATGATTTTATCTGCAGTTGCTTTATTGTCAAACTCAATTACAATGTCTTTTGCTGTAGGATTAGGGTACAACCTTAAATAGGTAGAATGTTCAACAATTATAGTAACAGTATCTCTGCCAAATGCACCTTTATTATCGGTTACCTTCAACTCTACCTGGTAAACACCTTCTTCAAGTGTTGAAAAACTGGTTTGTGACGCTGAAGGATTTGCTATTGTATACTGAGCAGGTCCAGAAATTTTTGTCCATTGATAAGCTGTGATTATTCCATCACTGTCTGTACCACTTCCGTTAAGCATTACAGCATTTACAGGTAAAGTTATGGTTTGATTATTGCCTGCATAAGCCACCGGTGGATTGTTTGCAGCAGATGTACCTGCATTTACTGTAATTACTACAGTATCTCTTCCTGTAGCTCCTTTATCATCAGTTACCTGCAATTCCATCTGATAAATTCCCTGAACCAAATCACTGAATAAGGTTTGTGATTGAGTGGGAGCAGTAATGGTAAATTGACCAGGCCCTGCAATCTTTGTCCATTGATAGGCTGCGATTGTACCATCCGTATCTGT
>CAYPBV010000194.1:2297-5174 GCA_964409025.1 uncultured Chitinophagaceae bacterium | reverse complement strand
AAACAGTACCATTGTTTATATCTCTTACTACTACATCTGTTTCGCTGGGTTTGCGGCCCCATACATATTTGTTGCTGTTATTTTCAACGCCCAGTTTGTAGGTAGTCTTTTGATTGTTGAAGTAAAGATGAAATACATCATTCACCATCTTGGGAAATGTTTTTTTCATTTCCTGTATCCAAACACTTTCCTCTTCTTCTTTTTCATAAAACGAAAACTGATTCATGCGCCGTTCATATTCAATAAAACCATTGCCTATGAAAACGGGCTGTGCTTTTGAAACTAAAGCAACAACAAACAAGGCTGCAAATAAGATGATCTGTTTCATATTAAAATTCAGAAGGTTTACCGTTTTTATTAAAATTCCATACAAAACTCAGCAGGAAAAACCGACGCAGATTCTGAAATGTATTTTCCTGAACAAAGTTGCTGGTGATGTTTCGTTGAATACCGAGGTTTTGATTGAACAAATCGTTTACAGAGAGTTTTACTTCAAAAGCATCTTTCCTGGAAAACAATTTGCGAATATTTCCGTTTACAATGAAAATGTTTCTTTGGTTTTGGAAAGCACTGGTACGTTGGTAGATTGTAAAATCACCCTCAAGATTAATGTATAGCTTTTGTTTTTTGAAACTGTAATTAATATTGGGGTAAGAGCGGAAACTCCAGAAACGGGTAACAGCTCCTCTGTTTATAGATGAAGAAGAAAAGTTTCTGCTTGCAGAAATATCTAAACCAAAGCTAAACGCTTTATCGCTCCATCTGCTGAAACCTGTACCAATTCCGATTCTATAATTATCATTTATATTTTCACGATTATTTACAAAATTTACAAACCGGCTTAATGAATTATTGATATTGAAGCTCATAAAAAAGCCCTTTTTAAGTTGAAATGCATACCATGCTGATAAGTTGCCATTATAATTGCCATTTACATTTACACTCTGGTTTACTCTGCGTCCAAGAGAATCAATGCTATTGTCGTTTGAAATTGCATTTTGTATGAGGCTGAAATTACCGCTCATATTTAAATACTTTCCTTTAATTTGTTTTGAATCGAAAAAATTGAAATTAATGTTATGGATGAAAGATTGGCGGAGATTTTCATTGCCTAATGTTATATTAAGCGGATCAATATTATCAATAATCGGATTGATTTGCTGTAATGTTGGGTTTTCAGTTCGTCCATTGTATTGAACAGTTAGTGCTTTTTGTTTTCCAAAATTATATTTGAATGATGCCTGTGGCAGTATATTGGTAAAACTTACATTTCGCTGCCTGTTTTTTCTCACTTCCTCCAGGTTAAAATCTGTTTTGCCCAGTGCAGAGCCAAAACTGAAATTATACTTCTTCTCCGTAAATCTTAATGAAAAACCTCCGGTATGGTCAGTAGTTCTGAAAAGAAATTTATTACTTAATGAATCAATCAATTTGTCGTAGATGCCGGCATTAATGGATTGCTCCAGCGTATTTTGTTCAGCATTATTCCGGTTAAAACTGTTGCGGTAGTTTAATTCCAGAAACCATTTTTTACCGATCGATTCTGTAAAAACTAAACTTGTTTGTACGTTTTGTCTTTTTTCGTCATTGGTTTTACGCTGGTTCACGTTTTGTTGTGTTACCAAATTGCCGGCTTTCCCAAAAAATGAATTATCTGCAAATAAAAATCCGTCGCCGGTACGTTCATTATTGCTGAAATTTCCGGTTAAGCTCAGCGTTCTCCCTTTCTTTTTAAACTTCTTTTTCCAGTTCAATTCAGAAGTAAAATCACGGTTCTCTGTTGCTGTACTGATGGTTCTGCTGGAACTGTTAATGATAGCATTTTCTTCACTTAAACTCTGCCCGGTAAAGCTTGTGGTTTTTCTTCCGTTTATAAGTGAGCCATTTGCTTTAAATTTTAAGGAACTGCCGGAATCTATTTGCCAGTCATAAATACCTGAAAGTTTATTTCTTCTTCTAAAGGTGTTAAATTGCTCAGCGGTGGTGTTGGTAAATGTAGTATCTGGCAAAATTGTTTTTGTAATACTTTCATTACGGCCATTCACCTCCTGATTGTTGAATTGATAACTTCCGTTAATGCCGTGCTTATCTTTATTCCATCTATTACTGTAACTGGCACCTGCTGTAGTTGAATTGGGTAAGCCTTGTCCTCCGCTGAAATCATCTCCTTCATTCCAAATCATTAATCCGCCGCCATCGGTTACTTCCATTTTGTTGTTGCTGCCCCCAAAATTTCTTTGCTCACTCCAGTTTAATCCCTCAAATGTGGTATTGTTGTTTGTGATATATGCCGCAGCTTTTCTTTTTTTCTGAAAGGAGTTAATCATTCCTTTGGTACTCTGGTATTGATTAAAGTCAGTACCTGCCTCTATTTTTCCGAAATAACCTTTCTTTTTATCATCTTTCAATTCAAGATTGATGGTTTTTGTTTTTTGCCCGTCATCTACACCGGTAAATTCAGCCTGTTCACTTTTTTTGTCAAACAACTGAACTTTATCAACCACATCAGCTCGTAGTGTTTGTGTAACCACGGCAGGGTCATCACTAAAAAACTCTTCACCATCCACCAATACTTTTTCTACTTTCTGCCCCTGTGCAGTTATTTCACCTTTAGCATTAACCTGCAGGCCGGGCAATCGTTTTAATAAATCCTGCACATTGGCATTAGGCCCCACTTTAAAACTATCTGCTTTATATTCTGTAGTATCGCCTTTAATGCGTATGGCTGCTACTTTGTTTTGAATAATAATTTCCTGCAGCAATTTGCTTTTGGGAATAATGAAAATGTTTTTACTAAGCTCTTCTGCTGACTTCAGTGCTACATCTTCCACGTAATCAGCAAAACCCGGAAAACTCACCATCAAAATGTAATTGCCC
>CAYPBV010000194.1:0-2287 GCA_964409025.1 uncultured Chitinophagaceae bacterium | reverse complement strand
CTGTAGCACGGAGTCTTTACTTTTTATCAAGGAAACAACCGCCATCTTTGTTTTAATGGCAGTAGAAGTATCAGTAATCTTTCCTTTAATGCTTGATTGGCTATAGCATTGCAGGCTTGCAATGCTGAGGAGCAAAACAAATGTCAGTTTCAGGTTCATAAGTAGTGTTACTTCGGTTTTAAGACACAACAATAGAATCTTTTTTCAGTTGTTGTTGCGTGCAAGATGTTAAAGTGTTACTTTTCCATATCAAACGGTTAAATAAATTATACCAATGGCAAAAGCTGCAAAGCCCGTTACCAAAAAAACGGCCGCTAAAAAGTCAACATCTGCAAAACCAACAGTGAAAACAAAAGAACGATACGAGGACCATCATTTTATTGATACATCAAAACCGGTATGGAATTATTCACGTTTTGAAGGTGATGATATTTCCAACTTTCAGAATGGTACCAATTATCGTTGTTATGAACTCTTTGGATCGCATGCTATGAATGTACTGGGTACAGATGGTTATTATTTTGCAGTATGGGCGCCCAATGCCACATTTATCTCTGTTATTGGCAACTTTAATCATTGGAATCCGGTGAGTCATCCTTTATATGTGCGTATGGATAACTCAGGTATATGGGAAGGCTTTATTCCCAATCTGGCAAAGGGTGAATCTTACAAATATCACATTCACGGTTATGCAGGTTTGAAATTGGATAAAGGTGACCCTTATGCAAATTTTTGGGAGGTACGACCCAAAACCGCATCCATCACATGGAATCTGGATTATACATGGCGTGATAATGAGTGGATGCAAAAAAGAAAAGATCATAACAAACTTGAAGCACCCTGGAGTGTGTATGAAGTGCATTTGGCAAGCTGGATGCGCCCAGACAGATATAATGAAGAAGTGTACCATAGCTATGATTATTTTGCTGACCGACTGGTGAACTACGTAAAAGAAATGGGCTTTACGCATATAGAGTTAATGCCCGTAATGGAACATCCTTTTGATGGAAGCTGGGGTTACCAGGGTGCCGGCTATTTTGCCCCCACATCACGTTATGGTAATCCGCAGCAGTTTATGAATCTGGTAGATCGTTTTCATGAAGAAGGTATAGGTGTGCTGCTGGATTGGGTGCCTTCGCATTTTCCTTATGATGCGCATGGTCTGTTTATGTTTGATGGTACACACACCTATGAGTATGCCGATATGCGTAAAGGCTATCATCCTGACTGGAACAGTTACATATTCAATTATAAGCGGGGTGAGGTAAAATCATTTCTCATCAGCAGTGCTATGTACTGGCTTAAACTCTATCATGTTGATGGATTAAGGGTAGATGCCGTTTCTTCCATGCTTAAACTCAACTATTCAAGAACGGCCGGACAATGGGAGCCCAATGAGTTTGGTGGTGATGGAAACTTAGAGGCCATCGCCTTTATTAAAGATTTGAATGAAACCATCTTTCGTGATTTACCTGATGTACAAACCATTGCTGAAGAAGCAACCGATTGGCCCGGTGTTTCAAAACCAACTTTTGCCGATGGACTTGGCTTTGGCATGAAATGGATGATGGGCTGGATGCATGATACCTTGAAGTATTTTAAACAGGATCCCATTTACCGTCAGTTTCAGCAGGATCAGTTTACATTCAGCATGATGTATTATTATGATGAAAATTTCATGCTTCCGCTCAGTCATGATGAAGTAGTACATGGCAAAAGCCCGATGCTGTATAAAATGCCTGGTGATGAGTGGCAAAAATTTGCCAACCTGCGTTTGATGTACAGTTATATGTTTGCACACCCCGGCGGTAAACTTTTATTCATGGGCAATGAATTTGGCGCTACCAATGAATGGAATTATAAAAGCGAACTGCAGTGGGAGCTTCTGGAGCATCATTATCATATAGGTGCCAGAGAATGTGTAAAAGATTTGTGTCACTTGCTCAGAGCTGAGCCGGCTTTATATGAAAATCAATTCAACCAATTTGGTTTTGAGTGGGTTGATTTAAATCACAGAAGTGAATCTGTAATAGTGTTTAAACGCAAAGGAAAAAAGCCAAAAGATGATATTGTAGTTGTTCTTAATATGACTCCCGTAGTACGGGAAAATTGGAAAATACATGTGCAGGGTAAGAGCGAGTGGACGGAAATATTTAATAGTGATGCAAAGAAATACGGTGGCACAGGCAATACCTTTAATCCGCAAATAGAGCTGCGAACTGTTGACAAAAAGGAAAAGTGGTACGAGCTTAATCTGCATTTGCCTCCTTTAGGTGCGGTTTTGCTT
>CAYPBV010000193.1:0-5175 GCA_964409025.1 uncultured Chitinophagaceae bacterium | reverse complement strand
CAGATATTGTGTATGCAAAACTCTGGGCCCCTTATTTAAAAGATGCCATTTGGCGACCTTTAGATGGAGACAGTACAGGCAACATTGAAAATTTTAATGGCAGCAGCATTCTTGTTTATACAGCTTTCGGAAATTTTGCCATTACAGCTTCACATAATTTCAAAATAAAACTTCAAACAAATCCTTCACCTGCAAAAGAAGATTACAGGGCAAGGCAGGAATATATTGTATTTTATGAGGACAATATTCCTGTATCAAAAAGCAGTGGCTTGAAAAGAGGTTTCAATATTATTCCATTTGTTGCTGATAGTATAAAAAGCATTTTAAAAAATAATAATAGAATTTCAAAAACAGTTGAGCTTTCAAAGCAGGAGAAAGTCTGGAACAATTCTGTAAAACCTAATGTTCTGCTTCCTCAACCAAAGTTGATGGATTTAAAAAATGAATCGCACATCATTGCAACTGCAAAACCTTCTTCTGTTTCATCCACCGTACAGCAGTACAGAAATATGCTCAGGTTTCATTGGCAAATCGGCAACAATTATTTTCCTAACATTCAAACACAGCAAAACGATCAACTGGCCGATGAAGGTTATCAAATAGAAATCAAAGAGAAGCTGATTTCAATTCAATATAAAACACCACAAGGATTGCAGCATGCAGTTCACACATTAGTACAACTCACTCAAAACATAAACGGACAGTTACTTATTCCGCAGGGCATCATCAAAGACGAACCAGCTGTGGCATGGCGGGGGATTCACATGTTTACAGGCCCCACCAGCTGGCAACTGCATAAAAGAATGTACGACCATATTCTATTTCCATTAAAGATGAATAAAGTGGTACTGCAATGTGAGCAGGCACAATGGAAAAGCCGTCCTGAATTACATAACAGTATTTCCGTGCCGATGAATCATTTAAAAGCTGAATTTGATTATTTGCGCAGGCACTACAACGAACCGATACCATTGATTCAAAGTCTGGGCCACATGGAATGGTTTTTTAAACCCAAACAAAACCGGTTCATGGCCGTGAATCCCCAATATCCTTACACGCTCAATCCCGATTTACCGCAATCGCAAACAGCAGTAAAGCAATTATGGGATGAAACATTTGCGTTACTCAAGCCACAGACCATGCATATTGGATTTGATGAAATAGGTATGATTGGTTTTGATCAACCAAGAGAAAAAGAAGTGGACTACTTCAAAACACAAATCAGCTTTCTGCACAACTATGCACAAGATAAAAAAGCAAGGCTCATGTTGTGGGGCGATATGGGTCTTGGTCCCGGCGAAGGACCTGATGCATTAAACGGTCATACCAAAGAACGTGCAGCAACGATTAGAAGTTTTATCCCCAAAGGAAGTTATGTAGCTGATTGGCATTATATCAACAACTCCAATCCGGAGATTTATAAAACCAACCTGCAGCTATGGAAGCAAAACAATAATATGCCATTAGCATCACCATGGCTATGGCCCAACAATGTGCGTGGTTTTGTACATGCAGCCATCGATGAAGGCGCAGGTGTGCTGCAAACCACATGGGCCGATTTTGAAAGCAGTGAAAAAAATATGCTGCTCAACATTGAACAATTTGGCGCTTATATTCTGGCAATGGATTATGCATGGAGCGGAAGAAAAGAATTACCTGAACAGTTACCTTATGAACCGATTGCAGAATGGGTAACACGTTTCTATTCGCAGGCCAAACCGATAAAAAACAAAAACGGGTGGAAAATCAATGAAACAGTTCAGTTTCAAAACATCACATCGGCAGCACAGAAAGAATTACCTGTTTCTTGCAAATTTAATTTCAGCACAAAAAGCTCATCAGGCTTTGTTCTGAAAGCAACCACTGAAACCATTTTACAGGAAGGAACTCCGGTTGCCGAAATTATTTTCTACAGTAATAATGAGGTTGCTTTTAAAAAACAACTGCGTTACGGAGTGGATATAAGAAGTGTTACGGATGCACGAATGATTTTTGCTCATACAAAAGGAAAGGATGAAAAAACGTTGTATGAATTTTTTCAAAAGCAAATGAACATAACAGGAGTTGAAATTAAAAACCTTCATCCTGCAAGCGGTATGAAGTTAGAAGAGCTCATGCTGATAGAATAAAACGTCAAAGTAATATTAATGTGGCAGCCTCAGGGCCGTACTCACCAATATCTACGTTTTCCAAAACCATTTCCGCTTCACAAAAAAAATTGTGATGAGGGAAACAACTCCCGTAAACAGCACCCCTTTCATCAACCCCATAAAAAAGTTTTGATTCATGGCATCCCAATAGGTTTTGGTTTGCGAGAGTTGTAACAGCGGCAACAACACTAAATTTCCTGCCACATAAGCCACCATCGGATTTTTACCATTCAAGGAAAGATAAGTTGAAACAGAAGAGAGAAAACTTCGCCTGGCCATTATACTAAAAGCAATCAGTGTAAAAAAAGCAAGTCCGCTGGTTACAAAATAATAGCTGTAGGTAGATGAATCTTTTTTAATACCACCTTCATAGGCTTCAAAGAACAAGCCGAGCAGGAGTAAATAGGTGCCGGCATTAGCCAATTGCTTTAATAAATTTTCTTTTGCTTTCAGTAAATACAAAGCGGCAACACATAAAATTGAGCTTACCAATACATTCACAAACAACATCCGTGTAAACAACCCGTACAAATTGGCAATCACTAAAAATAATGAAATGAGCAGCAGCACATTTTCAACAGATGGTTTTAGTTTTTTATTCTCCATTTTCAATATTTCATTTTTCATTTCCGCTATCATCATCTCTCCCGCCACTGTTCCCGGAATAATGATGAAGAGATATTTCAGAAAGTAAAACTTATACAGCCAATCAAACTGAAAGGCGCCAATATGATTGAAGTTGAATAATTCTTTTGCCCATCCATCTGCCGGTTCCTTGGCTGCTAAAAACACCGCCATCATAAACGGCAATAATCCGATTCGTAATAAAGGTTTATCAGCAGTGAAATAATAAATCAATGTACCGAACAAAGCCATATTGGCAAGCACCAGAATAATAATATCACTCTTGTAAAAATCAAAACCTTTTCCACTCCAGAAAGGAAGTTTCCATAGTAAAAACAAAGCAGCTGTAAATGAAACAAGTTTGGTAATCAGGAAAACCAGTTTCAGTTTTTCATTTTTATTTTCATAAAACTGGAAGGAGAGTAAAACAAAAGCCAATAGTGAAAGTAAATGTTCGGTTGCTGTTGGTGCCTCTGCTATCACCCATGCTTTCATATGTTGGGTAAACAATGCAAAAAAAGCAAGCAACAGAAATCGCTTCAACGCCATCCATAACACAAACAGAAATCCTTTTTTGTTTTCAATATACTTTTTCAATGATAATGGAATGGCAGCTCCCATACTGAACAGAAAAAAAGGGAACACCAGGTCCACCCAGGTAATACCGGGTATCGATGGATCAAATTTGTGCAGCGGTGGCGGCACCTGTGCATGAAACATCCAGGCAGGTAATACATCACCATAAGCAATGGCACCGCTTAAGATCATAGTAAGTATAGCAAAGCCACGTAATGCATCCAAGCTTTCATTCCTGTTCATATGCTCAAAATTATTGATTTAAAAAAGCCCCGGTAAACACCGGGGCAGAAACTATTGATTATGACCAATAAAAATTTTACCAGCCTGTATTTTGAGTAATCTTCGGATTTACATCAATCTCAAATTGTGGTATTGGCCACAATTTAAATCTGGGGTTGGTATTATTTCTCGTTTGGTTACGGAAACGAATACGCTGGTTTACACTTGCGCTGTAATCAGGAATACCATCGGCATCAAACACAGGAGTGGCAGGTGCTACTAAAGGATCAATAGCTGCACCTACTACAGGACCGCTGTTTGCTTTTCCATAAATATCCCATCTTCTCAAGTCAAATAAACGCAAGCCTTCGCCTGCAAACTCAACTGCTCTCTCATTTCTTACAATTCTGCGTAAAGTTGCCTGGTCTGTTACTGCTACACTTGGCTGGCCTGCTCTGTTGCGTACCAGATTAATAGCATTTGTAACTGTACCATCAATTTCATTCAGTTCAATTTTAGCTTCGGCATACATCAAAAGAATATCAGCATAACGCATGAGGATATAACCTGTTTTTGTTTCCCATGAATACTGCGTAGAGTCAATATATTTTCTCCATACATAACCTACGCCACCAATATTACCCGTAGCACTTACCTGCCATTGAATACCTGCAGCCTGTGCACCAATCCAGTCATTATTTCCAGTTACATTATCAAACACACCTGTGGTCCAGTTAAAGCGACGACGCACATTTGAATAAATATTAAAAATGGTACGCTCTCTCGGATTTACATATGGTGCTACTGTTGTATTATTTTGATAAACGATGGTATCACCGGGCATAGATACGGTCCAGCGTAAACGATTATCTCTGTTTACACGTGGATTGGCAGGATCATAAACTGCTGATGCATCAATGCGTAATCCATCTCTTCCTTCATAACGATCAACCAATGCCTGTGAAGGGAAATGACTGCTTTGTGAGTTAGTAACCTGGCGTGGAATGCTCAATACAACCATCCAGTTTTGAGGATCCAATACATCTGTAGGATAGGTTTGATTAAACATGATTTCACGGCCGGCATTGGTACGTTGTCCGGCAAGTACAAACAAATTAGGGAAGCTTGGATTCAATCCATATTGTCCACCGGTGATAATTGTATTGGTAGCATTAACAGCAGTACGATAATCTTTAATAAGCAGTGCAAACTTTGCTTTTAACCCTAATGCCACCCCTTTATTTACACGACCCATTAATTGTACAGGTGCTACACCTGCTGCATCAAATCCTGCTGCTGCTTCATCCAGATCTTTATACATATCTGCAACAATAGTGGCAACAGGAGTTTTAGTACTGCTGAGTAATTCATTAACAGCAGGAGTAGTTCTGTAATAAGGTACATCGCCAAACATGTATGCTAAATGAAAATAAGCCCATGCTCTTAACACCAATGCCTCTGCACGTATCCTCGCAAAAGTTTGAGCCGATACATTGTTTTTACCGTTTTCCATTCCCTGTAAATGCTGGTTGGCCCGTTGCACCAAACGATAGCATTGATTCCACGATGTGTTTACAAGGTTATTGTTTACAATAAACAATCC
>CAYPBV010000192.1:0-5245 GCA_964409025.1 uncultured Chitinophagaceae bacterium | reverse complement strand
TTATCACGCTGTGTTTCGGGAATCACTTCTTCTACTACTACAAAAATCATAGCGCCTGCGGCAAAGGCAAGGGCAAAGGGTAAAAAGTTTTGCATGTAAATAACCAGCACCGCACCCAGCAGTGCGGCAATGGGCTCCACAACAGCAGATAGCTGGCCGTAATAAAAACTTTTCCATCGGCTCAAACCCTGCCGGCGCAACGGCATGCTTACTGCAAAACCTTCCGGTATATCCTGTATGCCAATGCCGATAGCCAGTGCAATAGCTCCGGCAATGGTTGTTTCAGTGCCACCTTCCAATGCGGCACCAAAAATAACACCTACGGCCAGGCCTTCGGGAATGTTGTGTAAGGTAATGGCCATAATTAATAGGGTGGTGCGGTGCCAGGATGATTTTACACCTTCTGCTTCACTGGTTCTAAAGTTGATGTGCACCTGTGGTAAAATTTTATCCAATCCAAATACAAACAAAGCTCCCAATGCAAAACCTACAATGGCAGGCATCCATGGCATGGATGGATAAATGGTTTCACTCATTTGGATACTGGGCACCAGTAAACTGAAAATGCTGGCAGCCAGCATAATACCACCGCTGAGTCCCAGCATGGTATCGAGCACGGAGCGTTTCATTTCTTTAAAGAAAAAAACAAAGGAGGCGCCGAGTAAGGTACAGAGCCAGGTAAACACACCACCAATGAGTGCGCTCCACACAGGGCCTGCATTATGAAAAAAAGTTTCGAGTTGTTGCATAGTATAATTCTGTTACGGGTTATGGGTTATGTGTTATGAGTGGTTTACATTTCATGAGGTTGATTGTATTGAAACGACCCGTAACTCATAACGGGTAACGCATAACTGTTTTAATTAAATTTCACAAATATTTTCTTTGCCAGCTGTTCACTGATGGTGATTAAAGGCTGGTTGCGGATTTTTATTTCAACAGAGTTATCAAACGGGTAGCGTTGTTTGATTTCCAGTTTGGTACCGATGCTGATATTTTTTTTGCTGAGTACGTCCAGTAAACTGCTGCTCTGGTCGCCTACTCCTGTTACGATTGCTGAAGTGTTTTCTTTGAGTTGATGTAAACTCACCTGGTTAATGTTTTCCATTTTGCCACTGCCATCCGGTATGGGGTCGCCATGCGGGTCAAAACGTGGATTGCCAAGAAAATCATCGAGACGTTTCACCAGCTCGGGACTGCTTACATGTTCCAGTTCTTCGGCAATGGCATGTACTTCATCCCAGTTGAATTTTAATTTCTCTACTAAAAAGAATTCCCACAGCCTGTGCTTGCGGATGATGTTGAGTGCTAACTTTTTTCCTTCTGCATTTAGTTTCACTCCGTAGTAGGGTTCATAGTTGAGGAGTTTTTTTTCTTTAAGCCGTTTAAGCATATCGGTAACGGAAGCGGGCTTGGTTTGCAGCTCGGCCGCCAGTTCATTGGTGGTAACATTGCTGTCAGTCTGCTGCAGGTGCCAGATGGCTTTGATATAGTTTTCTTCCGCAATTGAAAAATTCATATACTATGAAAATAAAATTTAGACAAACCTAAAAAAAATTTTGAAACTGAAGAAAAATATTTTACTGTAAACACACAAAGGTGAAAAGAAGATATGTTGCCGGGAAGAAGGCAAGGTGGGGAAGAAAAAAGTATTCTTCGTGTTCTTCATGCCTTTGTGGGAAATCAAAAATCTCCTTTCTCTCTTAAACCAAACAGAATTTTGTGGCTCAGTTTTGATGCTTTATATTCACAAAACCAACTACAGCCTATGATGCTTCGAATCATTTGTATTCTGTTTGTAATGTTTTTGTTTGCCTGTAAAGAAGTTAAGGTGCGTAGCGTGGCAGATGAAGACCTTACCATTAAAGACTTTCTGCAGCTTTCACCTGAGCTTAAGCTTCCCCTGGTGGTGCATGATTCTACCCTGCAGAAAAAAGAAAAGGATTCCACTGCTATCAATCAGAAAGTGTTTCAATCTTTTTTGCCTGATTCTGTTTTTAAGAAAAATTATCCCGTAAGTAAACAACTTAAACTTTTTGTACTTGGTAAATCAACGGATGCACAAAAAGGCAACTATGTTTTCATAAAATCAGTGGCTGGCAGTAAAAAAGCTGTGCATCTGTATTATTTTAATGAAAAAAATAATTTCACCGGAAGTACCATGCTGCTGGATAATGGCCCTGCTTCCAAACCCGGCCGTTATGTTCGTATTGACAGTCGTTACAATATTTCGTTTATTAAAGAACAGCGTACACCCACAGGCGAATACTGGACGGATGAAACCATTTATTACATGGATGCCCAAGGCAGGATGATTCTTACCATGACCAACAGTACGCAGGACTTGAGTGATGAAATCATGGGCAATCCAATTGATACATTGCCGAGGAAAAATAAATACTCTGCTGATTATTCAAGCGATAAAAAGAATCTCGTTTCCATACGTGACGGACGCACACCCAAAACCTTTCAGTTTTTTATTCATTTCAGCAAGCAAAATGGTGAATGTATTGGCGAAGTAAAAGGCGAAGGAGAGTTTACAACAGCCGGTAAAGGCGTGTTTCATGATAAGGGAAGTCCCTGTGAAATTTTGTTTTCCTTTTCAAGTAGCAGTGTTAGTATTAAAGAAACTAACGGGTGTGGCAGTTACAGAGATATCACCTGCTTTTTTGAGGGCAGTTATTTAAAAAAGAAAGAGCCTCTTAAACCTAAATCAGCTAAAAAGAAATGAGCAATCGAATCAACATCAGTTCCGGTTCGCCTTGGGAAAATATTGTGGGCTATTCAAGAGCCGTACGCATTGGAAATATTGTTGAAGTGGCAGGTACAACCGCTGTAGATGGTGATGTATTAATTGGAGGCGACAGTATGTACGAACAAACAAAATTCATTCTTCAAAAAATAGAAAAAGCTTTAATCAGTGCGGGTGCATCCATGAATGATGTTGTACGTACACGTGTGTATGTAACAGATATCAGCCGCTGGGAAGAAGTGGGCAAAGCTCATGGAGAAGTATTTCAAAACATTAAGCCCGCTTCTGCAATGATTGAAGTAAAGGGCCTCATTAACCAACAGATGTTAGTAGAAATAGAAGCTACTGCAATCGTTCCCGAGAAATAGCTGTGTAAAACCATGCTCTACAAAAGATTTTTGTTTAACATTTTAACTCTATATTGCGACACTTTTTAGCGAAAACTAACTCGATTATGTCGTTTACAAATTTTAAAGTGCCTTTTACAGTAGATAGTAACTTTTCAAAAAAGGCAGCTTATTTCTCCATGGAGTTTGCCGTACATCAACCCTTGAAAATTTACAGTGGTGGTTTAGGATTTTTGGCAGGTTCGCACATGCGCAGTGCATATGAACTCAAACAGAATTTAATTGGCATTGGTATTTTATGGAAGTATGGCTATTATGATCAGGCACGTAATCAGGATCAAACCCTGCAAGTACAGTGGAATGAAAAAATCTACAATTTTCTGGAAGATACAGGTATAAAATTTCAGATTAATATACATGACCATCCGGTTTGGGTAAAAGCGTGGTATTTAAATCCGGAAACGTTTAAATCAGCACCTATGTTTTTGCTGAGCACAGATGTACCGGAAAATGATTATGTATCTCAAACCATCAGCCACCGTTTGTATGATGCCAATGTAGCTACCAAGGTAGCACAGTTTATTTTGCTGGGTGTGGGCGGTGCCAGGTTGATTGATGAACTTGGTTTCAAACCCGATGTCTATCATTTTAATGAAGCACATGCTATTTCTGCAGCATTTTATCTCTACAAAAAATGGGGTAGTGTGGATGAAGTGAAAAAGCATGTAGTGTTTACCACACACACACCCGAAGAAGCAGGTAATGAAAAGCATGATATTTATCTCTGCGAAAAAATGAGTTATTTCTGCGGTGTGCCTTTGGATGAAGTAAGAAAGATTACCGGTATAACAGATGATCAGTTTAATCATTCACTGGCAGCATTACGTTTATGCCGCATCTCCAATGGAGTAAGTGCATTGCATGGCGAAGTAAGCCGTAAAATGTGGGGTCATTATGAAGGTATTGCACCAATTATAAGTATAACCAATGCTCAAAACTGGCGTTATTGGGCAGATAAGCAGTTGTACTATGCAATGGATGAAAATAATGACGAACGTTTTGATGATCGTAAAAAATATTTAAAGAAGCGTGCAATGGATATAGTGGCTGATCAAACCGGCAAACTGTTTGACCCCAATGTATTCACCATTGTATGGGCCCGTCGTTTTGCAGGTTACAAACGTGCCGATTTATTAACAAGAGATGTAGAGCGTTTTGATGCATTGATGAATAATAAAAAATATCCGGTACAGGTTATTTGGGCCGGTAAGCCTTACCCGCTTGACTATCCTGCCATCAGTGAGTTTAATAATCTGGTACATATCAGTAAGCGGTATAAAAATATGGCCGTATGTACAGGTTATGAACTGGCATTGAGCAAACGCTTAAAACAAGCGGCAGATGCATGGCTCAACAATCCACGTGTGCCCCGTGAAGCCAGCGGCACCAGTGGTATGACTGCAGCTATGAATGGTGCGGTGAACTTCAGTACGTTTGATGGATGGATTTGTGAATTTGCCAATCATGGAAACAACAGCTTTATTGTTCCGCCAATTGATTATACAAGTGTGCATGTAACCGAGCAGGATCAATACGATTTAGAGCAGGTGTATGAAGTACTGGAAAAACAAATTCTCCCGCTGTACTATGATAACTATAGTGTATGGCGCCAGATAACACAGAATGGTATGCGTGATGTGCGTTTCCAGTTTGACAGTAACAGGATGGCAGCAGAGTATTATAATTTGCTGTACAAAAGAAAATAAGCCGATGGTCAATAGTATTTGGTCGGTAGTTGTAACATAATTTAATAAAAGGCTGGTTTAAAAACCGGCCTTTTTTATTTTATGGAAAACAGGTTTTGAAAATAAACAGTATTCCTCTGTGTATTCCATAAACACTGTATGCTTTTATTTTCTTCATAATTTCACTTAATGAAAACTTACTCAAAAACCTTTGAACTTCGCTGGAGCGATGTAGATGCCAATATGCACGTGATGCATTCCAAATATTATGAACTGGGTGCACATTGCCGAATGAGTTTCCTGTATGAAAACGGCATTACACCGGAATTGTTTAAAAAAGAATTATTCGGTCCCATTTTGTTTCGAGAAGAATGTTCGTTTCGACGGGAGTTGGTAGCTGG
>CAYPBV010000191.1:0-5291 GCA_964409025.1 uncultured Chitinophagaceae bacterium | reverse complement strand
CTTACCATTGTAGGTGTAACTGAAAACACCATCATGAGCAATCCGTTTGAACCGGTGGGTCCGGCTTTGTTTTTTTACAATCCGGGTTGGTCCAGCACATTAATGTTCCGGATTAAGCCCGATGTTTCCGCAGGTAAGGCCATTGCAGCCATCACACCTGTTTTCCAGAAATACAATCCGGCTTTTCCGTTTGAATATCATTTTACAGATGAAGAGTTTGGTAAGAAAATCCGTTTTGAAATGATGGTGGGTAAACTGGCAGCCATATTTGCCTTCTTAACCATTCTTATTTCCTGTTTGGGTCTGTTTGGATTATCAGCTTATGTTGCTGAGCAACGAACCAAAGAAATCGGCATCCGCAAAGTATTAGGAGCATCTGTACTCAACCTGTGGCAAATGTTATCAAAAGATTTTATACTGTTGGTATTATGCTCTTCCTTGATTGCTGTACCCATAGCTTATTACTACATGCGTGAGTGGCTGCAGAAATACAGTTACCGTGCTGATATGCCCTGGTGGGTATTTGTACTGGCAGTAGGAGCTGCTTTAATTATAACATTGGTAACTGTAAGCTTTCAGTCAGTTAAAGCAGCAGTATCAAACCCGGTTAAAAGTTTACGAACAGAATAAAACTTTATCATCATGCTGAAAAACTATTTTGTTATTGCCTGGAGAAATTTGCTCAAAAACCGGACATTCTCTATCATTAATATTGCAGGTTTGGCAGTAGGGCTTGCCTGTTTTATTTTAATTGCCCTGTATGTGGTAGATGAATTGAGTTATGATCACTATCACAAAAAAGCAAGCCGTATTTACAGGGTTAATTCTGATATACGTTTTGGTGGTACAGATTTAAAACTGGCAGTATCCAGCGATCCTATGGGTGCTGCGCTCAAAAAAGATTACCCGCAGGTAGAGCAGTTTGTAAGGATCTATAACTCCGCCGGCTCAAAACTCATCAAAAAAGGCAATGGGTTTATAAATGAAACCCGTGTTGCTCATGCTGATTCAACATTGTTTGAAGTGTTTACCCTGCCTGTGATTGCCGGTAATCCGGAAACTGCATTAAATGAACCCAATACGGTGGTGATTACAGAGTCGGCCGCCAATAAATATTTTGGTTCTGTTAATGTCATTGGTCAAAGTGTAGAGACCAACGATAATACCAAAACACTTTACAAAGTAACAGCTGTTATAAAAGATATTCCTGATAATTCGCATTTTAATTTCGACTTCTTTTTCTCTATGGATAATGTGGATTATGGATGGGGAAATTTTCTGAGCCATAATTTTCATACCTATCTTTTATTGAAGGAAGGAACTGATGCCAAGGCATTTGAAAAAAACTTTACGCAGTTTATAGATAAGTATATTCTACCACAGGCCAAACAGTTTATGCAGATTAACAGTATGGCCGACTTTGAAAAAACAGGTAATAAACTTGTGTACTCCCTGATGCCTTTATTGGATATTCATTTGAAATCTGACCGGTTTCCGGAATTGGGTGTAAACAGCAGTATACAATATGTTTATATTTTTTCAGCTGTTGCACTATTTATTCTGCTCATTGCCTGTGTTAACTTTATGAATCTTTCTACTGCCCGTTCAGTCAACAGGGCTAAAGAAGTAGGCATCAGAAAAGTATTAGGTACAGAAAAGAAAATGCTTATCGGTCAGTTCTTAACAGAATCTACACTTATGGTATTTATAGGTCTTCTTCTCGCTATAGGGCTGGTATGGTTAAGCATTGGCTATTTTAATTCTATATCAGGCAAAACATTAAACATAAACGAACTTTTACAACCCGGTTATTTATTGTTTTTAATTAGTATGCCCATTGTAACAGGTGTGCTCGCCGGTTTATACCCTGCATTTTTTCTGTCATCATTCCGGCCTATTGCTGTACTGAAAGGGAAAATCAATAATGGGTTCAGTAAAAATAATTTCAGAAGCGCATTGGTGGTGTTCCAGTTTTTTACATCCATTGTGCTTATCATCGGAACCATTGTTGTGTACAAACAGCTGAACTATATTCAGAACACCAAAATCGGATTTAATAAAGATCAGTTATTGGTTATAAATAATACTTCAGCTTTAGGCAATAATGTAGATGCGTTCAGAAATGAAGTAGGCAAAATAAGTGGTGTCAAAGCATCTTCTTTTGCAGGGTATTTACCGGTAAGCAATTCTTCCCGCAGTGATAATACGTTTTCTACCGAAGCTGTGATGACAGAAAAAAACGGTTTTAACATGCAGTCGTGGCAGGTAGATTATGATTATATACCGGTTCTTGGCATGGAAATGGTTTTTGGCCGAAATTTTTCAACACAGTATGGTTCTGATTCATCGGCTATTATCATTAACGAGGCTGGAGCAAAAATCATGGGTGTTGATAATCCTGTTGGTAAAAAATTGTATTCATCGGATGGCAATAGTGCCAATACCTCCACTCCTTATACAATAATTGGAGTAGTAAAAAATTTCAACTTTGAATCATTACGGCAGAACATCGGTCCTCTTTCCATGCGTTTAGGCAATAACAAATGGGCTGCTGCATTTAAAGTTGCTGCTGCTGATGTAAAAGGACTTATTACAGCAATTGAACAGAAATGGAAAACAATGGCTCCTGATATGCCTTTCAGCTACCAGTTCCTTGATGAATCATTTGATAATATGTACCGTGCAGAACAGCGGGTTGGAAAAGTGGCTCTTTCCTTTTCCCTGCTGGCCATTTTCATTGCCTGTTTGGGTTTATTTGGACTGGCAGCTTATATGGCTGAACAACGTACCAAAGAAATTGGCGTACGTAAAGTATTAGGTGCTTCTGTTGGAAGTATTACCACGCTGCTATCAAAAGATTTTATAAAACTGGTGGGTATTGCCTCTCTCGTAGCGTTCCCGGTAGCTTGGTGGGCTATGAATCAATGGTTGCAGGATTTTGCTTACCGTATCACCATTAGCTGGTGGGTATTTGCTGTGGCAGGATTTGTAGCATTATTGATTGCACTTCTTACAGTGAGTTCACAGGCTGTTAAAGCAGCTTTACATAACCCTGTTAAGAGTTTAAGAACAGAATAAATTTTTTCCATATTTAAAAGCCGGTATTACAGCAAAACAATCTTATCATGTTCAGAAATTATTTTAAAACTGCATTCCGTAACCTCATCAGGAATAAGGTATATTCTGTCATTAATATTGCCGGGTTAAGTATGGGGCTTGCCTGTGCTATGCTCATTCTTCTATATACAAAAGATGAAGTGAGCTATGATCGGTTTCTGCCAAACGTTTCAAAAATCTATCGAATAGTAAGCAAGCAGGTAAATCCTGATGGAAGTATTCAAATGCAGAGCGGCAACACCGGAAGTTTTCATGGACCGGCATTTGCATCCGGTGTTCCTGAAATTGTTTCATTTGTACATATCCAGGGTGATTACCTGAACGTAAGAAAAGGAACCGAAATTCTGCCACAGGAAGGACACAGAGTGGATAGTAATTTCTTTTCACTCATGCAGTTTCAGTTGTTATATGGAAATGCAAAAACTGCTTTAATAAATCCTGATGCTGTTGTAATTACTGAAACAGTAGCTAAAAAGTTTTTTGGTGCTGCGGATGTGGTAGGTAAAACAATGGAACTGCAGCGTAATGGTGTGTTTATGCCATTCACGGTAACAGCCGTAGCTAAAGATTGCCCGCAAAATTCTTCGCTCAAATTTCAATTGCTTACAATACTGCAATTAACACCTGCTGAAATTACTGACAGAGAAAATTGGTTCAATTTCTTCCTCAACACCTTCGTAATGCTGGCACCGGGGGCTGATGTAAAGCAAACTGAAGCCAAGATGATGCGTTTCTACGAAAGCGATGCAAAAGATATGATCAAGCAGATGGTTGAGAAATATAACTTCAAATCAAAAGCTTCATATATGCTGCAACCCTATACTGATATTCATTTGAGCAAAGATTACAGGGCTGACAATGGAATGGTTGGGGCCAGTAATCCGATATATTCTTATATACTTTCAGGCATTGCTTTGTTTATTTTGATCATTGCATGTATCAATTTCGTAAATCTGACTGTGGCACGTTCATTAAAGCGGGCTAAGGAAATTGGGGTTCGTAAAGTTGTGGGCAGTGATCGCCGACAACTCATCTGGCAACTGTTAGGTGAGTCCTATATCATCAGTTTGATTGCATTTCTTTTAGCCCTGGCAATTGCACAACTCTTACTTCCGTTTTTTAATGAGCTTTCTAATAAAGTTTTGTCGTTAAGCTATTTGTTTGACTGGAAGCTGTTGGTTGGATATATTTCTTTGTTTTTTATCACGGGATTTTTAGCTGGTTTTTATCCGGCACTGGTGCTTTCAGGATTTAACCCGGTTGAAACATTATACAATCGGTTCCGTCTCTCCGGAAAAAATTATGTACAACGTTCGCTCGTAGTACTGCAATTTTCGCTGGCTACATTACTTATCATTGCTACAACTGTTATGTATAAGCAGTTTCATTTCCTCGTTTCAAAAGACCTGGGATATGATGATAAGCATTTAATCACTATTCCTAATGTTTCAAATAATGAAATATCTGTTTTCAGACAGGAGTTGCTCAAGAATCCGGATATTGAACAGGTAGCCATCCGTAACAATGGCTTTAACATCACCGTTGCAAGAGTAAATGTGGATAAGGAACTTGAGTTTACAATGGACTGGATTGATGCAGCGTATTTACCCATCTATAAAATACCTGTTGTACAGGGCAGAAATTTTTCTATGAGTACGGCTTATGATTCCGGCTCATCAGTTTTAGTTAATGAGGCATTTGTAAAGGCTGCCGGATGGAAGAATCCCATAGGACAAACAGTTGATTTTTGGTATAACAAAAGAAAACTTACAGTAATAGGTGTTGTTAAAGACCATCATTATACGTCACTTACTGAAACAATCAAGCCACAATTGTTCAGTAATGATCATAACAACTTTGGGTTGGCAATCGTACGTATAAAGGAAGGAACTGCCGCAGCAGCATTACCTTACATTGAACAGGTGTATAAAAAACTATTGCCGCTGCAACCTTACAGTTATGAATTCAAAGACATCAGCAATCAACGTCAATATGAATCTGAAGCACGTTGGAAAAAGATGTTATTATTTGGTGCTGTACTTACCATTTTTATTTCCTGCATCGGGTTATTCGGATTATCTGTTTTGGCAGCCGAAAGAAGAGTAAAGGAAATTGGTGTTCGTAAAGTATTGGGTGCATCTGTTACAAACATTACTACAGCTTTATCAAAAGAC
>CAYPBV010000190.1:0-5469 GCA_964409025.1 uncultured Chitinophagaceae bacterium | reverse complement strand
AATTATTTTATCCGTTTATTGACACATTCATGCGGGCCTTGCCGTATACCTACAGCGATATCAATGCGCCCGATGGAACATTGATAGCTGTAACAGTTTCATCAGAAGCGGGAGGCACATGGCTGTTAAAACGCAACAACAGTAACTGGAGTTTGGTAGCAGCAGATAAAACGCAACCGGCCGCTCATGTAACAATAGAGCCATCAATTGCATGGAAACTTTTTTCAAAAGGAATAACACCGGCAGAAGCGGCACAACAGGTTGTAATTACAGGCGATACAACATTAGGTGCTATTGCATTAAACATGATTTCAGTAATGGCTTAATCAATCATAAAATATTTTGTATGAAAAAAATAACAATGTCTTTTTTAACTGTTTTGATGTTTTGCTCAGTTTTTTCTTTTGCCCAGCTCAAACAACACATCAACCCCGATGGAGTGAATAAACCAAATACCTACTCGCAGGTAGTAAAAGTAAATGGAGGTACAATGATTTTTACATCAGGTATTGTGGCAGATGATGTAAACGGAAACATCATTGGCAAAGGAGATTTGAAAGCACAGGTAAAGCAGGCATTTGAAAATTTAAAAATCGTACTTGCTGCAGCAGGTGCTGATTTTAAAAATGTAGTAAAGATGACCTACTATGTAATTAATTACAAGCCGGAACAACGATCTATTATTCGTGAAGTGCGTTCTAATTATTTGCCAACAGAAAATGCGCCCGCCAGCACACTGGTAGGAGTAGCTGCTTTGTATATTCCCGAGGTACTGATTGAAATTGAAGCGGTGGCGGTGATCAAGAAACAAAAGAAAAAATAATTCCTTAATAAGAATCCCAATAGTTTTGCGACGCTATGCAGCGTCGCTTTATTTTTTTAATCAATCCACGTGCCGGTGTGCAAAAAGGCAAACCGCTTCCTCAAATCATTGAAGAACGTTGCAAAGCTGCACAACAATCTTTTGAGATTGTTCCTACTGTAGCAGATGGCAATTACAACTTTCTTATTGAAAAAATTCAGCAGCAGCAAATTACGGATGTTGTTATCTGCGGTGGAGATGGTACCATCAGTGCAGTAGCATCGGCCATCCGTCATCTGCCCGTCAATATTGGTATTATGCCTCGTGGAAGTGGTAATGGGTTGGCATTGGCAGCAGGCATCAGCAAAGAACCGCATAAAGCATTGGATGTAATCTTTAAAGGCAATCAGTTGCTGGTAGATGCATTTCTTATCAATAACCAATTTTCCTGTATGCTCAGCGGTGTTGGCTTTGATGCAAAAGTGGCACATGATTTTGACCGTGAACGCAAACGTGGTTTTTGGAAGTATGTAAAATTGGTAATGAAGAATTTGTTTTCCATTCGTACCTGGAAGTTTACCATCGATAGTGCCGAAAAAAAGTTTACTGCCGATGCTTACTTTATCAGTATTGCCAACAGTAATCAGTTTGGTAATTACTTCACCATTGCACCCAGAGCAAGTTTAAATGACGGGTTACTTGATATAGTAGCAGTTGAAAAAAGTAATTTAATATTACTTCCCTTTCGTGTGTTGTGGCATATTCGCTTTGGCACGTTTACAAAACCTGATGCAAAAAGCTATGGCATAACCTATTTTCAAACTGCATCAGCAACAATCACAAATCATGAAGCTGCACCGTTGCATATTGATGGTGATGGTAAAGAAACCCCGGAACTGTTAAAAATTGAAATTCTTAAAAACGCATATTGCTTATTAGTGCCCTGAAGATTTATTATGAAAACTTCAGCTATCTTTAAGTTATTATGATTCCTTTCGCAATACCTGCTATCATAAACAGTTTAAAACGCAAAGAGTATTCGCCTTTTCGAAGAGGAAAGATGCGTAAAAAAGCAGAGCGCTCATTAAAAAATTTTTTTGCTGATTCTTTTCTCATTGTTTTAGGTGTGCTGTCTGCAGGTTTTGGTTTGCGTGGTTTTTTATTACCCAATGATTTTATTGATGGTGGTGCTGTTGGAATTTCGTTACTTGTAACAGAAGTTACAGGTATATCACTGCCTTTAATTTTGGTACTGGTAAACCTTCCATTTATTTTATCAGGAATTAAAGTAATCGATAGCTGGTTTGCAGTTAAAACTGCTATTGCCATCTGTATGCTGGCCTTAGCCGTAGCGGTAATTCCTTATCCTGAAATGACACAGGACACATTATTAGTAGCCGGCTTTGGCGGATTTTTTCTGGGTGCAGGTATTGGTCTAGCTGTAAGGGGCGGATGTGTAATTGATGGTACCGAAGTACTCGCCATTTTTGTAAGCCGAAAGACGGGCTTAAGCATTGGCGATGTGATTTTGATTATCAATCTTATTATATTTTCGTTTGCTGCCTGGCTGCTATCGGTTGAAACGGCCATGTATGCTGTGCTCACCTATTTATCTGCATCCAAAACGGTTGATTTTGTAATTGAAGGTATTGAAGAATATACAGGGGTTACCATTATTTCTCGCAAGCAGGAAGCTATTAAAGATGTAATTACTGATGAATTAGGCAGGGGCTTTACTGTGTACAAAGGTGAACTTGGTTATGGCAAACGTGGAAAAACAAAAACACCAACAGATATTATTTACACAGTGATTACACGACTTAAGGTAAGTAAACTCAAAGCTGAAGTGGAAAAAATTGATCCGGAGGCTTTTATTATTATGCACAGCATTAAAGACACTAAAGGTGGTATGATTAAAAAGCGCAGATTAAAATATTAGTGGTTTATTTTCTTTTTTGTAATTCCATCAATCGCTGAAGTGCATTTGTATTCTTCTGATTATATACTGACAAAGCAATGTCTTTCTTTTCCCGTTCTGTTAAATGAAAACTTAAGGCAGCTCCTTTTTTTTGTGAAGAAGGTTCATAAATGAAACTGAAACGGTACACGGGCACATTGTTTTTGGTATAGCTCATCATACTTTCCTGCATATAATCCTGCACTTTGTAAAAATTATATTGCAGTGTAGTTACGGGTTTATACAGTATATCGCCAATACTGGGCTCTTTAAAATCTTCTTCCCAATCGCCTTTCTTACGGTCACGTATTTGTATATAAATCACACCGGATGTATTTTCTTTTATCCATGTGTTAAATACATCCATAAACCGAACTGTGATTTCCTGCCCGTAGTTATCCCGCAAGCCTGCATCCATTACATCCACAATAGGGTGTGTGGGCAGCCATACATTGGGCAGCACATACGGAAAGGTGGCATTCATACGCAGCGCAGTGAGCAGGCGAAGATTGTAAGGATTCAGGTCTTTAAAGTAAGCGCCATAATCAATAGCATCAGGCTCTGCTGTAATACCACGCAATGAATCTTTTTGCGGACGCATGAGATAAGATACCGGCTGTGAACATACAATCATCTTCCGTCCATCCTGACTCACCGTTGAACAAAATAAACCAATAGGGATGGATGCTGTTCGTTCTTCTGCTTCGTAATCAGCAATACGATCAGTTAAAATAGTTCCGGTGTTGTAATTCAGTTGTTGTTCAAATGCATAGCCTCTGTCTTTTACAAAACGATACGGGCCCACTGAAAATTTTTGTGCCGGCGCAACTAAATCTCTTGTTACATAAGCAGAAAAAATAGGATTGAGTAAATCTTTAGCAATATTTGTTTTGTATTTCGGGTCATGTAAATCAATTATTGAACCCTTTAATTTTCGTCTGTACAACTCTCTGTAGTAAGTGGCACCCAGCATTCCGCCTGAAGCGCCGCTGTACACAATTGTTTTTTTCATAAGTGTACCACTGAGGGCACTGTCTAAATGACTCAACACATTTACGGTGAACGCAGAAGAACGATTGCCGCCACCACTTACATTAATGATGTAGAGAAATGGTTTGTCTTCACCCTGCTTTTGCTTCCATTGATTGAGGGTGGCAATCATATGCAGACTGTCTTTCGTAATCTGTTCATTGGTGCTGAGCGCCAGCATAGATTTTAAATTGTACTCGGGTCGTTTACTTCTGTCTTCATAATTTAACCCAAACGCTTTATTGCGAATATCAATATACTCATAGCGAAAGAGCAGATTAAAGATCAAGACCAATAGTACTGCTACAGGCACGCTCCATGTATCTAACCAGTAAGCCAAGGCACCAGATGCGGCAATCAATATGGAAAAGAATACAAAAATGCTGGCAGCAGCCGGTAATTGCAGTTGTGGTGTATCCAGAAACAAACCGTAAATCATTAAGAACAAAAAGGCAAGTACAATGGCCATTACCGCTGCAAAGTTGTGCCGGTTAAAGATGAGGTCTAAAAAACTTTGACTGTAATGTGTTACATTTCTTGCTTTACGAACAGTAAAAAATCCGGTGAGAAAATACTTCACTTTAATGGTTGCTTCATGATGATGTACGAGTGAAATGGGTTTGTACTTTTCTATAAACTGTTGCGGATTGCTGAGCACCGGCCTCAATGTTCTTAAAATTACCCGCTCTGAACCGTAGAAGTAAAAAAATGAAAAGGAAATAAAAAGTATTAACCCGGATAAAAAACCCGCAGCTATCAATACAATTTCACCCGTGGCCATTAATTCTTTTAAATGATCAAACCGTATGAGCTGTATAAAATAATTAATGAGAAACAGCAACGGAATACCGGCATTGTTCAAACAGTATTTTAAAAACGGTTTGGAGGCAGTAGCCAGAAATTTAAAGAAGTTACTGAAGAGGATAAACGTGGTAATATTCCAGCTCATCACAAACACACCATAAGCGGCACCTACAAAAAAGGCGCTTAAAAAATCCACCTGGCCCATGTACTCCGGAGCCAGAAATAATGAATCAGCACCAAAGTGATTCATGAATCCGCCGCTGATGGCACTGCCCAGCAAAAACCAAAAAAGCAGCAGCAGTTGATATTTTCTGAAATGCAGAAAAATTAACTGAACCGGAAAACTATGCCATATGCCAAGCAGGTATTTCTTCATGTTTAATTGATGATGAAGATACAAACGGTTTGGATTAAACGTATAAGATGGGTGCGATGTTGTAAATGCTGCTTGCTAATGAATTCTTTCTCCTCCTTGGTATACAACACCTCCACATGGAAATTTGCATCATCATAACAATTGTGCAGCGGAAAACGATTCTGCGAAGTACAGGTTTAAACTTCCTCGGGTATTACAGGAAGTTTGATTTTCGCCGTCGTTGTGTCTTTTGACCAACGACTCATGCACACCGCCCTCACTCCCTCCAATGCGTTAGAAAGCCGAACGGATCAATCAGCGTTTTGTAAAATCTGGCAGAGGAATAATAATAGTCTTCAGGTTTTTCACACAACCCTGCCTCCACAGGATTGTAATGTAAATAATCTGCCTTTTGCAAATACACATCATCACTAAACAAGTCAATGCTTAAGGCATTACGTTCCCAAATTTGGTACTCCCTGTCGGCAGCAGTTACATGAAATGCTTCAAGTAATTCCGGAT
>CAYPBV010000189.1:0-5489 GCA_964409025.1 uncultured Chitinophagaceae bacterium | reverse complement strand
GATTATGATTTAGATGGCGACCTTGATTGTTTTATGGTAAACAACAGTCCCATGCCGGTTAATACCTTCAACTATGCCAACATGCGGGACCTCCCGGCTAATGAATGGGATGTTAAAGATTTTTTGAAAGGCGGTGGTGATCATTTTTATAAAAATGAAAATGGAAAGTTTGTGGAAGTAACCAAACAGGTAGGTTTGCACGGTAGCTTAATAAGTTTGGGATTGGGTGTAACGGTAGGTGATGTAAATGGCGACCATTATCCTGATGTATATGTAAGCAATGATTTTTTTGAGCGGGATTATCTCTACATCAATCAGCAGAACGGAACGTTTCACGATGAATATGAACAATGGATACAACACGGAAGTCTTTCCTCTATGGGTGCTGATATGAATGATATTAACAACGATGGCTATCCAGACATTTTTACAACTGATATGCTGCCAGATGATGATTATCGCTTAAAAGCCAATTCTTCATTTGACAGTTACGAAGTATTTCAACAAAAAATTAATCTGGGCTTTTATTACCAATTTACACAAAACGCCTTACAGGTAAACAACCGTAATGGAAAGTTTATGGAAACGGGCTTCCTCAGTGGGGTTGCCGCAAGTGACTGGAGCTGGGGCGCTTTGATGTTTGATGCAGATAATGATGGCCTTATTGATATTTATGTATCTAATGGTATTTATCATGATGTAACAGATCAGGATTTTATTGATTTTTTTGCTGATGAAGTGATGCAGCAAATGGTACTTCGTGGAAAAAAAGAGGAAGTGAATAACATTATTAAACAAATGCCTTCAAATCCTATTCCCAATAATATGTTTCATAACAAGGGGAATCTTCGCTTTGAAAATAAAGCTGCTGAATGGGGATTGGATAAGTCCTCCTTCTCTAATGGCGCCGTGTATGTAGATTTAGACAAAGATGGCGATCTGGACTTACTGGTGAACAACGTCAATCAGAAAGCTTTTGTTTATAAAAATACAAGCAGAGAAAAAAATCAAAACAATTATATAGGCATACAACTAGCATCAAAAGCGCCCAATACTTTTGCAGTAGGCAGCAGTATTAAAGTTTTCCAGGGTAATCAGATTTATTCAAGAGAAGTAATTCCTGCACGTGGATTTCAGTCAAGTGTAGATTATGTACAAACGATTGGGTTAGGCAAAAGTACTGTTGATTCTATGATGATAACATGGCCAGACAGAACCGTAACTGTTATTAAGCAACCCGCTATTAATAAACTGCATGTTATTTTACAATCAAATATAAATCCGGGATATGAGCAAACACAGAAAACAACCACTCCTTTATTGATAAAAAATGACTCATTATTTGAAGCACACAGTGAAGATGCCTATGTTGACTTTTTTAATGAACGCAATATTCCTTTCATGCTGTCAAAACAAGGACCCAAAGCGGCTGTAGCTGATGTAAATGGTGACGGGCAGGATGATATTTTTATTGGTGGGGCAAAAGATCAGGCCTCTCAGCTATATATTCAAACAGCAACAGGGTTTGTAAAAGAACAAATACCGGACTTTAATACTTATAAATTTAACGACATTACGGCTGCTGTATTTTTTGATTGCGATAACGATGGAGATTTGGATTTGATAGCAGGTGGTGGCGGTAATTTTACAAACGCATCATCCGGAGTATTTCAAATTTTTTTATACCTCAATAATGGCAAAGGAATGTTTACACTTCAGCGGGGAGCTATTCCTTTAACAAATACCAATTGCGGTTCAATAACTGTGCTGGATTATAATGAAGATGGCTTGCCTGATTTATTTATCGGCAGCAGAAGCGAACCGCAATCTTACGGACAGACACCGCACAGTTTTTTATTTAAGAATAGCGGCAACGCACAATATGAGGATGTTACTGCAGACATTGCGCCTGCATTTCGTAAAATAGGAATGATAACTGCATCAGCTCTTATTGATGTAAATGGTGATAAGAAGCCCGAACTGGTTGTTACGGGTGATTGGATGTACACACATATTTATTCCATTACTAAAAATAAAATTGAGGAGATAACACAAACCGGTCTTGAGAATTATTCCGGATGGTGGCAAACAATGAAAATAGCTGATGTAGATAAAGACGGTGATAATGATATAATACTCGGTAATATTGGTGATAATTTTTACATGCAGCCTGCAACTAGTCAACCTGTAAATCTATACATAAATGATTTTGATGCCAATGGCACTCCGGAAAAAGTATTAACGAGAACAGTAAATAAAAAAGAAGTACCGGTTTTTATGCGCAGAGAAATGGCAGATCAGATTCCTTCTCTTAAAAAACAGAATCTTAAACATCAGGACTACGCAAACAAAACAGTACAGGACTTGTTTGGTAATGGATTGAGCAATGCACAAAAGCTTACTGTTAATTATTCGTCCTCCTGTATAGCTTACAATAATGGTAAGGGAAAATTCAGTATAAAAGTTTTACCATTACCGGTGCAGTTTTCAAGTGTAAATGCCATTGAGGTTACTGATGTAAATAATGATGGTTATCCTGATATTCTTTTGGCAGGTAATTTTTTTGACTTATTACCACAGCTATGCCGGCTTGATGCAAGTAATGGACATGTACTCATCAATAATAAAAATGGAGATTTTAATTTGCTGCCATCCAATGAAAGCGGTATTAATATTTCAGGGCAGGCAAGGGATATTATCCATTTTAAATTCAGACAGCAACTCAGCTATTTGTTTTTGATGAATAATGCAACACCTGTATGGTATCAACTATCTAGTACAACTGTCAATCTAAAAAAATAATGAAACAGTTTTGGTACATAACGCTTATGTGTTGCAGTATTTTTGTATTTGCATCATGTAATAAAAAAACCAAATCACTTTTTGTTGCTTTAAGTGCAGAGCAAACAGGTATTGATTTTAAGAATCAGCTGAAACCTACTCCCTCTTTTAATCTTTTTTCTTACATGTACTATTACAATGGCGCAGGTATTGGAGCGGGTGACTTTAATAATGATGGATTGATTGATTTATTTTTTGCGGCTAATCAATCATCTAATAAGCTTTATTTAAACAAAGGAAATCTACAATTCAAAGATGTTACGGCTGAAGCACAAATCCCAAACGATGGTTCATGGAGTACGGGTGTTTCAGTGGTTGATATTAATAATGATGGACTGCTTGATATTTATGTATGCAGAGTGGGCAACTATAAAACCTTAAAAGGTAAAAATCAATTGCTTATTTGTAAAGGTATCAGTAATAATGGAACTCCTTTTTACAAAGATGAAGCGCATGAGTATGGATTGGATTTTTCAGGTTTCAGTACACAGGCTGCATTCTTTGATTATGACAGAGATGGTGACCTTGATATGTTTTTACTCAACCATTCAGTAAATCATGATGGCAATTATGCTCCACGCAGTAACTTTTTAAATACCTATGATTCATTAGCGGGTCAGAAATTTTACAGAAATGATGAAGCCATAAAAAGCGGTATAAAAAAAAATTATTATACTGATATCACAAAAGAAGTAGGTATTAACGGAGGTAAAATTGGCTATGGTTTGGGTATTGTTGTAAGCGATATTAACATGGATGGATGGCCTGATTTTTACATAGGTAATGATTTTCATGAAAATGATTATCTCTATATCAACCAGAAAGACGGAACCTTTAAAGATGAAAGTACTGAACAGCTGATGCATACCAGCCAGTTCAGCATGGGTGTGGATGCGGCTGATGTTACCAATGACGGCTTCCCCGAAATAATTTCTATGGATATGCTGCCTTATGATCCCTACATGATTCGGCGTTCATTGGCAGAGGATGATTATATCTACTTCAATGAAAAACGGAAATATGGATATCATTATCAATATGCCCGCAACAATTTGCAATGGAACAGAGGCAACAACCGTTTTACTGAAGCCGGTCAATTTGCCGAAGTTTATGCAACAGACTGGAGCTGGGCCGCACTATGGATGGATTTTGACAACGATGGTTTAAAAGATTTATTTGTGAGTAACGGTATTCCTAAACGGATGAATGATATTGACTACGTAAATTTTGTAACCAATGATGAATTGCAGCAAAAACTACGTACCAATACATTGCAGGAAAATGATATGAAGCTGGTGGAGAAATTTCCCGAAATAAAATTACCCAATCAGTTTTTTTCCAATCGTGGGAATTTAAATTTCAGCAATTTAGCTGACAGCGTAAGCAGCAACCCTCTCACATTCTCAAACGGAACTGTGTATGCTGATTTGGATAATGATGGTGATTTGGATTTAGTGGTAAACAATATCAACGATGAAGCGCTTATTTATCAGAATAAAACTAATGATGATAAACAATCAGCATACACGTCGGTGCAGCTGAAAGGTGATACATCCAATATCAATGCTGTAGGCAGCAAGCTTATCTTATTTGCGGGTGCTGAGTTAAGAACCTATGAAAATTTTCCTGTACATGGTTTTCTGAGCAGTATGCAATTGCCGCTACATATCGGGATGAGCAACACTACCATTGATTCTGCATTTCTTGTTTGGCCAGATAACAGCTTTCAAAAAATTCAATTGAAAAAAGATACTACTTTATCTTTTACATACAGAGAAGGATTACCCCAATTTGATTACTATATCATTCATCGATGGAACAAACGAACAATTACTGTTACAGAAATATCAAGTAACCTTAAATTCAATTTTACGCATATTGAAAATCAGTTCAACGAGTTTGACCGGGAGCCTTTGATACCGCATATGGTTTCAACAGAAGGACCTGCTATTGCTGTTGCGGATATTAATCACGATGGACTGGAAGATGTGTTTATTGGTTCATCAAAAGGGAAACATCCTTCTGTAATGCTTCAGTCAACAAATGGCATGTTTTATCTACTGCCACAGCCGGCTATGTTTCTGGATAGTATGTGGGAACATGTAGATGCAATTTGGACAGATGTAAATAATGATACACATCCTGACTTAGTAATTGCAACAGGTGGTAATGAATATTACGGGGCTGATGAACATTTACTTCCACTTTTGTATTTAAATGATGGCAAAGGAAACCTTACACGAAAAACTGATGCTTTTAAAGATATTGATATAACACAATCAGTTATACTTGCGCATGATTGGAATGGTGATGGTGCTGTGGATTTATTCATAGGAGGAAGAACCGTACCATGGAATTATGGAGCTATACCACGTTCATATTTATTGCAAAATAACGGTACAGGAAAGTTTACCGATGTAACTGAATCCTTTTGCAAAGAATTGATGATGCCGGGTATGGTTACTCATGCATCGCTTACTGATATAAACAAAGATGGGTTATTTGATTTATTGCTCAGCTTTGAATGGGGCGGTATTGATGTATTCATCAATAAAAAAAATCAATTCACCCGGCAATCAATCAGTTCTCAATCGGGATTGTGGAGTAATGTTATTGCTTTTGATGCAGATGATGATGGCGACCTTGAT
>CAYPBV010000188.1:0-5635 GCA_964409025.1 uncultured Chitinophagaceae bacterium | reverse complement strand
GTACCTGACAGTGCAGTTGTAAATGATTCATCCAGCAACTTATCTGCAATGCGTTCCATTTCTTTAATGCCATCTCCTACAGTTTTTCCCTGTGCTAATCCTGCACTTACAGTAGCAGATTTATAGCGGTTGAAATGATACAGCGTAGGTGGTGTTGTTTCTTCTGTAAAGCTTACAAATTGATCCAGGGAATACATTTGCCCGGTATTATTGCGTAAGTACAGATTTTTTAAATCAGTAGGATCATCTCTGTTATTGCGTAACACCTGGCCCATTACCTGGTATTGTTTGCCATCTCTTATAAAATAGCCCAGCCTGCGGTTACTCAATGAAATCTGAAGTAATTCAGAAATATCAGCAACACTTACACCCAGTTCACTTGCTTTTAAACGATCAATATTCACTCTCAATTCCGGCTTGTTGAATTTGAGATCAATATCAACACCGGCAAATACATTACTCTTATTTGCTTCTTCTAAGAACATGGGAAGTATACCCTGTAATTTTTCGAAGTTGTTGTTCTGAATTACAAACTGAACCGGCAAACCTCCACGACGGTTTACCGAAATGGTTTGTTCCTGTATGGCAAAAGCCCTAACCTCATTTATTTTTGGAAGATTACGGCTTAACATATCTACCACTTGCTGTTGACTGCGGTTACGTTCATTTGGTGGTACCATCAATACCCGTACAAAACCTGTATTTACTGAACCTGAGCCGGTAAAGCCGGGTGCGGTAACAGAAATCATTACTTTCTTTTCAGGAACAGAATCTATTACCAGGTTTGCCAGGCGATCAATGTTTTTATCCATGGCATCATAGCTTGTGCCTTCTGCAGCAGTTACCTGAAAACGGAATTGACTGCGGTCTTCCAATGGAGCCAGTTCACTTTGCAGGTTGTTCCATAAAAGATAGATCATGCCAAAACATAGAATTACCAATGCAATAGCTACACCTCTTATCCTCATAAACTTTTTAAGCAGGAAGTTGTAACCGGTTTCCATTCCACGGAAAAAAGGTTCGGTAACTCTGTAAAACCAGCCATGCTTCATTCCTCCTTTACGGGTAAGATAAACGTTCAATACAGGTGTAAGGGTAAGAGAAACAAATGCAGAGATCAGTACAGCACCGGCGAGTACAATTCCAAACTCACGGAACAATCGTCCTACAAAACCCTCGAGAAATATCACCGGTAAAAACACAACCGCCAGTGTAATGGAAGTAGCAATTACGGCAAAATAAATTTCTTTGCTTCCTTCACGTGCTGCTTTGTATTTATCCAGCCCCTGTTCCATTTTCTTAAAAATATTTTCTGTTACCACAATACCATCATCCACCACCAGGCCGGTCGCCAGTACAATGGCCAGCAGTGTTAATACGTTTATGGTAAATCCTGCCACGTACATAATAAAGAAAGCACCAATCAACGAAACAGGAATATCAATCAAAGGGCGGATGGCAACAATCCAATCCCTGAAGAATAAAAAGATAATGAGTACCACCAGTCCAAAAGCCAGCATTAATGTTTCTTCTACTTCACTGATGGAGCTTTTAATGAATTTGGTTTGATCCAGACCCACATTCAACTTCATATCAGAGGGCAGGTCTTTTTCAATTTGCGCATAGCGTTTATAAAACTCTTCAGCAATAGCTACGTAATTGCTGCCGGGTTGTGGTATCACCGCAAGACCAATCATGGGTACACCACTTTCTTTTAAAATGGTTTCTTCATTTTCAGGACCAAGTACTACTTGTGCTACATCACCCAACTTGATATCACGGCCGCCGATATTCTTCACAATCAAATTACGGAACTCTTCTTCTGAATCTAACCGGCCAAACGTTCTTACAGAAAGCTCTGTGGCATTACCTGAAATTTTTCCGGATGGCAATTCTACGTTTTCTCTTGCCAATGCAGTTTGTATGTCTCTTGCAGTAACATCGTAGGAAAGCATTTTCTCCGGCTCAAACCAGATGCGCATGGCATATTTCTTTTCTCCCCAAATATTAACCGTACTCACACCCGGAATGGTTTGAATGCGTTCCAGCAAATTGTTGGTAGCATATTCTGTTAACTCCAGCGGGTTGCGTGTTTCACTCTGCACGGTCATGGAAAGAATAAAGTCACTGCTCGCATCAGCTTTCGTAACTACAGGTGGTGCATCCAAATCAGAAGGAAGTGAACGTACAGCCTGTGATACCTTATCTCTTACATCATTAGCTGCTTCTTCGAGGTTATAGCCCAGTTCAAATTCAACATTGATATTGCTGTTTCCCTGGCTGCTGCTGCTGGTAAGATTTTTTACACCGGCAACACCGTTGATGGCTTTTTCCAGTGGCTCTGTAATTTGCGATTCAATTACATCTGCATTGGCACCGGGGTAGGAAGTACGTACACTGATATTTGGCGGATCAATAGCCGGATAATCTCTAACACCTAAAAAACGGAAGCCAATAACACCGAAAATAATGATGATGATGTTCATCACTATTGCCAGTACAGGCCGTTTTAAACTCAGCTCACTAATGGTCATGATTACTGTACTTTATTGAGTTTGATTTTTGCTTCGGGTCTTATGCTCATTAAGCCGGTGGTAATGATGGTATCTCCTGCATGAATACCACTGATGATTTCTACATTGGCACTGTCACGCACACCTGTTTGTACATCTGCAAAAGAAGCTACTCCATTTCTGTAAACAACAACTTTTTTACCTCTTGCGTATGGCAGTATGGCTTGTGAAGGAACAAGAATGGCATTATCATTTTTCGCAAAATCCATTTCTACTTTTGCAAATCCTCCTGCTACAAGGGCACTGTTATTTTGCTGCACCATGCAACGGAGGTTAATGCCCCTTGTAGTTTCACTTACAATGGATTCAGTGGCATAGATTTTTGCAAGAAATTTTTGATTGCTTCCTGCTACGGAAAAAGGAATCATTTGCCCAATAACGATTTTAGATGTATATTTTTCAGGAATAGAAAATTGTAAACGAAGCTGATTAATTTGACGGATGGTGGTAATAATAGTAGCAGGAGTTATATACGCACCCATGGATACATTTCTGAAACCGATTTTACCGCTGTAAGGTGCACGTATTTCTGTTTTGGCAATATTGGTTTCAACCAACTCAATATCTGCTTTGATATTACTTACCTGTAAGAAACTCAAATCATAATCCTGCTGACTGATGCCATTGAGCTTTAAAAGTTCTTTGTTGCGTTCTTCAGTTTTTTCAGCAATCTGTAACTGAACTTTTAGTTTTTTAAGTTGCGCCTGCAGGTCACCATCAAACAATTTTACCATTAATGCGCCTTTAGAAATCATGGTTCCTTCATTAATGTAAAGACCCGTGATTCTTCCATTTACTTCCGGATGAATTTCGGTTGCTTCCATTGGCAACAAAGTTCCGGGCAATTCCAACGGTTCGCTTACCGCCCCTGTTTTTACAATATACCCATTTACCTCAACAGGGCCCTGCATACGACTAGCAGGGGCAGATGCATTGGTTGACGTTTTTTTTTCTTTACAGGCTGAAATTCCTATCAGGAACAGGAGCGTGAACAAATGTATTCTCATGTGATAATTCAAAGGGCTAAAGTTAAGCATTCAGCCTTTTTTACATGGTTGGAATGTATGAGTGGTAGATAGGGGACGGAGGACGGTTTTGAAAAAAGCGTGAACAAACTTTTATCCTTTTTGTTCGCTGTTTTATTTGCTGATTACTTTGAGCATATGTTTGATACGGTTGGCTTTGTACACCAGTTCATCCCGGTCTTTACCAATGACTGTTACATGACCCATTTTACGACCGGGTTTTGTTTCTGCTTTGCCATATAAATGCACAAACGCATTTTCCATTTTCAGTACATCATCCAGTCCTTCATATAAAGCAGGACCGCTATAACCTTCTTCACCTACAATGTTTAAAATAACTGCCGGTAAAATAGCATCAGTACAGCCTAGTGGATAGCCCAGCAAAATGCGCCACAGCATATCAAACTGGCTGCTGTAATTTCCTTCAATACTATGATGCCCGCTGTTATGCACACGGGGTGCAGTTTCATTTACCAGTACGTCACCGTTTTTATCAACAAACAATTCCACTGCAAATAAGCCCGGTGATTGAAAATTTCTTACCACGGCCATTGCAATAGCTTCTGCTTTCCAAAAAATTTTTTCAGGTAAAAGTGAAGGTGAGATTTGGTAGTCCAGCAAATTCAAAACGGGATCAAACACCATTTCTGCAGGTGGATACATGTTAGTTTCACCATTTTGTGCTACAGCAACAATCATGGATATCTCTTTGTCTACCTGCACCATTTTTTCCAGAACAGAAGGTGCATCAAAACCACGCTCCAGGTCTGCCTCTGTTTTTAATAACTCTACACCACGTCCATCATAGCCGCCCATTCCCAGTTTGTGAGCAGCAGGTAGAAAGGTGGTTAATGCTTTTAATTCTTCTTTATTTTCAGTAATTACAAATTCTGCAGTAGGTATTTGATGGTGCTGATAGTATTTTTTTTGTTCAATTTTATTTTTGATGGTGCGAAGAACAGCCGGTTTGGGAATAACTTTAATGCCTTCAGCCTCCAGCTTTTCCAATGCATCCACGTTGACTGCTTCTATTTCAATGGTTAAAACATCTACCTGTTTACCAAACGTGTAAACAGCATCAAAGTCTTTGATATCACCCTGTATAAAATGATGACATAGATGCGCAGAAGGACAATGGCAGTCATTCTCCATTACAAACGTTTCTACTGGATAGTTTGCAGCACATTGTAACAACATACGACCTAACTGTCCGCCACCGAGTATACCAACTTTTTGCATAAATGAATTGTGTGCCGCAAAGATAGGGTATGGTGCCCTTCGACTCCGCTCAGGGTCTTCCGTACCCACTCATCAGTTCCATCACATCGCTTTCAGCAAACGATCATTGAATTTTAATTCTTTTTCATCAACAATCTTCACTTTAACAAAATCCTTATGCAGGGGATTAATGATGTAATTGTTTTCTTCATGCAGCAATACACTTGGTACTTCCATGATTAAATGCTGATTGGCTTTTAAAAATGCATCGCCAATTTTTTGAGTATAAAATTGCAAGTCCCAGGCATCCCAATCGGGCTTTAGTTTTTTTAAAGATATTCTTTCATAAGTTACATGTTCAGGAATTTCAATGGCAAGTACCACATATTTCTTAACAGATAACAGATGGATTGGTGTATGTGCAAGTGTTTCAAGTAAAGCCAATGCACGTGAACCGGCCGTATATAATGCAGGCATTCCTTCATTGTTCCATCGTCCGCCATACAATTTGGCACCGTTGCCACTTAAGTCATGCGCATATTGCTCTTGTGTGATACGGTAAACA
Source organism: uncultured Chitinophagaceae bacterium (assembly GCA_964409025.1). GTDB lineage: Bacteria > Bacteroidota > Bacteroidia > Chitinophagales > Chitinophagaceae > Lacibacter. Next base: position 254 of record CAYPBV010000188.1, on the reverse strand, counting down.
ACCATATTTTTATGAATAAACACCCTGTTCTAAGCGGCCTAAAACCTTAAGCACCATTTGCATACCAAAGGAAGTATCTAAGTAATCAATTGGTTTTTTATTGCCAAGAGTAATAATGGGGGAGTGAAGCCATTGCTTAAACCCTTCCTCATTGCCAATAACATCAATGCCTCGTTTTACAAAGGCAGCTAACTCTAAAACTTTTTGTGATTTAAGTGTATCCAGGAGTTCTTCTTCATCCTTGCGTTGTAAAT
>CAYPBV010000187.1:0-5695 GCA_964409025.1 uncultured Chitinophagaceae bacterium | reverse complement strand
CTTACCAATCTTTGCCCAAGTACCTATTATGAATTTTCGGCATGGGTTAGAAATATTTGTCCTACTTGTGGAGTAGATTCGATAGGACAACAATTTGCAGGAACCCCCACAGCACCCACAAATGGTTATCCCGGTGTATATCCCAACCTTTCTTTTTCGGTTGATGGTATAGACTATTATAATACCGGACAAATTGATACCGTGGGATGGGTAAAAAGAGGTTTTGTGTTCTTAACCGGTCCTTCTCAAACAAGTGCTACGCTTTCTATCCGTAATAATGCACAGGGAGGTGGTGGAAACGATTTTGTGATAGACGACATCGGTGTGGCTACCTGTCTGCCCGGTTTAACAATGCGGCCAAATAATACACCTACGTATTGCCGTAATGGTTCTATTAATCTGTCTGTAGCGGTTTCCTCTTTCTATAGTAATTACCAATATTATCAGTGGGAGCGGAGTACAGATGGTGGAGCTACCTGGCACAGTGCACCTGAAAGACCGGGGATACAAACGTTCAGCTATACAAATTTTGGATCCGATTTCAGAGATACTGTATCCGTACCTACATTTATAGCCAATTCAAGTATGAATGGTTATATGTACAGAGTACGTATTGCCACTATTACTTCCAATCTTACAAATGATAATTGTTCTATTTATAACTCTACTGACGTAATAACAATTACCGTTAATCCCGGTTGCGATGTGCTGCCTGCAGAACTGTTAAGTTTTAATGTGCAGCCAAACAATGGCTATGCTAAACTGAGATGGGAAAGCAGAAACGAAGCTGATCAATTACTTTCTTATGAAATTGAAAAAAGTACAGATGGTGTGAACTTTAAACAGATTGGCATTGTAACCGCAACAGGTGGAACTAATGCAGCTTACTTATTCCACGACCCCGAGGCCATTACCGGAAAAATTTATTACAGGTTAAAACTTGTATCAAAAAATGAAATAAAATACAGCCGTATTATTTCACTGGCTGCAAACATCAGTAAGATGGATATAACCAACCTGGTAAATCCGTTTAACAGTAAAATCAGTTTCCAGTTAAATTCGTTGCTTAATGAGGACGTGCAGTTGCAGTTAACTGATGCAGTGGGTAATGCTGTAGTTTCTAAAAAAATCACTGTACTAAAAGGAAATAATCTGGTAAATTTTGAAGTGCCTTCATCTCTTGCAAAAGGTTCATATTTACTCAGAGTACTTTCAGTATCAGGATCTGTTCACCGGATTATTCAAAAATTATAAACCTATAAATTGTAATACCTGTACTTCAAGTAATCATATCCTCAACAGGGGAGTAACGCACCTCCATTTATTGAATAATATGCTTCTTTAAAACTGAAGCTATTATGTTGCGTTTCCGGATATTTTGAAAACATACCTTCTTATTGAAAGCCGGAATTAATCTGAGGATGTAATTAAACAAATCGTATGATTACATCTAAGTCCTTCGTTAAACTACTAAAAGGGCTTGCAATGGTATATACTATTTAAAGGGGTACAATTACTGTTGTTTATTATAAGTCTTATGGGTTTCTTTGTATGATATTTATGTGAATACATAAATGATAATACATATATCCTGATTGAAACCTGAATCCTAGACCTATGTTCAAATTAAATTATCTACATCAGCTATTATTATTGTTCGTCTTTGCTGCCGGCATAACCATGTCAGGATATTCTCAAACATTTTTTGGCGTTTCAAGTTCCGTTATTGATAACTTCCCCGGTGGTCAAGCTGGACCAACAGTATCCGTAGTACCGCCTGCTTTAATGCAGAGTGGTGATTTGGTGGTAGTATATGTTCATTACAGCGGTAACAGCGGAACAATTACAACGGGAAATACCGGCGGACAATCCTGGAATATAGGAGCAACTGCAACAAACGGTACAAACAATCGAATGGCTATTTTATGGTGTCGTTACAATGGAACATGGAGTGCCAATCCAACATTTACTATCAGTTCCGGTACTAACGCTATGACAGCTCTTATGTATGTATTCAGACCCAACAGTTCAAGCAGTCAATGGGGAGTACATATTAATGAAACTACCACTGTTAATACCGGAACATCACAATCAACAGCTGCATTTTCAACAACTTTACCAAGAACGGTAAGTATAGGCTTTTTTGGAAATGCATCAACAAATACCTGGGGCGCTGTATCAGGGGCGGGTTGGGTTAAGCCTGTTTTTCCAACACTTGCTGCTCAGGTAAGAAATAATGCAACCGGTACTTTAAGTCATTCTGCTGCCTATAATATTCAATCGGCACCCGCAGCTATCACATCAATGTCGCAAACACAGTCAGCAAATACCAGTACCGGGAGAACATATATGACTTGGTTTGAATTAACAAATGACGAATGTAGCGGTGCTATCTCCTTAACACCGGGTGGTAGTTGTTCTAATATTGCCGGCTCTTTAGCAGGAGCTACTATAAGTGCAGGCATTCCTGCAGGTTGTGAAGCATCCGGAAGTAATACGTATGATGTGTGGTACCAGTTCACTGCCACCAGTTCTAATCATACTGTTCAGTTGTCCGGTTATGGAACAAACTTCACAAGAAGACAGCTTGTAATTTATCAGGGAAGTTGCGGTGTTTTAACCCCCATACTTTGCTCTCCATTTTCAACTTCCGGAACCGGAACTATAAGTGTCTCTTCAGCTGATCTTTCACCAGGTATCACTTACTATGTACGTGTTGTTTTCAATAATACCACTGCAACACCTATCACATCAAATGGTAATTTTAATATTTGCGTAACAACAGGTACCAACAAAACAATACCTGCCGTAACTACAGGAAAAAGCTATACAAATGTAACCAGACCTAATGGTGGCGTTATTATGAATGGCGATGTATTGGAGTTCAGAGCAACAATTGGTGTGGGGTCATGGTCAACCACAGGAAGTGTTTACAACGTAACCTACCATGACACTATTCCTGCAGGTTTGAGTTATGTTCCCAATTCTATACAGCTCAAAACAAATGAAGGCCTTGCATTTCAATCTGCAATAACCGGTTTAACAACATTAACAGATGCATCAGGTGATGATGAAGCCGTTGTTTCAGGAAATGTTTTAAGAGTACATGTGCCCAGCTTAACAAGAAGCAGTACGGGTCAGTCAATTGTTCAGGTAGGTCCTGCTGTAACACCTATTACTTACACTTCTTCAGGAGGTGGTAAAATCAATCACAACGGTCGCCCCAGTCAATTCCGATCGTTCTGTATCATCGTTGTTACTTACAGAGTTACAGTAACTGCAGCAACAGGCTCCACCTTTACTACCAGCAACGGACAACTCAGGTATAAAACAACAGCTAATGCTGATGATATTTCATTTCCGCAAACTATTGTAGATTTCCCCAGGTATTCAGCCTTTGTTTCCAGCGATGCTTCCCTGTGTCAAAGTTCTGTAGGAATTAATACCTACTCCGGTGGTGATTTTGGTAGTGGTACAACCAGACACGACAGTACGCAGTTAACAATTGCTCCCGGTTATACATGGAGTCCATTTACATCGGGTAATCCGGGCGATGGTTTGTTTGCAGTGGTTAATAATACCAGTTCAAATGGTTCAACCAATAAGTATGTGAGTTTGCCGAATACTACAAATCGGGTATTTAATGTGTGGGATATTATTGGCGACCATACCAATGCCGCCAACCAGGATTCAGGAAATTTTGCGGTACCTCCGGGTACTAATGGTGGATATATGGCCGTAGTAAATGCAGCTTACGGTATCAATACTGCAGTACAAAGAACCATCACAGGTTTATGCTCTGATACTTATTATGAATTTTCAGCATGGTTTAAAAATATTTGCGCCGGTTGCAGCAGTGATTCTTCTGGCGTACAAGCCGTTTCCGGTAATCCTTTCAAAACATACCTTCCCACCAAAACACTTAATGACAGTGCGGGTGTGAGCCCCGATCTTACCTATACTATTGATGGGGTTGATTATTACACAACAGGAAATGTTGTATATGATAAGCGATGGATTAAAAAAGGATTCTTATTCAGAACAGGACCTTCTCAAACAAGTGTTACATTAACCATACGTAATAATGCACCCGGTGGCGGTGGTAATGACTGGGCTATTGATGATATTGGTCTGGCTACTTGCTTACCCAGATTGGATATGCAGCCAAGCACAACGCCTACTTATTGTAATAACAATCAGGTAAATCTATCAGTAGCCGTTTCAACATTCTACGATAACTACACCTATTACTTCTGGGAACGCAGCACTGATGGTGGCGCTACATGGACTGCCATACATGGATCTGAATCCAGCCCCCTTACATACTCGTACACAAATTTTTCCGGTGAATATAGAGATACAGTAAACCTTCCAAGCTTTGTGGCAACACTGGCTATGAATGGTTACAGGTATCGCATTCGTACTGCTACATCTGTAGCAAATTTATCATCTGTAACCTGTGCGGTTTATAATACGGTTGATGTAATTACAATTGCGGTACAAACACCCTGTTCACCGTTGCCTGCAGACCTGCTTAAATTTAATACACAACTAAATGGTGATAAAACGGTGCTTTTTTGGAAGACGGTTGAAGATGGTATAAAAGGATACGATATTGAACGCAGTGATGATGGCGAGCGCTTTTATAAAATCGGTTATGTAATGGCAAATGCTCAAAACGGAGTGGAGAGTCATTATAACTTTAATGATCCTGTTGCCGTAAACGGCAAAGTGTTTTACCGTTTAAGATTAAACAGCACCACCTCTGCAGAATATAAATACAGTAAAATTTTATCCGTATCGCTGCATGCCGGAGATCAATTTGAAATCAGTCATCTGGTTAACCCGTTCAGAGAGCGCATCAGCTTCCAGTTAAATGCCGTACGTAATGAAGAAGTGCAGTTAATGCTCACAGATGCTTTAGGTAAACCGGTATTTACAAAACGCATACAGGTATTCAAAGGCAGCAATGCCATTGCATTTGAAGTGCCGCAACAGTTAGCAAAAGGCTCTTATCTGTTACGTATTGTTTCCTCAACAGGTTCAGTTCACCGGATCATCCAGAAACAATAACAGTAAAAAGTTTAATAAAAAATCCCTCAACATTGTTGAGGGATTTTTTATGTATTGTTACCCATGAACTATTTACGGCTTTCTATCTGCATACATATTTAAACCTCGTTCTGCCATCATAAATTCCCATCCCATCCTGATAATCACCTGCTGCAAAAAATTCCAACACATAATTATCATTGGATAGTTTGTAGTTTTTATAATCAGTGATGAGCGAATCGCTTGCCGTACCCATATCATAAAAAACAGTTTTTACACGCTGCAAAGCATTGGTGGGTCTGTTGCCAAAATCAAAAGCAGGTAAATAAGGCAACACATAATAGGCATCAGTAAACGTGTAGATAAAATTTTTCACTGTTTGGTTACTGTAAGTAAGTTCTGATTCAAAAACTGTTTCAGGTGCAGGTATTAAAAGTTCAGTTTTTACCCTCGTCATATTATTACCTGTATAGCTGTAGGTAGATCTTAAAATTGTAATTGGAATGCCGGTATAAGAATAATCAACACCTGTGAGATTACCGCCGGTACTGTACGTAAAAGTTAAATCAATGGTATCGCTTGCGGGGTCTGATGGATCTTCAAGCCCACGAAAAAAGCGTACTCTTCCCGCACTGTTTTTAAC
>CAYPBV010000186.1:0-5745 GCA_964409025.1 uncultured Chitinophagaceae bacterium | reverse complement strand
CTGATGCTGTATTAAACGGCACTTCCTATCAGGCTTATGATGATTGGTATATTAAACTATTATACAAATGGCACTTACAGGACCCCGTGAGCGATAAAGAGCGTGCCAGAAATGATTCCGTTTATGTAGTACAGAACAATCGCAATCCATTTATTGACAACCCGCAGTGGGTATTTGATGTATGGAATTGTACCGGCCTTTTAACAACATCAGGCACAAATGATCTGTTGCGTCTTCCTGCCAATGCTGTTCGCTTTTATCCTAACCCCGTTGTAAACAATAACGCCACCATCCGTTTGGAAAAAGCATTTAATCACAACGTGACTTTGCAGGTATTGGATGTAATGGGGCGCTTTGTAAGCCAGCAAATCATTCCTGCCGGACAAACAATAATTACATTGCAAAGCAAAGGAATGAACAAAGGAATGTACGTAATGAAGATTCAATCGAAAGATGGCATCGTAACAAGAAATTTTGTGGTGCAATAAATTTGTACAAACCGTTTATAGAAAAGCATTCCGCACTGCGGGATGCTTTTTTGTTTCTGCTTATTTTGCAGGATGAAGAAATTATTGATTGCCGTCTTATTGCTTGCATGTTCGCATGTACATGCACAACTTCCTGTAACCCGGTATGAAACCTCCAAAGGCACAGAAAGTGTAACTTATTACGAAGCCATCGCTGCATGGAAACAGATTGACAAAGCTTCGCCCCTTGTACAAATGCTCACCATGGGCGCTACAGATGCCGGCGAGCCTTTGCACCTGGTTTTAGTAAGCAGTGACGCCAGCTTTCAGCCGCAGCAATGGAAACAAAAAAACAAAGTAGTACTCCTCATCAACAATGGTATTCATCCCGGCGAGCCGGATGGTATTGATGCAAGCATCAGCATGGTAAAAAATATCATCACCAAAAAATTACCGCTTCCTTCAAATGTAGTGCTCGCCATTATACCTGTTTACAATATCGGCGGCAGTTTAAACCGCACTCCTTTTTACCGTATTGATCAAAATGGCCCCACTGAAAAAGGCTCACGGGGCAACTCACAAAATCTGGATCTCAACCGTGATTTTATTAAATGCGATTCAAGGGAAGCCAGAAGCTTTGCACAGATTTTTCATTTTGTACAGCCTGATATTTTCTTAGACAATCATGTGAGCAATGGTGCGGATTATCAACATGTGATGACACTGCTCACCACACAGCACAACAAACTGGGCGGTGTAATGGGCGAATACCTCAACAAAACATTTGAACCCGCCATTTACAAAAGCATGAAAGAAAAAGGATATGATTTGATTCCTTATGTAAACAATTTTGGTGACAAACCGGAGAATGGCTGGGGCGCTTACTGGGATGGGCCACGCTACAGCAGCGGCTACACTGCACTCTTTGGCACCTTTTCTTTTGTACCCGAAACACATATGCTCAAACCCTATGCACAACGTGTGGATGCTACGTACAAACTCATGCAAAGCTTTATTGAATTTGCAGGCACTAATGCTGCAACGATTAAAACATTACGAAAACAGCAACAGCAGAACTTTATTATACAACAGCAATTTCCGTTGGGTTTTAGTGCAGACAGATCACAGTTTACAGAACTTACATTCAAAGGTTATGCGGCGGAGCAAAAAACAAGCAATATCAGCGGCTTGCCAAGATTGTTTTACAATCACGACAAACCCTTTGAAGTGACTATGAAGTTTTACAACTTCTTTACGCCTAAAACGATGATTGAAAGACCTAAGGCCTACATCATTCCCCAAGGCTGGTGGAAGGTGGTTGAACTGCTGCAACTCAACAATGTACAGATGCAGCGGCTTGCAAAAGATACCAGCATGCAGGTGGAAGTATATATGATTGAAGATTACAAGAGCAGTCCACGTCCTTACGAATGGCATCATATCAATACCGATGTAAAAACCAACAAACAAACACAAACCATTCGTTTCAGAAAAGGTGACTGGTATATACCCATGAACCAAACGGCCAATCATTTTCTCATTCAGGTGCTGGAGCCCACAGGTGAAGACAGCTATTTTACATGGAACTTTTTTGATCCTATCCTTGGACAAAAAGAAGGCTACAGTGCGTATGCGTTTGAAGAAAAAGCGGAACTGTTTTTACAACAAAACCCTGCGGTAAAACAACAACTGGATTTGCAACGAAACACGGATACCGCCTTTGCCAAAAACGGAAGAGCACCGCTCAATTTTGTATATCAAAACTCACCGTATGCAGAGCCGGGCTTTATGCGGTATCCGGTGTACAGGGTGCGGTGAGATGACAAAAACTAAATATTAAAAAAACCAGCGGTTTCTAAAACTTGACAATTAAAACTGCATATAACTTAGACCATATTTGCTACTGTTTACCTTTGTTTACCATAATGGTTGCAAGCATAGCAATAACATCAACTTACGCTGATACGTTAAATTTCATTCCAAAAAGCTTTACAAAATATCACTTTCATACGCATAGTCGCTCAAGTAAGGGTCGCTAACAACATGTTCAACAGCCCGTTACATTTATGACATAAATAATTGTCATTCTGTTTTCATTTGCGACCAAATCAATAATAGCAGTTCTTATTTGGGCTCAACGTTTATTATTCAGCTTTAGTCCTTAACTTCAAAACCTTTTTAAATACCATAATGTATACAATAGTTACAGAGGTAGCAGCAATTACACAACCCACATAAAAAGAGATGAAAAAAGATATAGGAACATTTATTAATGCTATCTATCCGCTTTCGCCTGATATACTTGAAGAGGTAATACCTTATTTCATGCATATGGAGTATCCCAAAAATTATTTTCTTTTAAAACAGGGCCGGCTATGTAATCATCTTTGGTTTTTGGTACAAGGCGCTGTTCGTTATTTCTATACAGATGAAAATGGCAAAGCAAGCAATGTTTGGTTTTCACTGGATGATGGTATTGTGGCTGATGCGCCAAGCTTTGTAAATCAAAAACCATCTGAAGAGAGTATACAACTTTTAGAAGACAGTGAACTGTATGCAATAGAACGCAACAGCTTGTACAGTCTATTGCAAAAGCACCATTCTGTTGCTTTATGGTATATTCATCTGATTGAAAAATTCTATGTAAGTCAAATAGAAGACAGAACCAGTGATCTTCAGTTTCTAACAGCAAAACAACGATATGAAAAACTACTAAATCAATTTCCTGACATAAGTAACCGCATCAGTTTGGGACATATCGCCTCCTATCTCAGTATTACTCAGGAAACCCTCAGCAGAATACGTTCAGGCAAGCTTTAAATTTTTTGATTTACATCAAATTGCTTTTTGATTTGGGTCAAAAGACAGGTCCATCTCTATTCAGAATTTTGCAGCGTAAAAAATTTGATTGTTTCAGCTATCAATAAATCAAAATTTAAAACGCAGTAAAATGAAAAGATCTGAATTCATAAAGAATGTATCCTTTTTAGGATTAAGCACAGCTGTGATTCCAAAAATTTCGTTTGGAGCAAATAAGAAGCAAGGCAAAAAAATTGGAATTATAGGAGCAGGCATATCAGGATTGTACTTGGCTGATGTGCTTAAAAAGCAAGGACACACTGTAACAGTGCTGGAGGCAAAAAACAGAGCAGGAGGCAGAATTTATGAAAACCGGGGATTTTATTCAAGCCCTATTGACCTGGGGGCACAGTGGATACATGGGCATGATAATGAGTTGTACAAACTCGTCAAGAAAAGTAAAACACCCACTTATGTTGATAAGAAAAACAGATCAATAAAAGTTCTATATAATGGTTTGCTATCAGATGATTTTCCAACAGAATTCTATCAATTCATTGAAGAAATAAAGCGTAAAACACCAATGAAAGATGATGTTTCAGTTTTACATTTTGCACAGCAATTCAGCAATGACCCGCATTTTATTGAATTAATTGAAAACGTGCTTACTGATACAACAACGAAAGCTAAAAATTTTTCAGTGAATGATATTTCAAAGATGACAAAACAGCTTGCCCCCGTGGATTATCAGTTTTCCAATACCACCATGTATGGGTTTATACAAAATAGATTTGTTAACAGATTGAAAGATGTACTCGTTTATAACTTTCAGGTAAAAACGATTGATTACAGCAAAACCCTGATTAAAGTTTCGAATTCTGAAAACCAGAGTTATGAGTTTGACAAAATTATTATTACCGTTCCCATTACAATTCTCAAATCAGGAAGTATACAATTTTTTCCGGAGCTGCCGGGTGACAAGAAAAGTGCTTTTGAGCTTATAGGTATGGATAAGGGCCTTAAACTTTTTTTAAAATTTGAAAAGCAGTTTTTTAATCATACCCTATTTAATGGAAAATATGCCGGCTACTATATTGACCCAACCAAAGAAGAACAATCACCTCAAAGTCTTTTAACATCTCTGGTAATGGGGAACAAAGCTGATATCTACTACAATAATCCGCAAAAAGCTATAGAGAATTATCTGAAAGAGCTGGACTCAATCTTTAATGGAAAAGCATCAACATACTACATCAATAGCCTGGCACAGGATTGGGGAGCTGAATCAGGGATACATGGCGTTTATAGCTACACTAAACCCGGAGGCACATCAGCCAGGCAAATTGCAAGAAAACCAATTGACAATAAAATATTTTTTGCAGGCGAAGCAATGAATACCCAAAATGACTACGGAACAGTTCATGGTGCCATTGATACGGCCATTCAGGTTTTAAATGAATTAAACTAGTAATAGCTGAACTAAATATTAAACTTCATCAACAGCTATCAGGTTTCACTACAAATCAATAAATCACTTAATCTAAAATTTCTGAAAGATGAAAGCACAACTTTTAACAGTCATCTTAATAATGACTATCCGACATGCATATGCTCAAATTCCATTTGAAGTTATGGCAGGAAATAAGCAAACGCTCTATTTCGCATATGTTCAAAAGGATATTGACAGCATAGGAAGATGGAATATTTTTTCGCAGGGTCTTTATGCAGTGAATTATAAAAACAACGCATTCAACAGTATTTCCATTGACAACCAGCTTACCTATCAGTTTACGAATTGGCTGGGCCTTTCGGCTGGTGGAAGTTTTGATGGCGTTAAATTCAACCCTACGCTGGGCTTATCGCTCAGTTATATTAACAACAAGGGTGATTTTGCAATAACAGCATTTCCTACAGTACAACTGACAAAACCCCTGACATTAGATGTGTTCGGTTTGATCAACTATTCTCCTCAGTTTAATAAAAAGTGGGGGTTGTTTTCGCAGTTTATTTTAGGAACAAATCTGGGATTGCAAAAAGAAGACCCCAATCAGAAAAGAGAAATACTGAATATTTTTACCAGGCACAACATCAGTAATCAGCTTTTGCGTATTGGATTAAACTATAAGCAAAGGTTTCAATTTGGTTTGGGTGCAGACTTTGCCCAATTTGGAATGAATGAAGGTAAGTTTTCCAATTATGGAATATTTTTGAGATACCAGCTTGACTAATGAATCGGCAACATTAACTCCATGATAAAAAATTCAGGCTAATAATGAATAGGATTATCATTTCAACTTGGTTCATGTTTTCACGAACCACTTAAAATTAAACAATACAAATATTACGAAACAGGTTTTTCTGGTAATGTAATTTCTATGGAGCAGTTACTGCACCACCCGCACCACGCCTGCTCCATGATAGGAGTGATATTCCCCATTGTACATGGCATCAGCACTTACCGGACCCATGCGGTACAAAC
>CAYPBV010000185.1:0-5794 GCA_964409025.1 uncultured Chitinophagaceae bacterium | reverse complement strand
AACGGACAGGGCTTGCTGCTGTGCTGGTATTCATTGAACGTCCAGCCCGGAACCCCTGATGATTGCAAATATGTAGTTGAAGTTAACAACTAAAAGCCAAATAGAATTACGTCGGCTGGAACTGGTGCTGATAGCGAACAAAAAGATGAGGATATGTTCGTCCGCCAGTATAGCAGCAAACCCCCTGTTGTACGTTCGCCCTTTTCTCTGTCCAGTAGTAGAGTGTTGCATTTTAACTGTGTCAACCTAAAGACTGTTACCCAAGCCGAGCAAGAAGGCAAGCTCTTTGGCAGGTTGGCTTCTGTGCTGTGGGTTTTGTGTGCCTGCCAATGTGCTTGCCTTGCGGCGTTGGCTATTGGAGACTTCGCTTATTGTCCTTTTGTCATTGTGTGTTTGGTCAATTGATTTTCGTTGGCTTTTTATTGTCGTCAATAGCAACAAATGTAAACTCTCCGCTTACTGCTTTTTGTCTGTCGTTAGAATACATCTGTTCAACAAAAATATCAACTCTTACTTTTAAGCTCGTATTGCCGGTATAAGATACTTTACCAACCAACTCTATTATAGTTCCTGCAGGTATGGGCATTTTAAAATCTATTCTGTCGCTGCTAACAGTTACCATTTTTTGTCTGCTGTAACGGGTTGCAGTTATAAAAGCCACTTCATCCATCAAGTGCATTGCTGTCCCACCAAATAAAGTGTCATAATGATTTGTACTGTCGGGAAATACAGCTTTAAATATTCTTGTGATTGATTTTTCAATTTTTTCTTCGTTCATCATTTATGCAACATTTTCAATTGCAATGAAGTTTACTAAATTCCCTTTTTTGTTGAAGACAGGATAACCTTCAATTTGGCATTTGTAAATACTCCCGTCTTTTTTATAATTTGTAATGATACTTTTAAATGGGTTTTGTTTATCAACCGCTATTTTAATTTTTTCTCTTTCTATAATTTCAGTTTTAGCACCTTGAAACATTGTGGGCTTTTTGTGAATTACATCCTCCTGTCTGTAACCATTCATGGCAAATATATTTTCAGTAGCATGAATGATATTGAGTTTCGTATCCGTAATAATAATCACTTTGTTTTCCCAAACCAATGTATTGTCAAGAGAAACGAGGGGTTTATGCCAGTTACCTGCATTCATTATACTTTGCATTATTCTCAAGTCATTGGCTAATTGCATTCTTCTGTGCAATCCTTCTAAACATATATCCCAGCATAAAAGTGGATGTGCCATAGTTATTAGTTTTAATCAGTTCGTTTCATCCTTGAAAATGGATAACCATTACATCCTTTACGGGGGTTAATCCTATCTGCCGTTGCTGTATTCATTGCTTCCTCCATAGTACTTGCTTTATATGTAGTAAGGCAATAACCCCAATGCCAGGGTTTCATGTTTTCAAAATACATTATGTCTATCCTTGTGTACAGCCCACCGTCCGAAGGATTAGCTTCATCATTCTTTGCAATAAAAAAATTTTCAGCCTTGTTGTACTGTAACAAGTGATACTTTATGCTTTTACCTTGCACCCATTCTTTGTTTGTAATAATATAGCTGCTTCCGTAATCATCTTTAAAGTTTCCAAGTAAGGCAGATGGCATCTGCTTTAATGTTTGCTGGCTAATTTTGGCAGTCGTATGACAAGCCGATACCAATAGCCAAAAAGCAACTATGAGATTTCTTATTTTCACTTGCTTATTTTACGAACCACAACTAATACAACCATCTTCCATATTGCAACTTGGGGCATCAGTTTGCGTTGGCTCCACATCATTATTTATTTGTGGTTGTTGATTTACTATTTCTGTTGATGGAACTACAGGGCTTATTTCATTGCTACCTTGCTTTTCTACTGTAAATTGAACAGCTTGTGTGGCGGCTTGTGTACGCAAATAATACATGCCAGTTTTTAAACCTTTCTTCCATGCGTAAAAGTGCATAGAAGTAAGTTTAGAAGTATTTGGGTTGTCAACAAATAAATTCAACGATTGGGATTGACAAATGTATGCCCCTCTGTCAGCTGCCATATCAATAATATTGCGTTGTTTTATTTCCCAAACTGTTTTGTATAATTCTTTTATGTCGGTTGGTATTTCTGCAATGTTTTGGATAGAACCATTGGCAGCAATAATTTTATTTTTCATGCTGTTATTCCACAATCCTAAATTTACTAAATCTTTTAAGAGATGTTTATTTACGATTATGAATTCACCACTTAAAACCCTTCTTGTATAAATATTACTTGTATATGGCTCAAAACATTCGTTGTTGCCAAATATTTGAGATGTAGACGCAGTGGGCATTGGTGCAATTAGTAAAGAGTTTCTTACGCCAAACCTTTTTACTTCTTCTTTTAGATGCTTCCAATCCCAACGGTCTGTTGGAGTTACCCCCCACATATCAAATTGAAAAATACCTTTTGAAACTGGAGAGCCTGTAAAGGTTTCATAAGCACCATGTTCTTTTGCTAAATCTTTACTGGCCGTCATTGCAGCAAAGTAGATGGTTTCAAAGATATTCTTGTTCAGTATTTTTGCCAGTTCGCTTTCAAATGGTAAACGCAATAAAATAAATACATCTGCTAAGCCCTGCACACCCAAACCAATGGGACGGTGCTTCATGTTAGAAGTTCTGGCTTCTTCTATGGGATAATAATTGTTGTCAATTATTTTATTGAGATTTTTTGTTACTTGATACGTTACTTCAAATAATTTTTGTTGGTCAAATTTTCCATCTATTACAAACCTTGGTAAAGCTAATGAAGCCAAATTACAAACGGCTACCTCATCTTTGCTTGTATATTCCATTATTTCAGTACAAAGATTACTGCTCTTTATTGTTCCTAAATTCTGCTGATTGCTCTTGCTATTAGCTGCATCTTTATACAGCATATACGGTGTGCCTGTTTCAATTTGCGATTGTAAGATAGCAAACCATAAATCTTGTGCTTTTACTGTTTTTCTTGCTTTGCCTTCTGTTTCATATTTTATATAAAGTGTTTCAAATTGTTCACCCCAACATTCACTTAGTCCAGGTGCTTCATTCGGGCAAAACAAACTCCATTCTTCATTTGCTTCTACTCTTTTCATAAACAAATCGCAAATCCATAAAGCTAAAAATAAATCTCTTGCCCTCATTTCTTCTTTACCGTGATTTTTTCTTAAATCTAAAAACTCAAATACATCACTATGCCACGGCTCTAAGTAAATAGCAAAAGCACCTTTACGTTTTCCGCCACCTTGGTCAACATATCTGGCAGTATTATTAAATACACGGAGCATTGGAATAATGCCGTTGCTTGTTCCGTTTGTTCCTCCAATATAGCTGCCAGTAGCCCTTATATTATGAATTGCCAAACCGATACCGCCAGCACTTTGAGAAATTTTTGCTGTTTGTTTGAGTGTGTCGTAAATACCGTCAATGCTATCTTCTTTCATTGTTAAAAGAAAACATGAACTCATTTGTGGTTTAGGGGTTCCTGCATTAAACAATGTAGGTGTTGCATGTGTCATCCACCGCTCACTCATTAAGTGATATGTTTTAATAGCACTCTCAATATCTTCTTTGTGAATTCCTATTGCAACTCTCATGTACATGTGCTGTGGTCGCTCTGCAATTTTTCCATTTATTTTTAATAAATATGATTTTTCTAATGTTTTAAAACCAAAATAATCAAATCCAAAATCCCTGTCGTAAATAATGATGCTGTCCAACAGTTCTGCGTTTTCTTCAATAATCTGCATTACATCATCAGCAATAAGTGGTAAGTTTTTTTGTGTTGCTACATCTACATAATTGTAAAGTCTCCGCATAGTTGCTGAAAAACTTTTAACTGTGTTCTTGTGTAGGTTGCTTACTGCAATTCTTGATGCTAATATTGCATAGTCGGGATGGGTTATAGTAAGCGATGCTGCGGTTTCGGCAGCAAGATTATCTAGTTCCGTTGTAGGAACACCTGCATAAACACCTTCAATGGTTTTTTTTGCAACTTCAATAACATTTACCATTGGGCTTAAACTGTAGCTTAATTTCTCTATTCTTGCGGTTATCTTGTCAAATTTTACGGATTCCTTCTTACCGTTTCTTTTTATTACGAACATGGGTATAGTGTATTTTAATTGGTTTAAAAATCTTCGTCAGTTGAAAATACTTGGGTTTCTTTATTACCCATAACTCCAGCTTTTTGATAATCTCCAACTCTTTTTTCAAAAAAATTGGTTTTGCCCTGTAATGAAATCATCTCCATAAAGTCAAATGGATTGGTAGCGTTGTATACTTTATTGCAACCTAATTCACTTAACCAACGGTCAGCAACAAATTCAATGTATTGCTTCATTAATTTTGCATTCATTCCAATCAAATCAACAGGCAGTGCTTCGGTAATAAATTCTTTTTCAATTGTTACAGCATCTATGATAATTTCTTGAATTTGCTTTTCACTTAATTTAGCCTGAAGCATACTGTATAACAAACAGGCAAACTCACAATGCAAACCTTCATCACGGCTTATTAATTCATTACTGAACGTAAGCCCCGGCATTAAGCCTCTTTTTTTCATCCAGAAAATAGCACAGAAACTGCCGCTAAAAAATATTCCTTCAACTGCGGCAAATGCAACAAGGCGTTCAGCAAAATTTCCGTTATCTATCCAGCGTAATGCCCATTCAGCCTTTTTCTTTACAGCAGGCACTGTGTCAATGGCATGAAATAGTTTATGTTTTTCCTGTGCGTCTTTAATGTAAGTATCAATAAGCAAGGCATAGGTTTCACTGTGGATGTTTTCCATCATTATCTGGAAACCATAAAAGCATCTTGCTTCAGGCAATTGCACTTCACTCATAAAATTTACAGCAAGATTTTCATTTACGATACCATCACTAGCTGCAAAAAATGCTAACACATGGGAGATAAAATGGCGTTCTCCGCTATTAAGATTTACCCAATCTTTCAAGTCGCTGCTTAAATCAATTTCTTCGGCTGTCCAAAAGCTGGCTTCGTGCCTTTTGTAGTGTTCCCAAATCTTCGGATAGTTGATAGGAAGAATTACAAAGCGGTCTTTGTTTTCTTTTAAAAGTATTTCTTCTGTATGCTCCATAGTAAATAATTTATAGAAAATTTTTACTTGCAGAAGAAAAGTATAGTGCTGAAAGAGTAAGCCACATGAAGCAGCGAAGACTTGCAGTACCATTGCCTTTCACCCGAAAGCGTTGTTACTAAATATTTGATTTTGGCAGGTCTTCTGACTTGCTCCATTGTTTAAGGCCTTCCCGTCCATTACGACAGTGGCATGAGGATTAAACAACTTTGTCGGAGCTTACAGCTACGGGGATAGTTCAAGATTTTAACTTGATTCCCTTTTAATGAAATCCGTTTGTTGCGGATTATCAACCAAAATCTGGTGTAAAATAGTTACCTAAATTTAAACTTGGAGCAAGTTGTTATACACTTTATGTTGAAAACATTGTAAAGTTGCAATGGCAGGATGTTGTAAAATATTGTGGGCTGCTGATGGTAGTTATTTTGTTCATATTTAGGGTGATGCTGATGAGAATTCCGTCCGTTGGATGGTGGGTCGGCATGGGGCGTTGGCATTTTAGCTCTTGGCAAGGTTGCCTTTGTGTCGGGGTTTGTGTGCCTTGCCATGTGCTAAAAATAGCATTGGGTCGAGTCGGCTGATTTTTGTATTTGTCGGGATGATGAATGTTAGCAGGAAGTTCGTTAGGGTGACGTACAACGAACAGGTATTGCTGCAGGCGGGGGATTTTATAATGTCCTGCCCGGTACTGC
>CAYPBV010000184.1:0-5806 GCA_964409025.1 uncultured Chitinophagaceae bacterium | reverse complement strand
ATGATTACATGGCAAAGGAAACTGAGAAATGTATTCAGCCGGAATTAAATCCTACGTACGATGTACTTACAATGGGTGAAGTGATTAAAACGCTCAATGAATTAACAAACGGTGATGCCATTATTGTTACCGATGTTGGTCAGCATCAGATGGTGGCATGTCGTTACGCAAAGATGAATCATAGCAAAAGCAATATCACCAGTGGTGGCTTAGGTACGATGGGTTATGCATTACCTGCAGCAATTGGTGCTGCTTACGGCGACCCGACCCGTACAACTGTTGCAGTGATTGGTGATGGTGGTTTTCAAATGACTTTACAGGAATTGGGAACGATTATGCAGTTCAAACCCAATGTAAAAATTTTAATTCTAAATAACCAGTTTTTGGGAATGGTTCGGCAATGGCAGCAACTCTTTCATGAAAAGCGTTATTCGTTTGTTGATATTACAAGCCCTGATTTTGTAGCAGTAGCAAAAGGATATTACATAGATGGACAACGTGTGAGTGAACGGGATAAATTAAAAGATGCTTTGCAAACCATGCTTAATCATGAAGGCAGTTATTTATTGGAAGTAATGGTAGGAAAAGAAAACAATGTATTCCCCATGGTGCCGCAGGGAAGAGGTGTGGCGGAGTGTGTGTTGAGTAAAGAAGAGATTTAAAAATCGGCGCAGAGAAAGAAGAAGCAGAGTATTTACCGAGAACTCTGCACCAAAAATAAAATTGTATGACAAAGAAAGAATTCACCATAACAGTTTACACGGAGAACCAGGTGGGATTATTAAACCGCATCGCTATTATTTTTTCAAAACGAAAAATTAATATCGACAGTTTAAATACTTCTCCCAGTGAAGTGGATAGTGTGCATCGGTTCACTATTGTGATTAATGAAACAGAAGAAGTAGTGCGTAAGCTGTGCCGCCAAATTGAAAAACAGGTGGAGGTATTAAAAGCCTATTACAATACCAATGATGAAATCATCTGGCAGGAACTGGCTATGTACAAAGTACCAACAGATGTAATTGCTGAACAGGTGAAAGTAGAACGGCTGTTAAGTCAGCATGGAGCAAAAGCAGTGGTTATTCGAAAAGATTATACCGTGTTTGAAGTAGCGGGGCAAAGAGAAGAGACAGATAATCTTATTAAAGTATTAGAGCCTTATGGGTTGATTGAGTTTGTGAGGAGTGCAAGAGTGGCTATCATCAAAAACAGTGAAGGCTTTCATAAAAAGCTTAAAGAGTTTGAATACAGTGAACCGGGTGAAGAAGTGATAGAGAATGAGTATTTGAACGAAAATGAGAAAGTTTTCTCGATGTAAAATGTAGAATTCAAGAAATTAAAAATCTAAAATTAAAACAATGGCAAATTATTTCAATTCTCTTCCGCTTCGTGAGCAGCTCAACCAATTGGGTGTGTGTGAATTTATGGACCGCAGTGCATTTGCAGATGGTGTAAATGTGCTGAAAGGAAAAAAGATTGTAATCGTTGGTTGCGGTGCACAGGGTTTGAACCAGGGTTTAAACATGCGTGACAGCGGATTGAATATTTCTTATGCATTACGTACAGAAGCAATTACAGAAAAAAGAGCGTCGTGGAAAAATGCAACAGAGAATGGTTTTGAAGTAGGCACGTATGAAGAATTAATTCCCGAAGCTGATTTGGTATTAAATCTTACTCCTGATAAACAACACACTTCTGTAATAAACGCAGTAATGCCTTTGATGAAAAAATATGCAACACTTTCTTATAGCCATGGTTTTAATATTGTTGAAGAAGGTATGCAGATACGAAAAGATATTACGGTGATTATGGTGGCGCCTAAATGCCCGGGTACAGAAGTGCGTGAAGAATACAAAAGAGGTTTTGGTGTGCCAACGCTCATTGCAGTGCATCCTGAAAATGACCCTGAAGGAAAAGGATTGGCACAGGCAAAAGCGTATGCTGTTGCAACCGGTGGTCACAGGGCAGGTGTATTACGTTCATCTTTTGTAGCAGAAGTAAAAAGTGATTTAATGGGTGAGCAAACAATTTTATGTGGTGTATTGCAAACAGGTTCTATTTTATGTTTTGATAAGATGTTAGAAAAAGGAGTAGAGCCGGCTTATGCTGCTAAGTTGATTCAGTATGGATGGGAAACAATTACGGAAGCGTTAAAGCAGGGTGGTGTTACAGCGATGATGGACAGGTTAAGTAATCCGGCAAAGTTGAAAGCTTATGAATTATCAACCGAGCTGAAAACCATTTTACGTCCGCTCTTTCAAAAACATCAGGATGATATCATGAGTGGTCATTTTTCTAAAACGATGATGGAAGATTGGGCAAATGATGACGTTAATCTTTTGACATGGCGTAAAGCAACAGCTGAAACAGCTTTTGAAAAAACTGCACCAACAGATAAACCAATTGCTGAGCAGGAATATTTTGATAATGGTTTGTTGATGGTAGCTTTTGTACGTGCAGGTGTGGAGCTGGCTTTTGAAACAATGGTAGAAGCAGGTATCAAAGAGGAGAGTGCATACTATGAATCATTACATGAAACACCTTTGATCGCCAACACTATTGCACGTAAGAAGTTGTATGAAATGAACCGTGTCATTTCAGATACAGCTGAATATGGGTGTTACCTGTTTGACCATGCTGCAAAACCATTGCTTAAAGAATTTATGAGCCTCATTAATAAAGATGTCATTGGCACAAATTTCAATGCAGGTAAAGACAATGGTGTTGACAACCGCTCATTGATTGAAGTAAATAAAATCATTCGCAATCATCCGGTGGAAAAAGTGGGAGAGAAGTTGCGTGCTGCAATGACGGAGATGAAAGCAATTACAAGCGAAAGTCAAAAGGCAAAAGTGAAAAATCAAAAAGCAGAACCCGTTTTAAATTAATGAGTACAGCAACATATACAAAACCTGAATTGCATTTTCATAAGGCTGCTTTGAATTTGAAGAAAGTGGTAACAAGAACTCCTTTGCAGTTGAATCTCAATCTCAGCCGCAAATACCAGTGCAATGTGTATCTGAAGCGTGAAGATTTGCAGGTAGTAAGAAGTTATAAGTTGCGTGGTGCTTATAACATGATGAGCAGTTTGCCAGCCGAGCAATTGCAAAAAGGTGTGGTGTGTGCAAGTGCGGGCAATCATGCACAGGGGTTTGCATATAGCTGTAAGAAATTAAATGCAAAAGGCGTAGTGTTTATGCCTGTTATTACACCCAAACAAAAAATCAATCAAACAAAAATGTTTGGTGATGATGCAATAGAAGTAAAACTGGCGGGTGATACATTCGATGATTGTGCTGTGGCTGCAAAAAAGTATACAGAGGAAAACGGTATGACATTTATTCCTCCGTTTGATGATTATAAAATCATTGAAGGACAGGGAACAGTTGGTTTGGAAATTTTAGAAGAGCAAAGTGATATTGATTTCGTATTTATTCCTGTAGGTGGTGGTGGCTTGAGTGCAGGAGTAGGAACTTATTTCAAAACCTATTCACCCAAAACAAAAATTATTGGTTTAGAACCGGAAGGTGCTCCTTCTATGTTTGAAGCATTGAAAGCAGGTGAACCTGTTACTTTAGAAAATATTGACCGCTTTGTAGATGGAGCAGCTGTAAAACGTGTAGGTGATATTACATTCTCTGTTTGCAAAGAAGTATTGGATGATATGCATTTGGTGCCCGAAGGAAAAATATGCACCACAATTTTGAAATTGTACAATGAAGATGCAATTGTTATTGAACCCGCAGGCGCCTTAAGCATTGCTGCATTGGATGACTATGCTGATGCCATCAAAGGCAAAAATATTGTTTGTATTATCGGCGGTGGTAATAATGATATTGACCGTATGCAGGAAATTAAAGAACGCAGTTTGCAGTTTGAAGGGTTGAAACATTATTTTCTTATTCGTTTTGCACAGCGCCCCGGTGCGTTAAAAGAATTTGTGAATCATGTATTGGGTGAGCACGATGATATTGTTCGTTTTGAATACATGCAAAAGCATAACAAAGAAACAGGCCCTGCATTAGTGGGTATTGAATTGAAAGTGAGAGAAGATTATGATGCGTTGTTATCAAATATGCAGCGGTTTCAAATTAATTATACGGAGTTAAAGAATGATGATAATGCATTTGGGTATTTAGTGTGAGTATACTGTTAGTAATCCAATTTCCTTTGAACATGTGTTAGTTGATTAATTCGGTAATTTCCGAACGATTGCCTGCCATATCAGAATAAGAATTCTGTAAACATATTTTTATTTAAACCCTTAGAGTAAATGGAGCGCAATCAAGGCTTATACAACCCGGCGTTTGAACATGATGCATGCGGCATTGGTTTTGTAGCAAGCATCAAAGGCTATAAATCTCATCAGCACATCAGTGATGCGTTAACCGTGTTGGAAAATATGGAGCATCGTGGTGCATGCGGTTGTGAAAACAATACAGGTGATGGTGCCGGTATCATGATTCAAACACCACATGAATTTTTCTTTGAAGAGTGTTTGAAACTGGGTGTTCATCTTCCATCATTTGGTAAATATGGAGTAGGTGTTATCTTTTTTCCGAAGGAAATTAAGTTGCGTGAAGAATGCAGGGATATTTTCAATCGTACAGCTGAAAAACTTGGTTTGGAAATTCTCACCTACAGAAAAGTTCCTGTAAACCCAGAAGGTATCGGCCCAACTGCATTAAGTGTAGAGCCGGAAATGGAACAGGTATTTGTTGCATGTCCTGACCATTGTAAAAATCAGGATGAGTTTGAGCGTAAATTATTTGTATTGCGGAATCATGCAACACATCTTATCAATAGCACGGTTAAGAAAGATGCAATCGGTTTTTATATCGCATCGCTTTCCTATAAAACCGTTGTGTACAAAGGACAATTAACCAGCGGACAGGTACGTGGCTATTTTCCTGATTTAAATAACAAGCGTGTAGTGAGTGCATTTGGCTTAGTTCATTCACGCTTTGCTACCAACACCTTTCCATCATGGAAATTGGCACAACCGTTCCGCTACATTGCACACAACGGAGAAATCAATACACTCCAGGGAAATTTGAATTGGTTGAAATCAAGCGAACACGGTTTTACATCACCCAACTTCACAAAAGAAGAAATGGAGATGTTATTGCCGATTGTTACAAGCGGACAAAGTGATTCGGCCTGTCTGGATAATATGATTGAATTGTTAACCATGACAGGAAGAAGTTTGCCGCATGTAATGATGATGCTCATTCCTGAAGCATGGGATGGTAATGATGATATGGACCCTGTGCGTAAAGCATTTTATGAATATCACGCATCTATCATGGAACCTTGGGATGGTCCGGCTTCTATTTCGTTTACGGATGGTAAAATTATTGGCGCTACATTGGATAGAAATGGCCTTCGTCCGTCACGTTATTGCATTACGAATGATGATCGTGTAATTATGGCCAGCGAAAGTGGTGTGCTTCCTGTTGACCCATCAACTATTATCAAACGTGGCCGTTTGCATCCGGGTAAAATGTTTGTGGTGGATATGGAGCAGGGAAGAATTATCAGTGATGAAGAACTCAAAGAAAAAATCTGCTCACAAAAACCGTATGCAGACTGGTTGCACCAGAATAAAATACGATTGGAAGAATTACCGGAGCCACGGGTAGCGTTTACACATCTCAGTGATGAAAGTATCTTGAAATACCAGAAAGCATTTGGTTACTCTACAGAAGATATTGAAACATTGATCAAGCCCATGGCCCTGGATGGTAAAGAACCTATTGGTTCCATGGGTACTGATATTCCGTTGGCTGTGTTGAGTGATCAACCG
>CAYPBV010000183.1:1819-5807 GCA_964409025.1 uncultured Chitinophagaceae bacterium | reverse complement strand
CACCATAATAAGCGCAGCAAGAATGCGTAAAAACCAGAGTAACACTTGTTGAAATTTCATATCAGTTGGTTTTGATTAAATATTAGTTGCTTTTAACAGTGGGCCATTTTGCATCGGCAGAATCAATAAATGCAGCACGGTTTGCATCCCACAACTCTTTTACCTTTAAATTATAATTGAAATAAAGCTTGTTGTTGATAATAGTCCATGTATCAGACTGGGTGGGGGCTTTGTATCCACGTGAGGTACCATAAGCACACCAGCCGCCATATTGCGGTTCATAGTTTTGCGGGTGAGCAGCAAATAAATCTCTATTCTGCTGTGTACTGAATAACCACTTTACGCCTTTCCAGTTCAGAAAAATAGAATCACTACCCTTTACTGTTTTTTCATTAAAAAATTCCACCACATCATAACTATTTAAAGCAATGCCTTTGGGTGCATAAATTTCTGTTTTCTGTGCCTTTGATTGGTGCAACAACAGCAACAATAAAGCTGATAAAATTACTCTCATTGTATTACTTAATTTGATAATTGCTATCACTTATTCAGACGATATTATTCTGTATAAAATTTTTTCCAATTCACATCAGCCTTTGCCTTAAGTGCAGCCTCTTCTTTATTCCACTTAGGCAAGGTATTATTCAGGTATTTGTTGTAAAACAAATAAAGTTTACCGTTTACAATCTTAAATGTTTCAGGGTCAAAGTCCACTTTTTCTCCGGTAGCACCCATGGCATAAGCACACCAGCCACCATATTGGGGTTCATAGTTAACCGGATTTTTCTTGAATGTTTCTTTATTTTCTTCAGTAGAAAAATAATACTTCACACCTTTATGCACTACTGCAAAGGCAGGCTTTCCTTTTACAGCTTTATTTTGAGTAAAGTATGCCACTGCATCATAGCCTTTTACTGCCACACCATTGTTGAGGTTAAATTGTTTTGTCCGTTGCTGTTCTTGTGCAAAACTGCTGAGGAAAATAAATTGCATGAGCACAAAAAATAACTGCTTCATAATATTATTATTTGATGAAGCAAAGCTACCGTTACATAATCCGCAAGCCTGTCAGCTATATGACACCGGCCATCTTTTGAAGAATTTTAACAGATGTAATTTTTATGATTTGTCTTGTTACTTCCACTAAACCTTCAGCTTCCATTTCATTGAGCATGGTGGTGATTGTTTGGCGGCTGCTGGCAATAAGTTGCGCTATATCTTCATGAGTAAGATAATTATGAACAATATACATATCGCCATCACTGGTAGTTCCATCCTGCTGAGCCAGCATAATTAAAAAATTAAGGAGTCTAGTACGAACATCTTTATGAAGCAGATTTACCAATCTGTTTTGGAGGCGATGTAATTTTTGCCCCACCTGCTTACTGAAATGAAAAGCAAGTTCAGGTTTTTTCTTAAGCAGCATTTCAAAGTCCTCAATATTGAATGCACAAAGCGAAACGTCACTTTTATATGCCTGTGCAAACTCGCCGTTTAAATTATTTCTTTCCAGTGTAAACTGTCCAAACACCTCCCCTTCTTTAATAATTTCCTTGATCACCTCTTTGCCATCATTATCAATATGGCCAATCTTAATAGTACCTCCTTTTAAAAAATATAGTTTATTGTGGTTATGGCTGTCAAAATATACATATTCACCTTTACCTGCTTCAATAAAATGATGTACTAAGTTGAGTTCCTCGTATTCCTCATCGGAAATATGAGACCACAGGTTATAGTTCCTTATCAGAAAAAATTTTTCGTCGCCGTTCATGTTACCAGTTTCATTGGAAGTTAATCAAATTTCTCTAACATTTTAAAATGTTGTTGTGAAGCTTTTATAAAATAATACCCTTTTATAAAACTCCAGTAAGGAAATCCGTTCCGGTTATTGTATTTACTTATTTCATAGAGGGCTTTCCAGTGCTTCAGAATTTCCCGGTAAGCCTCCAGAAGACTCATATTACAATCGTATATGTGATTGGGTTCTGCACCGCTCCCATTGTATTCCAGTATCATAAAATTCTTACCCGCTTTCAGATCTTCAAGGCTTGTGGTTTTTATATCATAACGCCCGTAATAAAAATGTTTGGAATAGTAACTCAACGCATCGAATACACGGTGTAAAGGCTCATCTATCTCGTCTTTGAGGTTGGTAAACTGTGCTCCACGATTATGATTACCGGCATAAGACAAATAAAAAATGTGGTTCTTTTCTATTACTCTGTCAAACCTATGGCCATGTCTGTGCTGCATTTCCTTGTGCCGATGTTTGGCACGTGGGTGATTCAGTATTAATTGTTCAAGTGTTGAACTGCCATCGCCCACAACATGTAATAATTCTTTTAATATAAATCCACTCACTGTTCCCTTGTCAGAAGCGGGGTGGCGGTAATAAAATACGCTCACTTCCACAGGCATTTCAATTAAATCCTGTATTATATATTCTACAGGTATGCGATCATGATACTTTTTTAATTGCTCTTCACTGTCAATCTTCCGGAATAAAATACCTTTCATACCCACGTCGGGCTTAACAATGAACGGATATTGAAAACCCGCTTCAGCAATTCTGTATTTTACTTCTTCAAATGTAAGATTGTGCTGTACATAAATGGTACGTGGCACCGTATGCGGGGGCAGTTGATCATACATCTCTTTTTTACCTTCACCTTCAAATCCACCAAAAGCAATGGTAGGATTGGAAGGTGTGAAAAACCATATAGCCCTGCTCCGGATAATGTAACCAACCCAAAAAAAACTCAACGGGAAATACAATACGGCAAATGGCCATAGCTCCCAGTTTGTTAATCGTTCAAAAAATTTCCTCACCATGTGTATCAAAGATAAACGCTGTGTGAATAAGTAAAACAACTCTCAGTTTTTTAATTCATTTGCCATAGTTTTGAAACAAATTCGTTAATGATGCGTGTTCCTTCAATGGCTGAGATTGCTTCAACTGGTGAAACAATTGATGTATTATTTTGGGTAGGCTGTGCCGGCAGTTTTGACCAGCGTGGACAAAAAATTACCAAAGCATTTGCTACTATTTTGGAGAAAGCAGGAATTAAATTTGCCATCCTTGGTAAAGAAGAAATGTGCACCGGCGACCCCGCCCGCAGAGCCGGAAATGAATTTTTGTTTCAAATGATGGCTTACAATAATATTCAGGTACTAAATAACTATAAGATCAAAAAAATTGTAACCACATGCCCGCATTGTTTTAATACGTTAAAGAATGAGTATCCTGCACTTGGCGGTAGTTATGAAGTTATCCATCACACTACACTGTTACAGGAATTGATTGATGAAGGCAAAGTAAAAATGAAAGAAGGCGGCAGCTTTAAAGGAAAAAAAATTACCTATCACGATAGCTGTTACCTGGGCCGGGCCAATAATATTTATGAAGCACCCAGAAAAGTATTAGAAGCACTGGATGCTGAATTGGTAGAAATGAAACGTTGCCGCACTAATGGACTTTGTTGCGGCGCAGGTGGTGCACAAATGTTTAAAGAAGAAGAAAAAGGAAGCACCCGTGTTAACTGGGAGCGTACCAATGAAGCGGTATCAACAGGCGCAAGTATTGTTGCCGCTGCCTGCCCTTTTTGCAATACCATGATGACTGATGGTGTGAAGGTGGCAGAAAAGGAAGAAAGTATGCAGGTGCTTGACATAGCCGAAATTGTAGCAGCCGCATTATAAACCCCTAACAAAAACAATGAAGCAATTGCTAAAACGACTTAACTGGAAAAACCTCCTGCAAAGAACATTGCTTTTTTTCTTTGTATTTCTTATCATCAGGATTTTAGTAGATGTTGTGGAGCATGATTTTTCATTTAACCGTATTGTTCAGCAAAGCATGGTACGTTATTTTTTGTTTGCACTTATATTGGGAATGCTGGACAGTGAAACCTGGTTTGGAAAAAATCAACAAAATGGTAAAGAACAATCACCTGTTGTATTTAAGAATTTTTATGCTGCATTAATC
>CAYPBV010000183.1:0-1809 GCA_964409025.1 uncultured Chitinophagaceae bacterium | reverse complement strand
TTTTTTTATGAGGTGGACGATCAGCAAAGCATCAGGCAATAAAACAGTAAGTTTTTTTCCTGATTTTGGCACTTATGTTATAGTGATAATGGCTATCGGCTTTTGTTTTGCCGGTTATGACGCCTGGAAAAATTACAGGAAGGGTAAGAAATAAATACGATTTCAACTCCTCATATTGATGCCTATCTTTGCTTCATGAATCTGTCTTTCAAACATTTACTCCCCTCAGATTTTGCTTCTGAATCCCGTGTATGGATTTACCAAAGCAACCGGTTGTTTTCAATGGCTGAAGCTTTGCAAATTGAAGACCTGTTGAACCACTTTTTGGCAAACTGGAAAAGCCATGGCACACCTGTAAAAGGATTCGGCACCCTTTTTTTTGGTCAGTTCATCATATTAATGGCTGATGAAAATGCCACCGGTGTAAGCGGTTGCAGTACAGACAGCAGCGTGCGGCTTATTAAAGAAATTGAACAACTATATAAGGTATCAATGTTTGACAGACAAAACCTTGCATTTGTAATAAAAGACAAAGTTGAGGTACTTCCCTTGAACCAACTGCCCTACGCATTTGAAAACGGTTTTGTAACATCAGATACATTATATTATAATAACACCGCAGAAACTAAACTTGACCTGGAAAACAACTGGATAATTCCAATAAAGGATAGCTGGCTGGCGAGGAAACTGAAAATCGCCCATACACCCTCTTCCTGAAACCATTCTTTGCTTTAACTGTTTAAAGTATGGTAATACGTATGCCCAAATCTGAAATGAACCTGAGATTTACAAAACGTAATTGAGTGGTGTTTGCTGTTAACTTTTCATTGAGGCCTTTCATCCTCTTTAAGCTCCTTTCCCCCCATAAAACAAAGTACTTTTATAATTCAGTTGTAACATAAATCATACTGTTGCGTCTTATTTCATGAAAGTTCTTTGATGATAAATAAAAGGCTAAGACAGGTTGAACTGTCAAAAAATACACAATTTTCAAAATTTATTGAAAATTAATTTTCTGATAACTTACCCTGTCGTATCTTTGCATCGCAATTCAAAAAGGTGCCCTCAACACCTAATCTAAGACCCGGTTGAATTAACCCCGCCTTAGTCAGTTTACTTCGACGAAATCCCTGATAAACTGCAGAAAAGGGCTCCTAAAGCAAACGATTCGATACCAAAACAAAGGCTTGATGCCGGTAAAAAACAAATATTACCACTCATCAAGCTATAGAGCCAAACAAGGTATTATGTATTGCAAAGTACCTGCTCTTGATAGTATCTTTGTAATGTAAATGCGATTAAAACCCCGAAAGGGATAACATAAAAAACTAAAAACATCAAAACGATGACAACAAATTTCAAAGTGAATTCCGAAACTAACGGAACACTCAAAATGAAAAAAAGAAACATGCTCCGCAGTTTATTTGCTGCTTTTATAATGAGCCTGGTTTCAATGGTAGCAATGAGTTTTACCGTAAATGACACTACCCGTGCAACTGATAGTGCTATAAAAAATGTATTTACAAAAGCAGTAGTTGATGATAATGGTAACTTAAGCTTGTTTACACCTTCAAACAGTGCCAGCATACGCAAAGCTGATTTAGTAATGGACGCTAATTTCAGAACAACAGAAATGAACTTTCGTACAATGGCTGTAGCCTTCAGCAAAATGGTTGCAAATGAAGCTGTGGAAGCAGATGCGAAAATGAGCGAATTGTTATACATCAACACTATGATGGCGACTTTTAACAGCTCTGTAGCTGCAGATGTTGAGAGTGCGGATTCTGCAATGGATATTATGATTAATGA
>CAYPBV010000182.1:0-5861 GCA_964409025.1 uncultured Chitinophagaceae bacterium | reverse complement strand
GTACTGCGTTCCTCATTGGTTAAACCTGCATGATAAAAATCGGCACTGATATGCTGCAGTTGCAGCAGTTGTGCAACCTCCTGTGTCATGCGTCTGCTTTTGCAATATACTATTGCACTGCCATGTACATTTTGTAACACCTGTAAAATTTTATTGATACGGCTTTCCACTTTAAATACACTGAAGGAAAGATTGGGCCTCAAAAAACTTCCTTTGTAGATATGATGATTGTTGAATTGCAGTTGCCTGCAAATATCATCCTGTACCAGGGGCGTGGCCGAGGCAGTAACTGCCAGTACAGGCACTTTTGGTAATTCATTTCTTAAATCAGCAATTCTTAAGTAGGCCGGCCGAAAATCATAACCCCACTGACTGATGCAATGTGCTTCATCCACTGCAATCAATTGTACATTCATGCCCGGCAGGTATTCTAAAAATAAATTGGTGGATAAACGCTCCGGCGATACGTATAGAAATTTGAGCTTTTCATTAACGGCTAACTGAAGTATGTCCTTCACTTGTGCAAAAGGCATTCCGGTATAGATAGCTGCGGCTTCAATGTTTTTTTGATGCAATGACTGTACCTGGTCTTTCATTAAGGCAATAAGCGGACTTACTACAATACACATTCCTTCCAATGCTAAAGCAGGCACCTGATAACATATACTTTTGCCGCCACCTGTGGGTAGTAATGCAAGTGTATCCTTTCCTGATAAAACAGACTCTATGATTTCTTTCTGTAACGGGCGGAAGGAGGAGTAGTTCCAGTAATGGTGTAATATTTGATTGATTTCATGCATGATAGTAAATCGTGAGTCGTCAGTGGTGATTCGTGAGTTATGGTTCAATCATCTTTGATAACATTTGAAACAGCTTTACAATCAAAACGCCAAGTGATTGCAGTTTTTCTTTATTTGTATAGTCGAGTTCTATCGCAATATCCAGTGCGGTATCCACTTCAACAAGAGAACCTCTTGAGACCTCATAAAATCTTCTTCGCTCGCCTGCTGATTTTCTGGAAGAGCCTTCCGCAAGATTTAAATGAACAGACAAGGCTGCTCTTCTTAATTGTTGGGTTAATGCAAAGCGTTCAGCGGAAGGGAAATTTTTTGTTTCTTTATAACAAAGCAAGGTAAATTCTCGTGATACTTTAAAGACATCAAGTTTGGTGTGCGCTAATTCTAAAAACATAACTTTTTACACAAGCTAACCAATTTATCGTAACTAATAAAATATGGGAGTCCCACTCACGACTCACCACTGACGATTCACGAATTCTCTACACCACCCGCTTCACAAACAGCCTCACACTGTTCACAGCCAGTACTACATCACTCATACCCATCACTAAAGCACCAAATGCAGGTGTTAAAAAACCAAAGGCTGCAACCGGTATGGCAATGATATTATAAAAGAATGCCCAGAATAAATTTTGCTTGATGGTTAGGAATGTATGTTTTCCTAAACCCAAACTCAAGGGCAGATTTTTCAATCCGTGATTCATGAGTACCACGTCAGCAGTTTGCATCGCTACCTGCGAAGCATCACTTAAGGATATGCCTATTGTTGCTTTTGCCAATGCAGGCGCATCATTAATACCATCGCCCACCATGGCTGTTGGATTTTCGGCCGTTAATGCAGCAATAGTTTCTAATTTTTGTTCAGGCGTTTGTTCTGCTATTACTTCATCAATGCCCAGTTCTTTTGCAATCAATTCAGTTTTGAGTTTTCTATCGCCACTCAGTAAAATGGTTTTGATATTTTTGCTGTGCAGGTAAGTAATAATTGATTTTGCTTCTCCTCGTAATTCATCTTTAACATCAATCCAACCCAGTAATTCATTATTCTTCAGCACATAGATGTTATGACTTTCATCTTTTGTAGCATGTGCTGCTGCTTTGTACGAACCTGCTGAATATACAGCACCTTCCTTACTCACAGCTTTCATGCCCAGTCCTTTTATCTCTTCAATTTTTGCCCAGCGTATTTCATCTTTCACTTTCCATGCATCAACGATGCATTTGGCAATGGGGTGATTGGAATATTTTTCGAGAGAATAGACAATGCGTTTGAATTCTTGTTCGTGAGTGGTGAGTGATGAGTCTTGAGTTGAAAGCTGTTCATTTCCCATTTTCGATTTTCCACTTTCGATTTTCCAATTATCAATTCTGAAATTACCTGTAGTAAGCGTTCCTGTTTTATCAAATACAACTTGCGTAATATTCTTAAACAGCTCTAAACTTTTAGCATTACGAAACAGTACACCATTTTTTGCAGCTCTGCCTAAGCCCACTGCAATAGCAGCAGGAGTAGCCAGGCCCATAGCACAAGGACAAGCAATTACCAATACTGCAATACTCCGCATCAAAGCAGGTGTAAACTCTTTCAGCAGCATCCAGTTAACCGTTAATGTAACAGCAGCAATTACTAAAACAACCGGAATAAAGATGGCGCTTATTTTATCGGCCATTTGCTGCATCGGTGGTTTTTCACCCTGTGCCTGTTTTACCAGATTTACAATATTTGCCAGTACAGAATCTTTTGCAGCAGCAGTAACCTGTGCTTTTACCGTGCCATCTACTAAGAGACTTCCGCCAATCAAAATATCTTTTTGTTGTTTGGTAATCGGTAAGCTTTCGCCGGTAATGATGGATTCATTAACTGTTGCTTCGCCCCATAAAATTTTACAATCAGCCGGAATCTGTTCGCCACTTTTAATCAAAATCAAATCACCTGTACGCAACACATTGTTTTCAACTGCAAAAATTTGTTCATGATGATGTTCGTCAAACGCAATCATATTCGCCATTACCTTTTGACTCTTGGCCAAACTGTTTAATGCCCTTTGCGTTTGTAATACAGAAGCATCTTCTAAATAATTACCTAAGAAAACTAAAGTAATGATAGTGGCTGCTGTTTCATAGAACATATATTGTTCAGCCTGTCCCGTAAGTGTGCCATACAGACTGTATATAAATGCGGCCGTTGCACCCACTGCTACCAATACGTTCATATTGGGCATTCCGTTCTTAATACTTTTCCAGGCGCTTTTACCAAAAAAATTCATTCCCACAATATAAACAGGCAAGCAAAGGCCCAACTGCACCCAAGGATTCATCAACCAATGAATATGAAACCATTTTTCAAACATGTGCAGCATCAACACCAATGTAAAGGGCGCACAGATTAAAACGTAGCGTAAAAATTTATTCATGGGCTCTTTCTGTACCGTTCTTGTGCTTACGCCGTTTTTTTCGGCTACATGATAACCCAGCTCTTCAATACCCTTTTCAATTTTATCAAAACTCTTTTCTTCCACTACGTCAAATAATACTTCACCACTTACGGGATTGGCTTTTACATTTTTCAATCCTTCCTTCTCCAGAAATTTAGAAATAGTCAATGCACAATTAGCGCAGGTCATGCCTTCCACTTTCCAGTTTACTGTTTCGCTATGTTCTACTGTCGTATTCATAGTACAAAGTTATGAATGATACGCAACCCTTTGAATCAATATCTTTGCAACCATTATTCAAAATAATCGGCAAATAAAATTAATCAGGGTGCTGCCTTTTACTTCCTCTCCGTGAGGAGAGGGTTGTGGTGAGGCGTTCTAACAAAATCTTGAACCAAGAATTTACCATACAAAACATACACGATGTTGCAAAACAAGTATGGGCGCAATACAAACCATATAAAGTATGGCTGTTTGATGCGGCCATGGGTACAGGTAAAACCACTTTTGTGCATGCTTTATGCGATGTGCTGGGTGTAAAAGACGCTGTGGGCAGCCCCACTTTTTCCATCATTAATCAATATGAAACAGCTGCAGGAAAAAAGATATTTCATCTGGACCTCTATCGTATTCATGATGAAGAGGAAGCTGTGCAGGCGGGGATTGAAGATGTGTTGTATAGCGGGGAATATTGTATGGTGGAGTGGCCTGAAAAAATACCCGGTCTTCTACCATCAGATGCGTTACAAATTCATCTGGAAACGATAAATGAATTAAAACGACGTATCAGCATCACAATTCCCGAATAGTTTTTGTAATTTAACCGTTCAAAAAGTTCAATTATACCAACCAGCTTATGGCTTCCTCCAAACCGATTGTAAGTGCTTCTTTCAGCTACGAAACTTTAGAAGAAACATTAGATATTAAAGCCAAAGGGGCACAACTGCATATTGGCATCCCTAAAGAACAAATGTTTCAGGAAAACCGTGTGGCACTCACGCCCGATGCTGTGAGTGTACTGGTAAACAATGGCCACCGTGTAGTAATTGAGTATCTGGCAGGTGAAGGATCACATTACACAGATAAAGATTTTAGCGAAGCAGGGGCTAAAATTGCTTATGATCGTAAAGAAGTATATCAATGTGATTTATTGATAAAATCAGCACCGGTAACGGAGCAGGAGCTGGAATTATTAACTCCGGGTCAAACTATTATATCGCCTTTACATGTGGCTGTAATGAAATCAGGCATATTGGAAGGGATGATGCTGAAGCGGATTACAGCTTTGTCATTTGAAAACTTAAAAGACGATAGTGGTAACAACCCCATTGTACGCAGCATGAGCGAAATTGCAGGAAGTGCAGTGATGCTTATTGCCGGGCAATACCTCAGCAACTTCAATAATGGAAAAGGTGTGCTGCTGGGTGGCATCAGTGGCATCCCGCCCACCAAAGTAATCATCATAGGTGCAGGTATTGTGGGAGAGTACGCAGCACGTACGGCCCTGGCCATGGGAGCCAGTGTGAAAGTTTTTGACAATAATATTTACAAACTCAAGCGCATGCAAACGGCCATTGGCCATCGTATGTGGACGAGCGTGATAGAACCCAAAATTCTGGCCAAGCAGTTAAAAACCTGTGATGTAGCGGTGGGCGCTTTATCATCAATGGGCGGTGTGCGAAGCCCCATTGTTGTTAGTGATGAAATGGTGAGTATGATGCGGCCGGGCAGTGTAATTGTGGATGTAAGTATCGACCGTGGCGGTTGTTTTGAAACCAGTGAAGTCACCAGTCATGAAAGCCCCATTTTTATCAAACATGGTGTTATTCATTATTGCGTGCCCAATATTCCCAGTGGTTTTGCCCGTACTGCCTCACAGGCCATCAGCAATGTATTGATGCCTTTGTTGATTGAAATTGCAGATGAAGGTGGTTTGGAAAAACTGCTGTGGCACAAACTCAACATCCGTCATGGTATTTATATGTTTAAAGGCGCCCTCACCAATTTTCATTTGAGTCAGCGTTTTGATTTAAAGTTTACCGATTTGAATTTGTTGATTGCGAGCAGGGGGTAGGATTGATTTAAGATTTTTGATTGACGATTGCAGATTTAATTTTAAAGTGCTCTTCTATTTATTGACAAATAATAAAGAATAGCTAACCGTAAATTGCAATGATTATATTCGATTCCTTTGTTTTTTCTAAAAACAAAAAATCCTTCCGTTACCGAAAGGATTTTAGTATTGCGATTGAGCAAGGTTGATGTTTAGAAATCTCTGTTGTATCCGCCGCCGCCTTTGTAGCCGCCGCCACCGCCGCCACGGTATCCACCGCCGCCGCCACCGCCTTTGCGGAAGCCGCCGCCGCCTCCACCGCCGCCAAAGCTGCGTTTCTTAAAGCCACCGCCATCATCTTTTTTAGGCTGTGCTTCGTTTACTACAATTTTACGACCCTGAACGTCAGTATCGTTCAGTCCGCTAATGGCTGCTTGTGCTTCATCAGCATTGTCCATTTCAACAAATCCAAAGCCTTTGCTGCGGCCGCTGAATTTGTCAGTAAGAATTTTGGCAGATGCTACTGTTCCGAATTGTTCAAACAGTGCAGAGAGATCCTCGTTTGTCATTGAC
>CAYPBV010000181.1:0-6039 GCA_964409025.1 uncultured Chitinophagaceae bacterium | reverse complement strand
AAAGCAGAATGGACAAGAGGTGCTCACAGTAAAAACGGCGGTTACGGTTTGTACCCTGTACAATGCAGCAATGTGGTCATTGACAGTTGCGAAGCCCGTGGCGCCAGCGATGCTGGAATTTATGTAGGCCAATCAAAACATATTGTAGTGAAAAATTCAAAGGCTTATGAAAATGTAGCTGGTATTGAAATTGAAAATTCATTGTATGCCGATGTGTTTGACAATGAAGCTACCAATAACACAGGCGGTATTTTAATTTTTGATTTGCCAGATTTGGTGCAGAAGAAAGGTGGTTATATCCGTGTGTTCAGAAACAATGTGCATCATAACAATCATGTAAACTTTGCGCCTAAAGGAAATATTGTGGGAAAGGTTCCGCTTGGTACCGGCATTATGATTATGGCTACCAATCATGTGGAAGTATACAGCAACCGCATCATAAATAATAAAACAACAGGCACCGCTATTGTGAGTTATTATATTTCAGAAAATCCCATTAAAGATTCATCTTACTATCCTTACCCGTCCAATATTTCAGTGCAGGATAATGTGTATGAACGCAAACATACCAAAGCCACTATGAAAGGAAGAATGGGAAAGATGTATCATTTCAAATTAAAATTTGGAAAAAATGTTCCGCATATTGTGTATGATGGAATTGTTGATACCAAAAATCCAGGTCAGATTTGTATTCGTAATAACCAAAATCAAAGCTTTGCCAATATTGATGCGGAAAACAATTTTAAAAACATCAGTCGGGATATTAGTAAACATGATTGTAACTTGCAGCCTGTTCCAGCGGCGGAAGTGAAGCAGTAGCCATCTGACGTCCTCGTCTGATGGCGGTTAAAATTAGTAGGTTATTACGTCAGACGGGGCGTACTGCAATCGGAGTACCGTCATGTCGACGAAGGAGACATCTCCACAAAATTAGCAACTCAATTATCAGTTATTAATACTGAACATGAAAGTTTCAATATTTAGAGATTTCTCACTTCGCCGTAACACTTAAATAATTTGAATTGAAAGATGGCTCCGTTCGAAATGACGGCAGCTTTATTAAATAGAGTCATGAAAAAACTTTTCACTATACTATTTATTTGCTTTGTATTAATTCTTACTTATTCATTCATCAGCAAACAACAAACATCTTCCTTTGAATTTCATGAAAACCTGAGTGAATATCAGTTCTTCAAAGGTGAAATGAAATTATTGCAGCCAAACGACGGCATTATTCCTTATGATTTAAACACACCACTCTTCAGCAGTTATGCAGAAAAAGCAAGATTTATTCAATTGCCAAAAGGAACCAAAGCAAAGTATAATGCTGATTCCATTTTTGATTTACCCATTGGCACAGTGCTCATCAAAAACTTTTATTATCCTAATGATTTCAGAGATGAAAGCAAAGGGAGAAGAATAATTGAAACACGTTTACTCGTGAATCAAACAGATGGCTGGGCAACTTATCAATACATTTGGAACAAAGAACAAACTGAAGCGGTATTTGAGCCCATCGGCGATGTCACGCCTGTTGAGTACATTGATGCTAATGGGAAAAAAGTTTCCTTCAACTATATTATTCCCACGCAGGCACAATGCATGGGCTGTCATAAACAAAGTAATGGACTGCAACCTATCGGCATTACCGCACGGCATTTAAATGGTGATTACCAGTATACAACCGGCAAACAAAATCAATTGCAATACTGGCAGCATCTCGGCATTATTGATTTGCCTTCTTCATCCATCCCTGCGAATGCTGTTTGGAATAAGGAACAAAGCGGAACATTGGAACAACGTGCAAGAGCTTACCTGGATATCAACTGCGGGCATTGCCATAACAAAAACGGACCCGGCAGCAGCAGTGGTTTGTTTTTAGATATTCATGAAACAGATGCAACAAAATTGGGCATCAATAAAACACCTGTAGCAGCAGGAAGAGCAAGCGGAAATTTGTCGTTTGATATACATCCCGGCAAGCCGGATAAATCCATTGTTATTTATCGTATGAAATCAACTGACCCCGGAATTGCTATGCCGGAGGTAGGGAGAGAAGTAATACACAAAGAAGGAATTACACTAGTTAGTGCATGGATTAAAGAGTTGGCAAAACACTTATAGTTCTACCAATTACAATTCTTTTTTACAGTACATCTTTCACTACATTATAAATTACTTTTGGACTTCCTAAGGTATAGTAGTGTAATACAGGCACACCAAATTCTTTCAATTCTTTTGATTGTTGTATGAGCCACTCTGTGCCTATCTTTTTGCAATCTTCATCAGTTTTTGCTTTCAATATTTCCATACTCAAATCAGTAGGTATGTCTACATGAAACGTTCTGGGAATAACAGATAATTGTTTTTTGTTAGTGAGCGGCTTTAAGCCCGGAATGATGGGTACTTCAATTCCCATTTCACGGCACTGTTTTACAAATGCAAAAAACTTTTGATTGTCAAAAAACATTTGTGTCATAATGTACTCGGCGCCTGCATCAATTTTTTCTTTTAGGCGTTGCATTTCTATTTCCATATTGGGACATTCAAAATGCTTTTCAGGATAGCCGGCTACTCCTGCACAAAAATCAGTGCGAAATCCTTCCCGTATATCTTCTTCCAGATAAATGCCGTGGTTAAGATTGATGGTTTGTTTTAACAGATCAATAGCCAGTTTGTTGCCTTCCGGATGTGGTTCAAAGTTGGCTTCATTCTTTGCAGCATCACCACGAAGTACCAATACACTTTGAACGCCAATGAAGTTAAGATCAATTAATGCATCCTCTGTTTCTCTTTTTGAAAAACCGCCGCAAATTAAGTGAGGTACAGCATCTGTATTATAATGGTTTTGTATAGCCGCACAAATACCCACCGTGCCGGGTCGCTTGCGCACTTCTACTTTTTCAAAGGTGCCATCCTGTTTTTTCTTAAATACCTGCTCTGCCCGATGATAGGTAACATTAATAAAAGATGGTTTAAACTCCATTAAAGGATCCAGATGATCGTAAATGGAATTAATGGTTTTACCTTTTAAAGGGGGTAAAATTTCAAATGATACCAAAGTGTCTTTTGCCTGTGCTATATGTTCTGTAACCTTCATGATTGATTGCTGTTCGTTTTAGTAAGGTGAGCGGCGAACAACAGATGCCCATAGAACAGGACCCCTGAAGTGTGCGACGCAAAACCGATGCCCTTTGCAGGAAGCCGGTATCAACACCATCTTGCAAACTTAATCAAGCATGGGCTTTCCATCAAATGATTATTACTTTTCTTTCACGTTTTCGAATAAAGTTTTGAACAGGAATGTGGTATTTTCGCAATTAAACAATAAATTTTGAGCTTAACCATTCATACCAGGAGTTTAGTAAAGCGCTATCGTACCCGTACCGTGGCCAGTGAGGTGAGCATTAACGTAAAGCAGGGTGAAATTGTGGGTCTGCTGGGTCCTAATGGTGCCGGTAAAACCACCACGTTTTATATGGTAGTGGGTTTTATTAAACCTGATGAGGGCGAAGTATTTCTGAATGATGAAAACATCACTAAAATGCCCATGTACAAGCGTGCACAAATGGGTATTGGCTATTTACCGCAGGAAGCAAGTGTGTTTCGTAAGTTGACCGTAGAAGAAAATATTGCTGCAGTACTGGAAATGACAAAGCTGAGCAAAGAAGAGCAGCGTCAAAAACTGGAAGAGCTGCTCACGGAGTTTCGCCTGCACCATGTACGTAAAAACCTGGGTGACAGCTTGAGTGGTGGCGAAAGAAGACGTACAGAAATAGCCCGTGCACTGGCAGTGGATCCCAAGTTTATTTTATTAGATGAGCCTTTTGCCGGTGTGGATCCCATAGCTGTGGAAGATATTCAAAGTGTGGTAGCCAGATTGAAGTATAAAAATATCGGCATCTTAATCACAGATCATAACGTAACGGAAACCCTGAGCATTTGTGACCGTGCATACCTGCTTATTGAAGGGAAAATCTTTCAGCATGGTACTGCCGAAGAACTGGCGGCTAACGAACAGGTACGCCGCTTGTACCTGGGCCGCAACTTTGAGCTCAAACGCAAGGATTATCTGCATGAAGAAGCCAGTGAGAGCATAAAGCAGGAAGAAGAAAATTCCGGATGATAGGCACGTAAGGTCTTGCCTGTTTAGGTAGTTTCATTTATCTTTCCAGCCTCTATCACCATGAAACTGCTGAGCCCTGCCATATCAAGACTGGCCCGATTGCGTATGTGGCGTATTGAAAGCTGGATTAATAATCCGGTTACAGCCCAGCGTGAAGTGCTGCAGGATATCGTTACCACAGCCCAATACACCCAATACGGTCATCAGTATCAGTTTTCAAAACTTTTCAGCATTCGGGATTTTAAAAGCACTGTACCTGTGTGTGAATATGATGATATGAAACCCTGGATTGAACGGATGATGAATGGTGAAGAAAATGTTTTATGGCCCACTCCTGTAAATTGGTTTGCCAAAAGCAGTGGCACCACCAGCGATAAAAGTAAGTTTATTCCTGTGAGCGAAGAGAGTTTGAAAGAAGGTCATTATAAAGCTGCCAAAGATGTGCTTACACTTTATTACAATAATTTTCCAACCAGCGAATTATTAACCGGCAAGGGATTGGTCATAGGGGGCAGCCACAATGTGTATCAGGTAAATGAAGAAGTACAATATGGCGATTTAAGTGCTGTGCTGATGCAGAATGCACCCTTCTGGAGCAGTTGGATTCGTACGCCGGGTTTAGACATTGCATTGATGGATGAATGGGAAAATAAAATTGAAAAGCTTGCCGAGAATACAATTAAAGATCCTGTTACTTCCATCAGTGGAGTGCCTACATGGACGCTGGTTTTATTCCGGCGAATTTTAGAAATAACAGGTAAGCAATCCATTAGTGAAGTGTGGCCGCAAATGGAATTATACCTGCATGGCGGTGTTTCATTTATACCTTATAAAGAACAGTTTGAACAGTTAATTGGTAAGCCCATTAACTATCTGGAAATGTATAATGCCAGCGAAGGTTTTTTTGCAGCTCAGGATGAACCGGGTGCTCATGGGATGCTGCTCTTCACTGATCATGGAATATTTTATGAATTTATGCCGGTTGAAGAGTATGGAAAACAATTTCCTGTAACTGTAGGCTTGTCAAAAGTAGAAATAGGCAAAAATTATGCTCCGGTTATAAGCACTAATGGTGGGCTTTGGCGATATATTGTGGGCGATACAATACAATTTACTTCACTTGAGCCCTTTAGAATAAAAGTTAGTGGCAGGCTCAAACATTTTATTAATGCATTTGGAGAAGAATTAATAGTTGATAATACCGATAAAGCGATTGCTGTTGCTTGTGAGCAAACGGGCGCCATAGTTAATGATTACACTGCAGCACCCATTTACTTTACACATAATAATACAGGAGCACATGAGTGGTTAATTGAGTTTGAAAAATTTCCCGTAGGGCTAAATGACTTTGTGTTTGAGCTGGATACTGCACTTAAAAATATCAACAGTGATTATGAAGCCAAGCGGCATAAAAATATGGCACTTCGCTTACCATTTGTTCGGCCTGTTGAAAAAGGTACCTTTAATACGTGGCTGCAAAGCAAAGGAAAATTGGGGGGTCAGCATAAAGTACCAAGATTAAGTAACGACCGAAAAATAATTGAAGAGATAGATGCTTTGAAATAAAGTAAGGAGATTGAAAAACACTTTGCAAACAATTAATATCGTTTCAATTATTCAGCAAAAATGAAAATAGAAGGGCTCAACTCGCTTCGTTTCTTTGCATTTCTATCAATCTATCTTTTTCACACCACTCCTTTTTTTAAGTATGGATATGCAGGCGTTGATTTTTTCTTTGTTCTTTCCAGCTTTTTGTTAACCTATCTTGCCTTAAAAGAGTTTGAAGTTACTTCAGGGTTTTCAAAAAGAAACTTTTTTATACGCAGAGCCTTACGCATTTTTCCGCTTTACTTTCTGGTTTTAATCTTTTCCTTTCTTATTCTCCCATTGGCTGGCTCTTATTTCAACTACTC
>CAYPBV010000180.1:417-6071 GCA_964409025.1 uncultured Chitinophagaceae bacterium | reverse complement strand
CCATATACACTTACCATAGAGTAAGCAATGCGTGTGATTTGCTGTAAATCGTTTTGTGCACCGGTAGAAATTTTTCCAAAGAAAATATCTTCTGCTGCACGGCCACCAAGCGTCATACAAATTTGATCAATCAATTGATCTGTATTGTACAAATATTGTTCTTTAGGTGTGTATTGCGCATAACCAAGAGCAGCTGTACCACGTGGTACTATGGTTACTTTTAATAAGGGGTAGGCATGTTCTAAAAACCATCCGCAAATGGCATGACCTGCTTCATGATATGCTATGATTTCTTTTTCTTCGGGGCTTATGAGTTTGTTTTTCTTTTCCAGACCACCGATTACACGGTCAATAGCATCCTGGAAATCGCTCATATCCACAGCCGCTTTGCCTTTACGTGCTGCTATCAATGCCGCTTCATTACATACATTGGCAATATCAGCACCTGCAAAACCGGGAGTTTGCTCAGCCAGTTTATGGATATCAAGTGTTTCAGATACTTTAATTGGTTTCAGATGTACTTTAAAGATCTGCTCACGGCCTTTTACATCAGGGCGGTCAATCGATATTTGACGATCAAAACGACCGGGACGCAGCAAGGCACTATCCAATACATCGGGTCTGTTTGTAGCTGCAAGGATGATGATACCGGTATCGCCGCCAAAACCATCCATCTCCACCAAGAGCTGGTTTAGTGTATTTTCACGTTCATCATTACTAACAATTGCATTTCTTCCACGTGCACGACCAATGGCATCAATTTCATCAATAAAAATTATGCAGGGCGCTTTTTCTCTTGCCTGTTTAAACAAATCACGCACACGGCTTGCACCAACGCCCACAAACAATTCCACAAAATCAGAACCACTGATGCTGAAGAACGGAACCTGTGCTTCGCCGGCCATTGCTTTTGCCAGCAGTGTTTTACCCGTACCGGGAGGACCTACTAATAATGCGCCTTTTGGAATTTTACCGCCGAGTGCTGTGTATTTTTTTGGTTGTTTTAAAAAGTCTACAATTTCCATTACTTCCACTTTGGCTTCATCCAACCCCGCTACATCCTGGAAAGTAACATTCACTTTTGTGCCTTTATCAAACAATTGTGCTCTTGATTTTCCAATATTGAAGATGCCGCCACCGCCGGGGCCGGCACCACCACCAGCATTCATTTTGCGCATGAGCAGTACCCAAAGTGCAATCAATACAAGTACAGGTAAAATTAAACTCAATACAGGGCTCAGCCAGTTTTCTTCTTTATCGTATCTGCCCACGGGTTTGCCTGTTAATGCCTGATTGTTATCTGTAATCTTTTGGATGCGCTCGTCAAAGGCTTTACTGTCTGCAATGGTAAATTCAAAATGAGGGCCTTTGGTTTTGTCAATTTTTAACCTTGTAGTTTCGGTGGCTATCAATTTGCTTATTGCAGGGTCATTAAAGGCTTCAGGCTTTAGTTTTACCCTTACTAAATCTTTATTGGTAATAATTACATAGGTTTCTACATAGCCTTTCATAAGCATGCTGTCTTCAAACACACGTTGTGATGTGCGAACAGCATCCGGTGTAAAGCCTCTGAATAATTGAAAACCTAATAATACAACGATTACCAGGCCGTAAATCCAATAAATATTAAACTTGAAGATTTTACGTGGTTCATTACTACCGCCACTGTTATCTGCGTTATTCTCTTGCTTACTCATCTTTTCTATTATTTGATTGTTGTTCCTTTTGGGATTTTATGTATTATAATACTATTACAATTGAACGCTGAAATGTTTCGGAAATTTCTAAAATTTTATAAGTGCTCCTGTACCTGTGCATCGCTCCACATTTCTTCAAGACGGTAAAATTTCCGGGTATCGGGCTGAAAGATATGTACAACGATGTTTATATAATCTACCAATACCCATTGTGCTGCTTGTGTACC
Source organism: uncultured Chitinophagaceae bacterium (assembly GCA_964409025.1). Lineage (GTDB taxonomy): Bacteria > Bacteroidota > Bacteroidia > Chitinophagales > Chitinophagaceae > Lacibacter. The sequence continues at coordinate 4,147 of CAYPBV010000180.1, read as the reverse complement.
TTCATGGCGGTAAGGCAGCTCATGGCACTGTTCTTTTACTTTTTGTTCTACATTATCAGCTATTGCTTTTACCTGTGTAGTGCTGGTAGCTTCGCAAATAATAAAAAAATCGGCCACAGCTTCAGGTATCTTACGCAAATCAAGACTTATAATGGCTTCTGCTTTTTTTTCCTGAACAGCCTGAACAATGGTTTTAAAAAGCTTGCTGTTTCTGTTAATACGGGTAGTTGCTTTTGATTGTTTTTGCTGTGAAGTAAGGAGCGATAGTGTACTCAAATGCCTTTTATTTTTGTGATTAGTAAATGTTCTTCATAATCAGAAAGAACATCTTTTGATTTTATTTTGCCAAAATTAAATAAAGTTCCATTACATGAGCGCCAAAAAAAACCATTTAACACTCATTGAGCTGGATGAAGTAGAAAGTACCAACAACTATGCCATGGGGTGGATCCATGGTAAAGCTCTGCCAAAGGGGCATAAGCGGTTGACAAATGGTATGGCAGTACTGGCCTATCATCAAACGGTAGGCAAAGGGCAGAGGGGCAAAAGCTGGCAAAGTCCCAGAGGCGAAAGTATGAGTTTGAGTATTGTATTAATGCCTGATTTCCTCAATACGGCACAGGGCTTTTCATTACTATGTGCTGTGGCTGTGGCTGCAACACAGGTGCTTCAATCTTATACCGGTAATGAAATGAAAATTAAATGGCCTAACGATTTATATTGGCATAATCGAAAGTTGGGTGGTATCTTAATTGAAAATGTGGTGAAGGGTAATCAATTCAATTGGGCAGTAGCAGGTATTGGAGTAAATGTATTGCAAAAACAGTTTCCGGAATTTTTAGAAAATCCGGTTTCGATCAAACAGATTTCAGGAAAAGATGAAGAAATAAAAGTGATTGCCCAACAGTTGCAGGCAGCAATAGTAGATGCAATGGAGCGCCTTCGTGATGATCCAATGTGTTTTTTTGAACCTTATAACTGGCTTTTATTCTGTAAAGATGAAAAGGTGAAGCTAAAACAGGGCAGCCGTGTATTTGAAACTATCATTAAAGGGGTAAATACTCAAGGTGAACTGATAACAGGTGTTGATGGCTTAACAACTTTTCAGTTTGGAGAAGTAGAATGGAGGATTTGATGGTTGCTTTCTAAAGCCAAGAGTGATGTTTTTTTGCAGCTGTTAAATGATTGAGATATCCGTTTTTTTACAACTGAAAATTCAATTTTTCAGATTTCGATTCAGGCTTTTATTGCTACCCAAAAATATCTCCACAAACAACCCGGAAAATGTGGATTTTTTCAGTCAAAAATCACAGTTAAAATGGGGTCAACCCATGCCTTTTCCTTACTTTTGTCAGAATCGTTTTTTCACTCACCAATCAAGATTTTTGAGACGCATTTTATGAGTACAGAATTGCAGGATACAGTTGAAGCTACAACCCCCATTAACAGCGCAGTAAATCAGGAAAAAAATTACGGAGCCGACAGCATTCAGGTGCTGGAAGGACTGGAAGCCGTTCGTAAACGCCCCGCCATGTATATTGGCGATATCAGTGAGAAAGGTTTGCATCACCTGGTATATGAAGTAGTAGATAACTCAATTGATGAAGCGCTGGCAGGTTATTGTAAAAATATTACCGTAAACATTCATGAAGATAACAGCATCAGCGTGCAGGATGACGGCCGTGGAATTCCTACTGCTATGCATACAAAAGAAAAACGCAGTGCACTGGAAGTGGTAATGACGGTGTTGCATGCGGGTGGTAAGTTTGATAAGGGTTCTTACAAAGTATCAGGTGGTTTGCACGGGGTGGGTGTGAGTTGTGTAAATGCTCTTTCCACCAAACTGCATGTAACCGTACAGCGTGAAGGAAAAATATTTGAGCAGGAATATAATATTGGTATTCCGCAATATGCCGTGCGTGAAATTGGCACCAGTGAAATAACAGGAACCCGTGTTCACTTTTGGCCCGATGCTACCATCTTTACTGTAACCACATACAAGAAAGAAATTTTAGAAGCACGTTTGCGTGAGCTGGCGTTTTTGAATAAAGGCATCCGCATTACGTTGAATGATTTGCGTGAAGTGAATGATGATGGTTCTTCTTTCAGCAAAACGTTTTACAGCGAAGGTGGTATTATTGAATTTGTAGAGTTGATTGATAAAAATGGCAAGCGTGATGCATTACTACCGAAAGTGATATACATGGAAGGCCGTGATGAGGTAACGAATGTAGCGGTGGAAGTAGCCATGATGTATAATACTTCGTACAACGAGCATATTTTCTCTTACGTAAATAATATTAATACCATTGAAGGTGGTACGCATGTAACCGGTTTCCGCCGTGCTATTACAAGAATTTTTACAGCGTATGGCAAAAGGGAAGGCTTGTTTGAAAAAGCAAAAGTAGATGTGGAAGGCGATGATTTTCGTGAAGGATTAACAGCTATTGTTTCAGTTAAAGTGCCTGAACCGCAATTTGAAGGTCAAACGAAAACCAAACTCGGTAACAGTGAAGTAGCAGGTATAGTAGAGAGCACAGTAGGTAAAACGCTGGAAGCTTTCCTCGAAGAAAATCCAAGAGATGCGAAGAACATTGTTCAGAAAATTATTTTAGCAGCGCAGGCAAGAGCAGCAGCACGCAAAGCCCGTGAACTGGTACAACGTAAAACAGTAATGAGCGGCGGTGGTTTGCCCGGTAAACTGGCTGATTGCAGTGACCGTGACCCTGAGCGTTGTGAGTTGTACCTCGTTGAGGGTGACTCAGCCGGTGGTACAGCCAAGCAGGGCCGTGACAGAAGCTTCCAGGCTATTCTTCCCCTTCGTGGTAAAATATTGAACGTGGAGAAGGCGATGGAGCATAAGATTTATGATAATGAAGAGATACGTAATATGTTCACCGCATTGGGTGTAAAGATTGGTACGCCTGAAGACCCCAAGGCATTGGATTTATCAAAGCTCCGTTATCATAAAATCATCATTATGACGGATGCTGATGTGGACGGAAGTCATATTGCTACTTTGATTCTTACTTTCTTTTTCCGTTATATGAAAGAATTGGTGGAGCAGGGGTATTTGTACATTGCCCAGCCGCCTTTGTATTTGGTAAAGAAAGGAAAGGAACAGGCCTATGCGTGGACGGATGAGGAACGCAAAGCGATTGCCCTCAGAATTGGCGGGGGTAAGGAAGACAGTGTGGGTTTTCAGCGCTACAAGGGTTTGGGTGAAATGAATGCCGACCAGCTTTGGGAAACAACCATGAACCCGGCTACCCGTTCATTAAAACGTGTAACAATTGAAAGCGCAGCGGAAGCAGACAGTGTGTTTAGTATGCTCATGGGTGATGAAGTAGCACCCCGCAGAGAGTTTATTGAAAGCCACGCCAAGTATGCGAAGATTGATGTGTAGGAGGAGTTGATAGTTTACAGATGATAGTTGATAGAGGGTTAAAATAAGGCGAAAATGCTGATTAAATTATAAAGGAAAGCGACTGAAAAGTCGCTTTTTTATTTGATTTTCAATGTGTTGAGCTCTTGTCCGCCTTCGTCAAGCCTATGGCGGGTACGGTGTGGAAAAGCAAATCTATCCCTTTTGCCCATGAACCTTTACTTTTGCCTTCATAAACCGCCTTGGTTTAGCTTGTGGCGGCTTTTAGAACAACAATTTATTTACTAACTCAAATTCATACGTATGCAACTCACAGCTTATAACGTAAAGACAAAAGAAAAGAAT
>CAYPBV010000180.1:0-407 GCA_964409025.1 uncultured Chitinophagaceae bacterium | reverse complement strand
CGTAATCAGCCGTACCGCAAAGGGTGGCTATATTGCAAAAGGCCATGATGGCAAAGGTAACAAGCTCACCGCTTTATTGGGCGAAGCTAATGCGCTGGCAGCTATTAAAGCAGGTACTGCCAAGCAGGATTGGTAAGAAATGTATTCAACAATAACGAAAAAATCCTTCAGCTTTTGTTGAAGGATTTTTTATTAAATGAGCAATCCGCTTTCAATAATTTTCATTGCTAAACCCAACCTACTGTTTACTTCATACAATTCAAAAAAATGATTTCGTAAGTAATCAATATGTCGTTCATTCGTTTTCATTTCTTTTGCAATTTCTTTATATGTTTTATCACTTGCAATCAATTTTATGAAAAGTAAATGCTCATCTGAGAAATTGAGTTGATTAAACGCTTCTATAT
>CAYPBV010000179.1:0-6118 GCA_964409025.1 uncultured Chitinophagaceae bacterium | reverse complement strand
CAGCATAATAGTATGTTAAGGTGTATTCATTTCTATTTGCAGGAATGGTAAACTCATAGGATATTCCCTCAGCTTGTGCCCCACCTGATGTATTACCTAATTTAACTGAATACCCGCTTCCGTTTGGACACACTACCGGAAAATTGCCAAACTGATCATAAATACCTGAGTGCTCTGCTCGTGAAAAAAGTTCATGCCTCCCGGAAATGGGGCCGGATTCAATTAAAGAAAAAACATTTGCACCCGAAATGGCAGCTACACCTCCTATATGTGTTTTCCAGTTATTAAAAGTGCCGTTTTCAAATCCAATATTGTCCGGGCATTGCTGTGCCTGCAATGATGAAAACATTACAATGAAGCACCATAAACTTAATAGAATATGTTTATACACAGGAATGCAATTTACTTATGAGATAAGCCGATGAACAATTTAAAGAAATTACCTGCTCTTATCAAATGTAATTTACTGAACAAGCAAAAAATTAATGTAAATAAAAAAACCCTTCCGCCAACATATGCGTGAGCAGAAGGGCTATTGTTTAATGTTCTATTTACTTTGACCAAACAGGTCCTACACCGGCATCAATTAACTGTTTATTTAAACCTGCAATACGTGTTTCAATATCCTGAGCCCGTTTTTGTAAAATTGTCCACTCCACATCTAATTGCTTTTTGAGATCGATAGCCGGTTGGTTAATTTGTGGTAAATCACTTTCTGACTGATCTCTCAAAAACATATAATTGGCAGTAAATTTATTGGGGAAGTTTTCTACATCATCATACGCTTTTGATTTGCGCTGAATCATATCCTCATCCCAAAGCTTCAATGCTTGAATGAGGGATAGTGCTTCTTTTTGAATGGCGTCCAGTCTGTTTTCTGATGGTAAATGCCCGAGTAAGTCTTCAATCTGGAGGCGTTTGGCATACAACTGATTTACCAATTGATGCATTTGGTTAATGTTTTGTTCCAATGAACTCATAAAAGAATCATACTCGGCATAAGCTGCTGCATTGGTTGTATAAAGTGGGTTAGGACTGATAACTGCTTGCGTGCTCAATTCTTTATCTCCCACATTTAATACTAATGTATATGTGCCGGGAATTGCTTTGTGCCCACTATAACTGCTTTCAATATAGGTATTGGGAATACCTGTTAATATGGAATAACGCATATCCCATACAAAACGATTCAATCCTTTTTGCTTTGGTAAAACAGGATTAGCTGATGGTGCTCCATCCCAATACTTGTACAAACTATCGGGCTTTGAACTATAGCTTCTGATGGTTTTTCCTGTTGCATCTTTTATTTGAAGCGATACAATATCTGTTGCATTTACATCGGGCAATTGATAATAAATAACAACTCCGTTTGCAGGGTTTACGCCTGCCCTGCTATTTACACCTGAAGGGTTACTGCTGTTCATACTGCTAAAACCGTTCATAAGGAGGGCATCTTCCGGTTTGTATAAAACAACACCCTGCTCTTTTTTATATTGACGAAGCACATGCAAATCATCCAGTATCCAAAAACTGCGGCCGCTGGTAGCAGCAATCAGGTCTCCCTTGTGAATGCGTAAATCAGTAACAGGCGTTACAGGCAGGTTGGATTGAAATGCACTCCACTCTTTTCCTCCATCAAATGAAATAAAAACACCCAGCTCTGTACCTGCAAATAATAAATCTTTTCGCACTTCATCTTCACGCACCACTCTTGTAAACGCATTTGAAGGAATACCATTAGTTATTTTTGTCCATGTTTTACCATAATCAGTTGATTTGTATAAACCGGGATTGTGATCATTAAATTTATAACGTGTAGCAGCAATATATACAGTTGCTTTATCATGAGGCGATACTTCAATGGCATTAATCAAACATTCCTGTAAACCTGCGGGAGTTACGTTTGTCCATGTAGCACCATTATTACGTGTAAGATATACAAGCCCGTCATCACTGCCTGTGTAGATAACTCCTTTTTCCAAAGGTGATTCAAGTACATATGCCAGTGTACCATAGTTTTCTGCACCTACGGCTTCATTGGTATATGGTACACCGGGTTTTCCCTGCTTCTCTTTTTCATTACGGGTAAGGTCAGGCGAAACTTCTTTCCATGTTTTACCCATATCTGTTGTTTTAAGTAAGAGTTGTGCCCCATGGTAAAACGTACCCGGCTCATGTTTGCTCCAGATGATGGGTGCATTCCAGTTATACCGGTACTTCATATCTTTTGCATCTCTGCCCAGATATTGAATGGGCGCTGCCATTACATTAGTGCCGGCAAAAGCTTTTGTATCCAGCACTTCAATGGTACCCTGGTAGCTGCCGCCCATTACATATCTAGGATTATCAGGATCAAAGGCAAGAAACGCACTTTCCCCCCCTGCACTATACGTCCAGCTGGATGGAGAAATTGTTCCACTGCCCGGCTCACGGTGTGCAATGGAAACCGAAGTGTTATCCTGCTGACCTCCATAGATACGATAGGGAAACTGATTATCTACATTTATCCTGTAAAACTGAGCCGTGGGCATATTATTTTGAGGGCTCCAGGTTTCGCCGCCATTTACAGTTACGGATGAACCTCCATCATTGGAGATAATCATATTTTTTGAATTCTTTGGATTGATCCACAAATCGTGATAGTCGCCGTGTGTACCACTCAGTTGCTCCCATGTTTTACCACCATCTTTTGAACGAAGTGCTGGAGCGCTCAATACATATACCACCTGATCATTAAGCGGATCTACAAACAATTCAATATAATACCATGCTCTTTGTACAAGGCGGTGGTCTTCAGTTACTCTTCGCCAGCTTGCCCCGGCATTATCACTTACAAACAATCCGCCTGCTTCTTTTTCACTATCGCTTTCAATAAGTGCATATACTTTATCGCTGTTACTACGGCACACAGCGATGCTCATTTTTCCCATTTCTTTGGGCAATCCATTTGTTAGCTTTTCCCATGTATCGCCACCATCCGTACTTTTATACAATCCGCTGCCGGGGCCACCACTCATTACCTGCCAGGGCTTGCGACCATGCTCCCACATAGCGGCATAGATGATGCGGGGGTTATTCATATTCATACTCAGTTCTGCACAACCTGTTTGATCATTTATGTACAACACATTTTTCCAGGTTACACCACCATCTGTACTTTTATAAATACCCCGTTCTTTGCTTTTACTGTACAACGCACCCTGCGCACCTACCAGCAAATTGTTGGGATCATTGGGATGCACCACAATTCTTGAAATGTGCTGTGTTGCATCCAATCCCATTTTTTTCCATGTATTACCGGCATCTGTACTTTTATAAATTCCATCACCATGATGCGTCATTACGCCACGAACGGCATGCTCTCCCATGCCTACGTATACTACATTCGCATCGCTTTCAGGCACTGCAATAGCGCCTACACTTCCGGTTTTAAAATAGCCATCAGAAATATTTCGCCACGTTAAGCCCATGTCATCAGTTTTCCAGAGGCCACCACCTGTAGTACCCATGTAATAAGTAGTGATGTCCCCGGGTACACCTGAACCACAGTTGGAACGTCCTCCACGAAATGGGCCGATAGAACGCCATTTTAATGGCTTGAAATAAGCATTAACATCAAATGCAGGTTCATTTGACTGTGCATGTAAAGAGAAAGCAATACCTGTACATGCTAGAACATAGAAAAATTGTTTGAACATTCAGCAACTATTTTAGAACTGAAATATAAATTATATTCATGAAAGTTGAATAAACGTTAATCCGGATTGCGCCACCAGTGTCTTTTGCTAACTTAGTTGCTACTAAAATGATAAACAATGAAAAATCTGAGATATCTCTGTTTTTTCTTACTTCTATTTATTTTTAGCTATTGCAATGCGCAGGATATTTTCATTAATAAGGATACGACTATTTCTAATACATGGACTATTCCAAAAGGCACAATAATTAAATTTGGAAGTAAGGGTAAACTCAGTGGAAAAGGCACTATACGTGGCGGCATTATTGATGCGTACGCACATCAATGGATTTTTGATACTTCGCTCTCTGTTTTTCCTGAAGGAGCTTATAATAATTTCTTTAGTGCCAAATGGTTTGGAGCAGGATACCTTAAAGACAATGCAGGAGTATTACAAAAGGGAATCAATACGGTTCTGGCAAATCAAAACACCCGGGATTTTTTTATTCCCAGAGGTAAATATGCATTCAGTAAACCGCTTACAGTTGCTGCAATTTATAAAGAGGCTTATGTAGGCTGCACCATTCATATTTATGGCGAATCATCTTTTTGGGACAGTGGTACAGGTACCACACTAGACTATACAGCTACAGAAGGTTTTGCAATTGGTTTGCAACTTAACAAAGGTTCCGAAATAAATAATTTAACGATTACAGGTCGCTTTAAAGTGCCGCAGCTTAAAGATTCAGAGTATTATAATATTCCGTTTGATTCATTTACTGATGCGCAGGGCAAATGCTCAGAACTTTATGCAGGTTTAGTTATTGACTATGATGGCACAAAAAACAGCAATGGTTCTACAGGACTGAAAATACATGATCTGCATGTTGGAAATTTCACAATTGATTACCTGATTAGCCCCAACGGAAAAACTTTTAACGCTGATATTCTTTTATTTGAAAACATACGCTGTGGTGATGCCAAAGTAGGTTTTGCCACTGGTCAGGCACAGGAAAAAGGGAATATTATAAGGGGTATTTACAGCTGGGGCAGTATTCATACTTTGTTTTCGAACGGCAGGTATGGTAAAGCACAGGCAGGAAATTATACAATTGATGGCGGTAATATTGCCGGTAGATGTATTCAATTGTTTGATATAAGGCAGCAGGGCTGGTACAGTACTACTATTTTAAATGTATTTGCAGAAAGCATAGGACGTATCGGCAACATTACATCACAAATACCTGTTAGTGTAAATAATTGCACGTTTCATTTTGCTTACCCTTCCAGAGCAGGGAAACAAATTCTTTTAAATGCCAACACAGAAAAAATAGTATTTGCAAATTGTATATTCCGGTATTATGGCTTACCTGATGCTATGATTTTTAATTCTGCAGCTACATTTTTCAATTGCCAGTTTAGTGGTCCGGTTATAAGAAATGACAGGGCAAAAAAATAGGCCGTCTCTAAAAAGAGTCGGCCGTTGCTAACCTATGAAAAACACCTATTTGCAATATTATATATTCCTGTTGAAAGTTTTATGTAGAAACTCTACTACAAACCGCCGAATTTTATATAATTCCATGAAATAGTATAAAATATTCAACCTTTTAAAAGTACTTCATCATTGGTACGACATCACTTCCAATTTATTTGCAAGCTTTTATAAAAATTAATATTCTGAGACTTAAGATAAAGTCCATGATGAGCCAATCGATTCTTATACTCATCCCAGCTTCTGTTTGCAAGAGGCGACCATCCAATTTCAGCATAACTGAGTAAACGTGGAAAAAGCATGTATTCAATATCACTCATTGTAACAATTGTTTCTGTCCATAAAGGAGCAATGATGCCCACAATAGCTGATTGCTCAACGCCATTTACCAATGCTGCCGGATTCCAGTTATAGGATTGATCGATTTCAATATAAGATGCCCAGTTTAAACCCAGTTTGGTAGTAGAATCATACTGCATATCAAGATACACCCGTGTAGAGGGACTCATGATGATTTTTGCACCCTGTGCCACTGCTTTTACAGGATTAAGAGTATCAGCCCAATGTTGTGCAATGGTGCCGGGCTGTAACGTAGCGGTTGCAATTTCATCCCAACCTATTACCTGCTTTCCATATTTTGTAACAATGGGTTGCACCCGATTCATAAACTTTATGTACTCTTCTTTAGGTGTAACCAGACTTTCATCACCACCTATATGAAGATAAGGTCCGGGAGTGAGGGCTGCCAGTTCAGTAATCACATCTTCAACAAACGCATACACTTTCTCATTAGTTGTACATAATGTGCTGAAACCAACTTCTGTACCGGTGTAGAGTTTGGGTATAGGGTCTTTAGGATTACAATTCAATTCAGGATAAGATGCCAATGCAGCATTGGTATGTCCGGGCATATCAATTTCCGGAATCACAGTGATGAAACGTTGTGC
>CAYPBV010000178.1:904-6289 GCA_964409025.1 uncultured Chitinophagaceae bacterium | reverse complement strand
ATTCCATCTTACAATGAAAAGAAGTACTCCTGCGAGTGTAAACAAAATTCCTGATTTTTTTAAAACATGCAACAATTCCTGCATTTGAAACAAATACCATCCGAACAAAAAAAACAATCCGTAATATAAAAGAAAAAAAAGATTGGGTTTGATTCCTGTGTATACAGGTGGCATGTATGAATGAAAAAAAATAAGAACAGCAGAAAGGGCTGCCGGTAATAATATGAACGCAGATGAAACCCGTACCCAAAAAGGGATACCTGGTGCACGTAATTCTAAATTCCTATGCACTTTTACAACAACTATTGCTATGGCATAAAAAAATAGTAAGTAATACAAAAACCATAAATGAGCCATCCCCTTCCATTTCAGCAAATCGTAAATACTTTTTTGAAATGCATCTGTAAGATTCATTTTCTCAACATAATAAAACTGATTAAAACTAAAAGGAAATAAACTCAATGGTACAATAACAATCAGCCCTGCTATAAAAGGAACAAGTATCCGCCTTGCACGTTGCTTTACAAAAAACAAACTTCCTGATTTATAAATAACCATACAGGAAAAAAAACCTGCTACCATATAAAACAAAGGCATGCGGAAAATATGAATGAAATCATAAATAAGATTTAATGCGTTGTAAGATTCGTTTTCATGCGGCCAGTTAGGCTCAGCCTCTGATTTATAAACAATAATACTGTGTAATACCACGCCTAACCACATAGCTACTGCCCGTAATACATCAAATCCGTTTATTCTTGTGTTAACCATCTTTAGATTATTACCATTATTATTTCTGTAAATGTCTGTACAATTATTAATTTATGTGGATTTTACTTAAACAAAGAGGTTGCACAATGGCAACCTCTTTTAATTGGTCTATCAGGTTTTTCGAAAAAGCTTATTTGCTCTTAACAATCCTAACTGTTTTTACTTCATTACCAGGTAATCCGGTAACGGTTACAAAGTAAATTCCCGGCTTTAATTTATTTCCATCCAAACCAAGATTTTGTTGAGAGGGACCAGCTGGTAAGTTTCTCAACTCTTTAGTAAGTATAGTACGTCCTGCTATATCTCTAACAAAAACATTTAATCTTTCTGTATTGGCTGTAAGCTCAAATCGTATTGAAATGTTTTCCGCAAAAGGATTAGGGAATAATCCAACATCATTCTTTTGACTGTTTTGCAGAACTCCTGTTGCGGATCTGTCAACACGAACTAAAGGTTCTTGTGATGTGCGCAAAGGACTGTTACGCCTGCCACCACCACTTACTATCATTCCTTCCCCACTGTTTGAATTTTCATCTACCACACCTTTTGTATAAGAGTCTATTACAATAGCTCCAACGTAAGCGAACGCGGATAAACCTCCTGCTCTGATTTCAATTAAAACAGATCCATTTTCATCAGGAGTTACATCTGTTATGGTTACAGTTGTTGCTGAGTTATTGGCAGCATTTAACGACACGCTCCTTCCGTTAATGGTATAGATTGTTGTTCTGTCGCAACCATCACATGTACGGCTGGCGAAGAAAGTGAAATTGTATGTAGCTGCAATACTCAATCCGTCAAAGCGGAGCATGGCTGTTGTATTAGCATCTAACCACCATGTTGTACTTATTACACGGTCAGGATATACACCACTGTTATTTCCGGTATTCACACCAAATGGATTTACACCATTAAAAGCTGTACCCACAACTGTCATATTAATACCTGTTGGATTACTGTTAACATTGAACAGATTTGGATACACATCATCAGGAATAGGTCCTTCATTTGTATTATTCCATGGTGCAGGTGCAGGATTATCCTGATTGAAATTCATATACACTGAAAACTGCAATGGAGAAGCTCCGGCTACATTCGTAAATGCTGAATAATCAGGAAGTTTTCTTGCACGTACTTTATAATAATACACTGTATTTGCAGATAACCCACCGTCAATATATGAGCTCACATTTGCAGCTGTTGTGTGAATGAGCGTATATGTTCCGTTTGAAGATGTTGATCTGTGTATTTCAAATCCATCTTCATTACTTGACTTGTCAGTCCAATTAAGCTGAACAGAACTGTTTGTTTTGGCAAAAACTTTCAGATCTGAAGGTGCAATTGGTAATCCATTATCAACAAATGATTCAATTACCAAAGCATTTATGTATGCAAATGATGAGGTTGCTTCTTTCTGTGCAGTAAACTCTATTACTCCACTAGCATTTGGTGTTACACCCTGCAACTGTGCAATATTAGAAGTATTGTTTGAAGCATTTAATGTAACTGATTGTCCGCTGTAAGTATAAATCGTATTACGAACATCACTCACACCACCTCTGCTAGCAAAGAATTTAAGATTATACTTAACGCCGGGAGCAGTTGAAAGTCCGGAAATTCTGATACGTCTTGCAGCCGTAGAGCTTGCAAAATATGCAGTACGCATTACATTATCAGGATATACACCGCTATTTGTTCCTGTTGAAGCTCCCACATCATTAGCATTATCCCATGCATCTACAAGTGTTACAGATATACCAGATACCACACCAGCTTCATCTCTGAGATTTGTGACAGAAGTATTTGCAAGTGGAGCACTGTTAAAGCTGTTCCATGGACTTGTAACTGGTAATACCTGATTAAAGTTTACAAGGTAGGTACTGATGTCTTTATCTGATACAGAAATACTGAACTGACGGCTGCTGCTTGCATTAAAGTTATCGGTAGCAGTTACAGTAACTGAAGGAACTGAAACAATTGTATTTCCCGGTGTAATAGTAATAACCCCTGTTCCGTTACCATTATCAGTAAATGTTGCAAATGACGGTAAGCCGGAAACACTCAATGTTATTACATCCCCCGGAGCATCAGTAGCAGTAATATTTACATTAACCACCTGCTCAGTTTTCATTGCAACATTTGCAATTGGGCTTAATGAAGGGGCAACATTTGGAACAGTAACAGAAACCGTATCACTTTCAGGTGAACCACCAACACTGTTAATAGCTTTTACGTAATAGTAAACAGTTGTATTACCAGTAGTAGTAGCATCTGTATACGTTTCAGTATTGGCATTATTACCACCAGGATTGAGCAACGTAAATGAACCCGGTAAATTAGTAGTTGAACGATATACCTGATATGCTGTTTCATTATAAGCTGCATCTATCCAGTTTAACCTAACATTATTATTAGGCAATAAGGTTCCAGTAAGATTTCTTGGTTTAGCAGGCGCACTTCCATCATCATAAAGGCTCTCAATAACCATTGCATTTAGATAACCAAATGATGAGGATGGACCTTTTGCAAGTGTAAGTACTAATGTACCGTCACCGGCAGGTTGCTGGCCGTTAATATTTACTGTGTTTTGCGAGTTGCTTGCTGCATTTAATGTTACACTTGTACCATTAATGGTATAAATGGTTGTGCGGTCGTCTGTTACACTACCTCTGCTTCCAAAGAACGTGAAGTTATATTTGAATGCAGGATTCAAGCCATGAATCTGAATTGTTTGAACAGCAGCGTTTGTAAAATAACAGGAGCGTATAACGTTATCAGGATAAACGCCTGAATTATTACCTGTATTTACACCCAGTGTATTTGTTGCATTGCCAAGGTTTTGCCATGGGCTTGTGATTCTCAGGCCAATTCCGGAGTTAGTACCTGTTTCATCTAAAAGATTGGCAAAATTATCATTCAGTGATGGAGTAGGCTTGTTTGTATTGTTCCATGGCGCCGGAGATTGCAGACTTCCATCAGTAAAGTTGATGAATGTTTTTTTGTTGGGATTTACATTATTTACAGTAATTACAAATGTGCGGCTGGCAACACCACTATTTCCATCATCAACCGTAGCAGTAACATTGTAAACTCCATGATCTGAAAGACCCGGTGTGAGGTTAATTGTTACAGAACCTCCATTAATAACAGGTGCTGCAAAAGAGGGCAATCCGCTAAAGCTCCATGTTAGAACATCAGAAGCATTTTGATCAGTAGCAGAGATATTCATCTGCTGTACCTGTTGCTCATTCATAGTAACATTTGCAACTGCGCCTATTTCAGGTAAGAAGTTATCGTTTACTACCAGGTCAAACGTGATGGCTGTGCTTCCGCCATTTTGATCAGTAACTACTACTTCAATACCATTATGGATACCGGTAGATGCAGGATTATTAAACACAATATTTCCTGTTCCATTACCTGTAGAAACAAATGTACCAAATGAAGGCAGGTTGTTTACAGTGATTGTTAACGTTTCAGGATCTGCATCTGAAGCGGCTACAGGCACTTCCAGTACGGTACCAAACCTCATAAACTTATTGGTAATAGCGCTGAGAACCGGAATATTATTCTGTGTTCTTGCACTGTCTTCATTACTAAAGGCTGTACTACCGCCATTATTAACTGCACGTACTTTGTAATAGTTTATAAAGTTTGCAAATAAACCGGAGTCACTGATTGAGGTTGTATTTGCAGGAACGGTTCTAAACAATACGTAGTTGCTGTTATTATTAGAAGAGCGGTATACTTCGTAGAAGTTTTCATCTGCCACATCATCCCATGAAACAGAGATACGGGAAGTGGAAACACCTGTGGCAACAAGATTTGCAGGAACGCCTGGCAAAGCAGGAAGCGCAGGTGTGGTAGCTGCTGATTGCTGCAATGGATTTGCATTCATCAGTCTGTTGATGTTGGTAACCGTAAGTGCATTGGCATACACTACAAATTGATCAATCCATCCGTTAAAGAAGCCGGTTCCGGTGTTAAATGCATTACTTCCATTATTGCCACCAATACGTGAAGCACCGGTTGTAGTTGTTGTTGTTGTAAATGAAAGCGCATTATTAGAAGCAGCTTCAACTCCGTTTACAAATAATCTGATGGAATTTCTATTATAGACTACTGCAATATGATTCCATGCAGTGCTGTTATAAGGTGTTGATATGCTTACACGCACATTATTTGCAGCAATTCCGGCAAAAAGTGTATTGCCATCAAGCCTTACTGCCAGTCCATCATCGTTTCCGCCAATATCTGCTACAATTCTATTGCCTGTATTGTTATTTGACTTCATCCAGAAAGCAATTGTCTTTTCGGAATAAGCCGTTTGCAGGAATGACCCTGAAGTGGGCATAGTAGCACTTTGGTTTGTTCCATTGAATCTTACTGCATGTGTGCCTTCACGCTTATCGGCAGCGTCAAATGTGGGCGTATTATTTTGTGTAAGTGTGCGTCCGTTACCACTCGCATCTGTATAATTGTTATTGAAGTTCCAGATTGCTTCTGCAGTATTCAGATTTCGA
The DNA here is from genome assembly GCA_964409025.1 of uncultured Chitinophagaceae bacterium. Classification (GTDB taxonomy): domain Bacteria; phylum Bacteroidota; class Bacteroidia; order Chitinophagales; family Chitinophagaceae; genus Lacibacter. Next base: position 995 of record CAYPBV010000178.1, on the reverse strand, counting down.
ACCAAGGCAGACTCACCAAATTGTCCGATTGCTCTGATTCCGTAGTAATAAGTTGTATTTGAAAGTACAGTTGAGTCAACATATGATGTTG
>CAYPBV010000178.1:0-894 GCA_964409025.1 uncultured Chitinophagaceae bacterium | reverse complement strand
TACCTACTGTTACATAACCTGAAGTGGGGTTGGTAGAACGCCAGATTTCAAAGCCGGTTTCATTATTACTGTTATCAATCCAGTCAAGATTAATACGATTGAATGAAACGGATGTTGCAAAAAAGTGATCCGGAGCAGCAGGTGCCGGCCCGCCCGGAACAACAGGGTCGCTAAATGCACTGGAAGGTATTGTAACATAGGACGTTCCTGTAGATGGTGTACGCCATGAAAGCGTCATCGTTTCACCACCACCTTGCTCATAATAAGCTATAGCTATTGGATAAACACCGGCGGTTAAATTTAATGCAACAGATGTACGATTCTGAGCGCCATGCAATCCATCATTATCTACAATTGGTGGAGCACTGAACCCATACGGTGATATTGAGCCATTAAGCGCACCAAGCCATACCCTGCTTCCATCATCAGAATTTGTTCTGAAATAGTAGGTACCTGTTTGAGGAATTACGATTTGACCTTCCCAAAGAAAGGCAAAGTTATCGTTCTGCGTTCTTGGGGTAATAGCTACACTTGGCATTGTACCAACTGTTAATGGAACAAGATTTGCAAAATTTGGCAAACTATTCCATGTTCCTGTAAATGTGTAATACTTATATGGAAGGCCGGAAAGAACCGGTTGTGCAGTAACCTGGTTACTTGCAGGCGATACATTGTTTGCTGCATCACGTGCACGCACAGTAAAGAAATAAGTTTGGGCGTTTTGTAAGTTATAAACAGTAAAGTTAGTAGCAGTAGTTACATACGATTTTACTCCGTTTACGTAAACATCATATTTTGTAACACCCGTGTTATCTGATGCAGCATTCCAGTTTAAAGAAACTGAATTGCGTGTGGTTCCTGCCACAATTAAATTTGAAGGTGCAGTAGGCGGTT
>CAYPBV010000177.1:0-6335 GCA_964409025.1 uncultured Chitinophagaceae bacterium | reverse complement strand
CTATCAACTATCAACTATCAACTATCAACTATCAACTATCAACTATCAACTATTTCTCCTTACCCCAAACTCTATAATCCTTAAAATAACTGCTCTTCCAAAATTCATAACGGGGAATCATCACCGCATCCAAACGCTTTAAAAAGTCGCCGTAGTTTTTGTTTTTGCTCCAAAGATTTTCACTCAAAGCCGTCATGCGTGGAAAAATCATGTAATCCACTTTGGTGCTCCACTCCATATACTCTGTCCACACATTGCCCTGCCCGCCGATGATTTTATGTGCAAGCCCGGCTTTCTTCAATGCTTCGGGAATGATTTGATAATTGTAAACGGCTTCAGTTGAATTGTACCCATGAATCGCCAAGCTATCATTGGGATCTTTACTTTGATAATGATCAAAATAAAAGGGTTTGCCCGGTGTCATAATAATGGAGAAACCTTTTTTTGCAGCGCTTAAGGCCTTGGCATCATCCGCCCAGTTCATGATTAAAGCGGAGGTATCCACATCACCTTCCGTTATTTCATGCCAGCCAACAGTTGTACGGTTCATCTGTTTTAACTGCTTTGCTACAAATTCAATAAAGTAGGTTTGCAGGGCTACTTCATCTTTCAATTTGTTTTGTTTGATGAAGGCTTGTGTTTTTGCATCCTGTTTCCACCACAGCTTGCTGCATTCATCACCACCGATGTGGATATAGGTTGAAGGAAATAAATCCGTGAGCTCTTTAAAAATGTCTTTCAGAAATTGAAAGGTGAAATCGTTTGGCGCCAGTACATTGTTTTGGCGGTTGTACATGCCCCAGGTGGTGGCCACATTCCAGGTAGTATCAGGTTTTGTACTCAGTTGCGGATAAGCAGCAATGGCAGCCCGACTATGACCGGGAATATCCAACTCAGGAATCACTGTAATGCCACGCACTTTTGCATAGTTCAATATTTCCTTAATGTCTGCTTTGGTATAATAGCCCCCATAACGCTTGCCATCATAGCGTGCAGGTGTGGCTTTGAAATGACCAATCAAGGTTGAATCCCGCCAACTGCCGATGGAATTCAGTTTTGGATACGATGTTGTTTCAAAGCGCCACCCTTGATCATCCGTTAAATGCCAGTGAAAGGTATTGAACTTATGAAACGTGAGGTAGTCAATATACTTTTTGATATAGTCCACAGGAAAGATATGCCGCACTACATCTAAGTGCATACCTCTGTAACTGAATTGCGGATAATCAACAATGGAAACGGCAGGAATGGTGATGGAAGATTGTTGTTTGATGGGAATGAGTTGTAGAAGGGTTTGGAAAGCGTTGATGAAACCACGGATGTCATTGGCCATTATACGTACTTCACTGTTTTGTGCAATAATTGAATAACCTTCTGCTTTAAATGCATTATTAGGTCTTACAATTAAAAAAATTCCATTTGATACTATTTTATTTGAGCTTTCGGTTTTGGTTAAACCCAAAACAACACCGGTTTGCTTTTGAAATTCGTCTTTAAGATAGATTGCTTGTTTTTCAAACTCAGCCGGATAAAAAATTTTACTGGTCTCATTCAAATTAACGCTTTTACTTTTGAGTACTTTCACCTCAACCGGCTTGGGTATAATAGAAATGGTTGACTGTGCCTTGGCAACAATCAACCATCCCATAAAGCATATGCTGATAATTATCTTTTGAATCATGCCAGCAAAACTGCTGATTATTTTTTAAATGCTAACTTAAAATATAACAGTACAAGGCTCAGAAAACAGATAATGGAGTTACAGATGATTACAGGCCAAAGGGTATAACCAATACCATACACCAACCATACAATGGTACTGAACGTTACAATCAGGATGGTGTAGATACTCAAATCGCCCACACTTTTACTTTGCCATGCTTTATACACCTGCGGCATAAACGTAATGCTGCTTAAAAAAGAACCAAAATGTCCAACGATGTCTATCCACGTCATGCTGCTGAATTTTAAATTATCAACTATCCATTATTCAATTATCCATTCAACTATTTCTCCATCTGCTCAATCACATCTGCTGTTACGCCGGTAAAGCTGAAACCGCCATCGTGAAATAAGTTCTGCATGGTAACCATACGTGTAAGGTCGCTGAACATGAGTGCAATGTAGTTTGCACAATCCTCAGCACTTGCATTTCCCAGCGGGCTCATCTTCTCCGCATAATTTATAAAACCATCAAAGCCTTTTACACCGCTGCCCGCTGTGGTACGTGTTGGCGATTGGGAGATGCTGTTGATACGAACTTTATTGCGTACACCATAATGATACCCAAAGCTGCGTGTTACACTTTCAAGCAAGGCTTTCGCATCAGCCATTTCATTATAATCAGGGAATACACGCTGTGCTGCAATGTAAGTGAGGGCTACCACACTTCCCCAATCATTAATAGCATCCATATCCCAGGCCGTGCGGAGTACACGGTGCAGACTCATAGCAGAAATATCCAAAGTCTTTGCATTCCACTCATAATTCATTTCTGTATAATGCTTGCTCTTACGTACGTTCAGGCTCATACCGATGCTGTGAAGTACAAAGTCAACCTTGCCACCAAAATGCTCCATACTTTTTGTAAACAGGTTTTTCAAATCGTCCATATTCGTCACATCGGCACCTATCACCGGGGCATTGGCGCATTGCTCACTCAGTTTATTGATTTCACCCATACGCAGTGCCACAGGTGCATTGGTTAATACAATCTGTGCACCTTCTTCATAACATTTCAATGCTGTTTTCCATGCAATGGATTTTTCATCCAGTGCGCCAAAGATGATTCCTTTCTTTCCTTTCAAAAGTTGATGACTCATATTCGTTGATTTGTGCCAAAAGTAAGGAAGATGTAACAAATAGGTTTTACAATCCCTCAATTATTAAACTGTATAGTTTTAAATTTCGGGAAACCCTGAAAAAGCCAAAAATGAATTATGTCTTGGTTTTATTATAGTCTGGTTTTCTGTGCCGTTAAATCTTAAACTAAACATCATTGATATATCGCTTCCCCGTAAGCCGGTGTATTTTCAATCCGTTTTCACATCAGAAGCAGTTCAGAATTAAACAGCTTATATTGCAACCCAGCACAGTTAAACAAATTGGCGTTATACAAAATCAACTATACCGGCTGCCGGCAACTCTCACAACGTATCGGTTATTCCAATTAACATGTTGTATTATTAAAAATTTTAATCCCCTCTTTGCTTTCCTCTGCGGGTACCTTTGTGCACCCTGCGGTTAAACAACAAAACCACAGAATTACGGGAGTTTTTTACAGAGCTTCAAGGAGCAATACAAATTCAATATCAAATTCATTTAATAGAACAACACGTTACTATAAATATTCCTTCACTTTTTTAATTATACCTGATATTTAATTTGCTTTTAATCTGTTTTTAATGTTTGTATCCCAAATTGCTGCCATGCTAAAACAATTTACGACAGCAATATTTATTCTTGCTTTTGTTTTTGTAGCGGTAATGCTTGCAGTAACTATACGAGATAAGGAGCGCTTAAAAGAGGCACGGAAATCACTTATTCTGAAAAATGACTCATTACACATATTACAGCTGGAAGCCAAGCAACAGCTATTACAAATCACAAAAAGATTAGACAGTATCCAGCATAGAATTGCCGGCAACTTTAAAAAGTAAAAATTATGGTAAGTGTTATAATCCCCGCTTTAAATGAACAAAATACAATTGCAGAAGTTGTGAGGTTTTGCTTACTGGATAAATCTGTTACTGAAGTAATAGTAGTGGACGATAACAGTACTGATGAAACAGTATTGCGTGCCCGGGAGGCCGGGGCTAAAGTTATTTCCAGTAAAGTACAGGGGAAGGGCACATCCATGAAGGATGGGTTGAGAAGTTCCACCAATCAAATTCTGGTTTTTCTTGATGCCGATATTCATCCTTACCCTGAAAAAACAATCAATAAGCTCATTGAACCCATATTAAATAATGAAAGTGACTTTGTGAAAGGAGCTTTTGCAAGAAACGCAGGCAGAGTAACAGAATTAGTGGCAAAACCATTATTAAAGATCTTTTTTCCTGAGTTATCAATTTTTCAACAACCATTAAGTGGTATGATTGCAGGCAAGAAATCATTTTTGAATAAAGTTGATTTCTTTACTGACTATGGCGTTGATATTGGCATTTTGATTGACATGTTTTTAATGCAGGCAAGAGTAAAAGAAGTTAATATCGGATATATTGAAAATAAAAGCAAACCCTGGCAGCAACTGGGTAAAATGAGCAGTGAGGTATCAAAAGCTATTATACAAAAAGCAACATTACGAACCGACAATCTTGTAAACCTGGAAGAGTTGGGTGAGGTAAAAGTAATTACGGGTGAACTGGGTTCGTCAGTAAAACAAAAGCTCGACAAACTCCGGAAAATGGTTGTTTTTGACATGGATAATACGCTGCTTAGAGGGCGATTTATAGATACACTTGCCGAAAAATTTTTATTTGAAGATGAGTTAAAAAGACTCCGGCTAACAGAGAAAAACCCGGCCGTTTTAACCAAGAAAATTGCAAACCTTCTCAAGGGCCTATCAATGGGAGAGCTGCTGAAAGTAGCAGCCTCCATCCCCATTGTTGATGATGCAGAAGAGGTTGTTCTTCAATTAAAATCACAAGGAAATATTGTAGGAATTATCAGCGATAGTTACCAGTTGGTAGCTGACCATATTAAATCAAAAATTGGAGCTGACTTTGCCATTGCAAACCGTTTAGAATATTTTGAAGGCAAAGTAACAGGTGAGGTTATTATACCTTCCTGGTTTTACAAAAATCTGGAAAGCCCGTGTAGTCATGACTTGTGCAAAACAAATGCGTTGCTTCATCTTTCAAAAAGATATGATATTCCGGTTGAAAACTGCATTTGTATTGGCGATAGTGAAAATGATTTATGTATGATTCAGCAATCAGGAATGGGTGTAGCTTTCTGTACCTCTGATGAAAATTTATTATTTCATGCAGATATGGTTATTTCAACGCCCTCATTTTTACCGCTTCTTGATACAAACTCATTTAAAAAAATAAATAATAAACAACCTGATTTCATGCAGTAGTTTTTAGGTAGATTGAGTGTTATGTACATGCAGGTACTTCTGTGCCTGCATTTTTTATATTTGCAGGAATTGTAACAACCAAGTGAATACAACAAGTTATAAGCTTCAAAAGTTATTTTTAGCTGCCCGCAGTAAATTAACAAGGCCGCAATACATTATTGTAATAGCAATACTCACCGGCTTATCTGCCGGAGTAACCGGAGTATTGTTAAAATCGATTGTTCATTACCTGCGTCACTTTTTTCTTCCCGGCAAAGGCTTCTTTTTTTTATTACCCGCTGCAGGAATTTTTTGTTCTGTTATCATTGTTCAACTTTTTTACAAAGGCCAGCTTGAGAAAGGAATAGCCATGGTACTTAAAGCTATTGCCAAAAAATCATCGTTTATACCTACGGGTAATACTTACAGGCATGTTATAACAAGTGCTTTAACCGTTGGTTTGGGTGGCTCAGCCGGATTAGAAGCCCCCATTGTTGCCACAGGTTCGTCCTTTGGTTCATTATTCGGAAGAATTACAGACTTAAATTACCAGGAACGTACACTAATGCTAGCCTGTGGTGCGGCCGCAGGAATATCAGCTGTATTTAATGCACCTATTGCAGGAGTAATTTTTGCAATTGAAGTATTACTTGCTGAAACTCTGGTAAGCTATTTTATTCCTTTAATGATTGCTTCTGTTACAGGTGTACTTTGTTCAAAAATAATTTTACAGGAAAACATTTTATTCAATTTCATTCTTAAAAAGGAATTTGACTACCACAATGTTCCGTTCTATCTGTTGCTGGGTGTAGTAAGTGGTTTTCTTTCATTGTACTATGCACGGAGCTTTAAGTTTATGGAACAAAAAATTAAAGGCTTTAAATTAAACCCCTATTTAAAGGCTGTTTCAGGAGGATTATTATTAGCCGGACTTATTTACCTGTTTCCGCCACTATTTGGTGAAGGGTACCGCAGCATTACACACCTCTCCAATGTTGATTTATCTGAAATGATGACGGGTAATTTCTTTTCGATAAATGATACTGTTTCATTACTGGTATTTCTTGGTCTTATTATGCTGTTAAAGCCAATAGCAGTGGCAATTACACTTGGCTCAGGAGGCAATGGAGGAAACTTTGCGCCATCGTTATTTACCGGTTCTTTCCTTGGCTTCTTTTTTTCGAGGATAATGAACAGTTTTGGAATGTTCAAAATTCCTGAGGGGAATTTTAGTCTTGTTGCAATGGCAGGCATGCTCAGCGGGGTCATGTAT
>CAYPBV010000176.1:0-6436 GCA_964409025.1 uncultured Chitinophagaceae bacterium | reverse complement strand
TAAAACCATAAAAATTGTATGAGAAAACAGTTGGCAAAGTCATAGAAAACGTTGCTGCGAAGTAAGTGCGAAAGAATAAACGCTAGTCGTTCTTCATCTCCTCTTTTCCTCTTCTTCTGTATGCATGGTCTTCATAAAAATGTTCATCCCATGTTTTGGAAGAAGGGGTACCGTCTTTTAGTATACGAACCACCATCCAGATAACAGGCACTGGAAGCAGGAGTGAAAAAAGAATCACCGCATGATCACTTAAACCAAGCTGCGGCGACACAGCATACATTAAAACAAGTGCTGATACAAGAAACACCGGTATTCTCAGTTGTTTCATAAAAATGGTTTACAACTATAACAATACCGGTGCTGAAAATGTTGTGCCGGCTTATACTGTTTTACGGGGGCAGGTACTGATACCTATAAGTGTATAAAGCGGACAAAAACTTACAAGGCTGGTGAGTACAAATACTGCTCCCAATACTACAAGTACAATACCCAGCGTACCGGTTACAGTACCGCTGAAATACAAATAAGCAAATACAGCCGCCAGTACTATACGAATGATGCGATCTGCAATTCCCATGTTCTTTTTCATACAAAAATTTTTAACGGTTAAAGAATTGAACGAGTAAAACAATACCGGCTACCAGTGCAACACACAAGATGCAGACAACAATTAGTTTGACAACTTTTGATTGCATACCTACCGGTTGAGATGTAAATATAGCTCTGTTAATAACCGTTAAAAGGTGACCATGGTCACCAGCTTACAAAATTTCCAGGCCAGCTGCTACCTGTTTAATTTTCCCTTCCTGCTCCAGCCGCTTAAGCACCCTTGTTATTACTTCCCTTGCTGTGCCCAGCTCTGCAGCTATTTGTTTATGGGTGATAGAAATGATGGAAGTATTTTTTAGCGTTGCCTTCTCAACAAGATAATGATACAGCCGTAAATCCATCTTGCCGAATAATAAAGAGTTGATGGTGTCCAGCATTTCGGAATAACGAAGGTTGTATTGGCTGTAAAACAAATCATTGAGCCCGGAAAATTGTTTGAGCCATTTATTCAATTGCTCAGTTGGCAGCAACAGTAATAAAGAATCTTCTTCAGTAACAGCGCTGATGCGGCTGGTACCATTTACCAGGGCAGCCGAAAAACTCATTACACAGCTTTCCTTTGGTTCAATATAGTAGAGCAGCAGTTCTTTATCTTCAAATCCTGCAACTACTTTTACCAAGCCCTTTAATACGATTGGTATTGCTTTAATATACTGACCTTCTCTTACAATAGTAGTACCTGCAGGTATCTCCACCATTTCGCTATACGCAGCAATTGCTTCCAGCAATTCAAGATTGAAAGGCGGGAGATAGGGTTGTATTTCTGCTATAGTAAGAGGCATGTTGTGAAAATAATATAAAATCAATTCAGATGCTTTTCCATATACACCACTGCAGCCAAAGGGTTTTCATAGTAAGCAGTTGTTTCAACAAAACCAAATTGCTTATACAGCTCAATGGCAGGTTGCAGTTTTTGTAGTGTGTCTAATTTTATTGTTGAATAACCCAGTTGTTGTGCATCAAGTAACAATTGCTGCACCAATGCTTTCCCAATTTTATGTTTACGAAAAGCAGGGCGCACATACAACCGCTTCATTTCACAAGCACCCGTTTCTTTTAACGGCATCAGAGCAATACAACCTGCCGGTTCATGATTCCACAAGGCGAGGTATAAAGCACCGTGTGGCGGTCCGTATTTTTGCAATGGATCCTGTAATTCGGCTTCAAAACTCTGGAAGCATAAATTCTCATTCAGTTCTGTTTCATACTCCTGAAAAAGTATGCGTATCTCTTCCACATACCTGTTTTGCTCTGTAATTTTTATAAGATTCAGCATGGAGTAAAGATATAAAAGACCAATCGAAGTCGTTTCCGGATTACGATGTCTGTTTCTGCAAAACATCAATCCAATAATAGTTTTATTGGCATTGGTAAACGACACTTATATATCCCGTGATGTTTGCCTGGCGGTGTACAATAAAGGTTATAAAATAATTATACCCTCCGAAATGTTTCAAGAAAAGCTTCCTTTTTATTACGGCTGATGCTTATTTGTGTACCGTCGTTCATAATTACGTAGGCATTATCGCCTTTAATGTATTTACTGATGTGGTTCATATTTACGAGATGGCTTTGGTGAACACGGAAAAACGGGCTGCCATTGATATTCTCTTCTACTTCTTTCAATGTTTTTGCCATGGTGATTTTTTTTCCATTGGCTAAAAATACATGTGTGTAGTTGCTGTCACTTTCACAGCGTATAATCTCATCAGGCAGCATTAACTGCATGGCGTCACCTACAGGCAGTGCAATTTTATCCGTTAAGCGCTGCTGCGGTTGCAGTTGCTGAAAGAGGGTTTGCAGTTTTTGTTCAATGTTTGTACTGCCCTTTTTATTTTTTACACGTTCTACAGCTGTTTGCAGCTCGGTTATATCAATAGGCTTGAGTAAATAATCAACGGCAGAGAACTTAAATGCTTTAATGGCAAACTGATCATAAGCTGTTGTAAATATCACTTCGTATGTATAGTCCTGTGTAGCTTTAATTACATCAAACCCATTTACATGCGGCATCTCAATATCAAGAAATACAACATCAGGATTCAGTTTTTTTATAGCAGCAATTCCCTTCTCTCCTCCATTACAGCAGGCTACAACTGTTACTTCTTTGCAATAACGGGTTAATTGCATATCAAGCACCTCCAGTGCATTGTTTTCATCATCTATCAATATTGCGTTAAGCATATTTAAGCATTTAAAGGTTTAAGCGGAATATCAAGCACCACCCGTGTGCCGGCAGCATTACCGGCTGCATCTTTCAGATCAATAATTTCACAGGAAGCATTAATATTATGAGTACGGTTAATAACTGCAATCCTGTTTTCAGTAATCTGCATACCGTAACTTTTCTTTTTTAAAATCTGTTTACTCCGCAGCTGTACTGCCCGTTCACGGCCAATACCATTGTCTTCAATCATTACATGCAGTCTGTTATTTTCTTTTTTGCTGAAATGTATGGTGAGGATTCCTTTTTCTTCTTTGTGCAGCAGTCCGTGCCAGATTGCATTTTCAACATAGGGCTGTATAAGCATGGATGGTATTTCGCCCGTTTCTATATTCAGATGTTCATCAACCAATATTTTATAATCAAACTTGTTGTCAAAACGCAGACTTTCCATTTCCACATACAGTTTTAACAAGTCAAGTTCACTGCTGAGTGTGATACTGTTTTGATCACTGTGATCCAGTATGAGGCGTATTAACCTTGAAAATTTGGTGAGGTATTGCGATGCTTCAAAATGCTCATTTTTTAAAATGTATTTTTGAATACTGTTGAGCGAGTTGAAAATAAAATGCGGATTCATTTGTGCACGCAGGGCCTTCATCTCCGTTTCTGCAATCTGCTGCTGAAAGCCGGCTTTTAGCTGTTCCTCTTTCCGTGCCTGTGATACACGGTAGCGGTTCCAATAAAAAAGCATGGAAGCCAGCACTAAAACACAAAAGCTGATAAACCACCACGAAGCATAGAACGGAGGACGAATTCTTATTTTTATTTGCAACTCATCTCCCCACACCCCATCGTTATTTGCTGCTTTTACTTTAAACAGATAGCTACCCGGGTTAAGCCCTGTGTAGTTTACTTTATTTTCGTTGCCGGAAAAGAACCAGTCTTTATCTACTCCGTCCATCATCCATGCATATTGATTACGGTTACTGTTGTTGAAGACCAACGCAGCAAATTCAAACTGTAAAAAATTTTCATCTGCGTTAAGTGTTATTTCACGGCGTGAGGAATCAATAGTGTATACAAACTCTTTGCCCATTACCTTCAAAGATTCAAGTTGTACCTGTGGCTTTACAGGATTGAACCGGTATGTATTCAAATCCATTAAATGCAAAACGCCGTAATAAAGCTGAGCAAGCACATGGTTGTTCAAAATATTAAACGTGTATCCGCCATCGTCTTCTGACAAACCGTTTTGTTTTGAAAATACTGATACTACTTTTTTCTTTACAGGATTAAACCGAAGGAGGCCTGCCACATTGCTTATCCATAACATGGAATCAACGGGGCTTTGCATAATACGCCAGCTAAAATCTGCAGGCAGTCCAATGCCTGAGGTACTGGTGTAGTTATTCATGATTTGCTTTCCGTTTTCTTCATACCATTCAAATAAACCGCCTGATTGTGTTACAATCCAGATGTGGCCACGTTTATCTTCTGCCGCATCCAGTGTTATACCCATAGGAGGTAGTTGCCGGTTTGCAATGGTTGTGATATGGCTGTACCGTTTTTCTTTTTTTATAAAACGATACACACCATTACTGCTGGTAAACCAGCAGTTGTTTTTAGAATCAATTAAACAGGGCGACAAAATATTATCATCTGCGTTTTTACTGTCAACATCTGTTTTATTGATATGTATTGCTGTTTTTTCAGGATAATTCCAAACGTAAAATCCGTTATTGAGGCTGGTGATGTAAACAGTACCGTCATTATCAAACACATTTCTTCCAATATCTCTTAAAGGTTTTCCGTACTGGTCGTTTATTGAAAATTCAGTCATCCTTTTTTGAGCTGGTATGTATCGAAATAAATGCAACCTGTCAGATAGATAAAGATTACTATCCGGCGCTGTTATAATTCCATAGATGCGTTTACGCTCAGTTGGTAAAGGATTTACAACTGTTTGAAATGACTTTGATGCTGTGTTATAAATAATCAAGCCTTTACTGGTAGTGTTGGTAACAAGTAGTTCACTGCCACCGGGAGCTGCAAATACCTGCACAGGTTCAACATTAAAGTTTGTGCTTTTATCAAGTAAATTAATGGTTTCTATTTGGGAATTTTGAAATGGAATCATGGAAAGACCACTGTGGCCGCACAACCATATATTCTGTTCCCTGTCAGTAACAATCCTTACAATTTTTGTGTTGTGCAGTTTATAATCTTCTTTTGTCTGGTGAAATGAAAAGAATTGTTTTGTATTCGGGTTTATGTAGTGTAACGGATAACTCCCGATGAGATAACCGCTATCTGAAAGTGGTTTGATGCAGAACGAAATTTGCTGTTGAAACAGTTCATTCACAAATAAATTTTCAAATGTTCTGGTACTGATATTAAAACGCAATACACCTTTCAGCTCAGTAGTTAAAAGAATTACATTTTGTTTTTCATCGAAAAAACCATTGGTAACAGCATTATAGGGAAACACATAAGTGCCTGTAAGTTTACCCGATGGTGAAAAACTGTACAAACCTTCTGCATGAACAGCATAAATTTCATTACCGGCATCAATAATATTTGCCACCGCTTTTGTAGCTGTTGAAGGATAGGCAGAGAAATGTGTAAACGATGAATCTGCATTAAAACGAAAAAAATAATTACTGTTGGTACAAATCCACATACCATTATTGAATGAAGGCACAATACGTTGTATAAGACCACCGGTCATTGCTGCTACTGTTTTATCATTAAAGTGTGGCGCCCAGAATTGATGCGTTACCGGATTCATCCATTGCAATGTATTGATACTGCCTAACCATAAATTACCGGCCTTATCTTTTGCTATAGCCTGCAGTGTATTTGTAATGGTGCGGCCGGGTTCATCAACAGTGCTTCTGAATTTTTGAAAGCGATGCCCGTCGTAACGATACAATCCCGTAGCTGTGCCAAACCACATATACCCAACATTATCCTGTACTGCATCATACACATACTTATCCGAGAGCCCGTCTTTGGCCCCGAAATTCATGAACCTGTACTGTTGTGGCGGTTGCGCCTGCAATACAGAAGATGAAAGCAGAAAAAAGATAATAATGTTCAAACGCATACAATACTCAACTTACAAAAGTTTATTCTTTTTTTCATCAGCAGGCAGAATCTGATTAAGCGGAGGTTTTTGTGAGTATGCAACTGAATTAATGAGTATATTGAAACTCTTAATTATCTATTATGCGCTATCTGCTGCTTTTGAACTTTTGCTTTATTGTATCTCTCTGTTCGGCACAGAAGTATAAAAAAATTCATTTTAATGCCTTTCTGGCTGATACACATAACGACATCCCATCATCCGCCATTGAAAAAAATGTAGCGTTTGATATCAATTTAAAAGGCATAACACATTCTGATTTAAACAGAATGTTTGCAGGCGGTGTGGATGCACAGATGTTTTCCATTTTTTGTGATGGTGAACAAAAGAATCCTTATGATTATGCTAACCGTGAAATTGACAGTGTGTATGCGTGGGTGCAACGAAACCCATCACGTATGATGATGGTGTATAACCCGGCTGATTTACAAACAGCGATTCAACAAAAAAAGTTAGCTGCATTACTTGGTATGGAAGGCGGGCATATGATTGAGAACGATATGAACAAATTAGAT
>CAYPBV010000175.1:0-6538 GCA_964409025.1 uncultured Chitinophagaceae bacterium | reverse complement strand
TCGTTACTCTTTAAAAGGTTCATGATTTGTCATGAGCCTTTTTTATTAATTAGCAGGAATTAATTGTGTTATAAAAGAATTCTCTTACAGTAGAAGTTTAAATTTTAAATTGCAATGAATAAGACATTAACATTATGAAGATGATAAAACTGTTTTCCTGTTTGATGCTGGCCAATTTGATTTGCACAACTGCAGTAACTCAAATCAATCATGTAGAACCTCTCAACTGGTGGGTGGGCATGAAAAATCCCAACCTTCAGTTGCTGATTAATGGAAACAACATAAGCGAAACAACGCCTGTAATTAATTATCCCGGGGTTACAATCAAAAAGGTGAGCAAAGGCGACAGTAAGAATTATTTGTTTCTTGATTTACTCATCGCCAAAAATGCAAAGCCCGGGATCGTTGGAATCAGTTTTAAAAAAGACGGAAAAGAAATTTACAGCTATCGCTATGAATTGAAAAAAAGAGAACAGGATGCAGCAGCATTCAAAGGCTTTAATTCTGCTGATGCGGTTTTTTTAGTAGTGCCGGATCGTTTTGCCAATGGAGATTATACCAATGATGTGGTGGAAGGATTAAAAGAAAATAAGATTGACAGAAATTTTGCAGGTGGAAGACATGGCGGCGATATACGTGGCCTCATCAATCATCTTGATTACATTAAAGACATGGGCTTTACTGCCATCTGGCCCACACCCATGCTGGAGAATGATATGGAAAAGTATTCCTATCATGGTTATTCCATTACCAATCATTACAAAGTGGATCCACGATATGGAACATTGGATGAATACAAAGAACTGTCAGCCAAAATGCGGCAGCGGGGAATGAAATTAATATTTGATGAAGTGCTCAATCATACCGGCAGTAATTACTGGTGGATGAATGATTTGCCTTTCAAAGACTGGATCAACTTTCCACCTCCTCATCCATATACCGGTTCCAATCACCGCCGTACGGTAAACCAGGACTTGTATGCTTCTGCATACGATAAAAAATTATGGGTTGAAGGATGGTTTGATAAAACAATGCCTGATATGAACGGAAAAAATCCTTTCATGGCAAACTATCTTATTCAAAACACCATCTGGTGGATTGAAACATTGCAATTAGGTGGCGTAAGACAAGACACCTATGGCTACAGCGATAAAACTTTTTTAAAAAACTGGAGTTGTGCCATTATGAATGAATATCCCAACTTCAGTATTGTAGGCGAAGAGTGGAGTAACAACCCTTTAATTACTTCTTACTGGCAAAGCGGAAAGAAAAATCATGATGGGTATACCGGATGCCTGAACACAATTATGGATTTTCCATTGCAGGCTGCGTTGATTCAATCATTAAATGGTGAAGAAGCAGAATCCTATCATACACCTTTTACAAAATTATATGAGGCATTGGCTAACGATTTTGTTTATCCTAATCCTAATCAAATGCTGTTATTTGGAGATAATCATGATATGGATCGACTGTTTATGCAGTTGAAACAGGATGTGGCTTTAATCAAAATGGCATTAACCTATTTATCAACCACCCGTGGCATTCCGCAAATCTTTTATGGTACAGAAATATTGATGGATAATACACCTCATCATAAAAACGATGGCCTGATACGCTCTGATTTTCCCGGCGGATGGAAAGATGATAAAGCCAATGGATTTACAGGCGAAGTTTTGAATGCAAATCAACAAACTGTTCAGGCTTATTTGAAACAATTATTAAACTGGCGAAAAAATAATCCTGTTATTGCCAATGGACAAACAATGCACTTTGCGCCATTTAACGGTATGTATGTGTACTTCCGTTACAACAAAGAAAAAATGGTGATGGTAGTGATGAATAAAAATGAGAAGGAGATGAATGTTGAAACCAGTCGCTTTGCTGAAGTATTAAAAGGTAAATCAAATGCAGTAAATGTTTTAACAGGGGAAACAGTTGCTGTTGCCAATTCATTTATTGTACCGGCGAAGAGTGCATTGGTGCTGGAGATAAAGTAGTAATAGTTGTGTGGCTACCTGGTGTGGCCTTACAATTACTTCATTACCACTTGCACCGTTCCCGGGCTTTGCTGTTTCAGTTCAATGATTTTTCCGGCAGTCATCTTTTCCAATAAATCATTGGTGTAATGACGAATGCTTAAAAGCGTTAAGCCTTTCTCCACCTGCACATCAAAAATTTGTGAAGCAGCTAAAGCAAGCTTTTCAATTTTATCGCTCCTGTCGTCCATACACAATTGCAAACTCACTGCATGAGTTTGAATGAGGTTAGGTTTGATTTTTAATTTGGCCATCATCTCATACAAATCACTCATAGGTTGCTCGCCAATGAAGGAAAAATCTTTGGTATGCAGTTGCAGCAATACCTGGTTTTGTTTTACCACTATTATCGGTGGCAGATTTTTCACCGGGTTGTTATGAATGACGGTGCCGGGCAATGAAGCATCTGCAAAACATTTTACATACAACGGAATGCTTTTATTCTGCAATGGCTTGATGGTTTTGGGGTGAATCACCTGTGCACCGTAGTAAGCCATTTCAATCACTTCATCATAGTTGAGTTCACTGATGTACTGTGCATCAGCAAACTGCTTGGGGTCAGCATTCATTACACCTTTTACATCTTTCCATATAGAAAGACTTTCAGCATTGAGCATGTTGGCAAAGAGGGCAGCAGAGTAATCACTTCCTTCACGGCCCAGCGTTGTACTTTCATTTTCATCCGTACAACCGATAAAGCCCTGCGTGATGACAATATCCACTTCATCAAACAATGGTTGTACCTGTGTGGTGACCTGCTGTTGCGTAAAATTGAAATCAATCGTTGCATCACGGAAGTTATCATCGGTGCGGAAAATATCACGAACATCCAGCCACTCATTCTTCAAACCAATTTCATTCAGATAAGCACTTACAATGGCGGTGCTCATCAGTTCACCTGTGCATACAATCTGGTCATAGTAATAATCATAATCACGAACGGGTTTATCATGCAGCAGCCATTCCACTTCGGTAAAAAAATCATTGAGCTGCGCCATGAGCGGATTGAAATGTGTCACCAGTAAAAACTTGGCTTCATCCAGATGCTGGAGTTTTACAGCACGGTACAATTCCAATGCTTCTTCTTTTTTACCTGCATAAAAAGCCTCCGCTACTTTTTCCAGTGCATTGGTGGTTTTGCCCATGGCAGATATGACCACCATAATTTTTAGGTTGGGGAAATGCTTTAAAATTTCGCCAACGTTTTTGATTTTCTCATAATTGCTTACACTGGCGCCGCCGAATTTGAAAACCTGCATGAGAGAGGATTGAAGATTTTAGATTTACGATTTCAGATTTGTTTGCTTCAATCGGTGGCAAAGATAGGGCAGGGAAGTTCTTATTTTCTGTAGAAGCTATCAGTTGGCTGCACTTCATATCAACAATTGCTCTATTTTTATTTTCTGAAACTGCACAAATGAAAACTACAATTTCCATATTCCTTTTTTGCTGGTGGGTGTTTACAGCCTGCAACAAGCAAAAGAATGATGATGACACCAACGGAACACCTGACAACTGCATCATTTCCCGTCTTTCTCAGCAGGGAGATACAGCTGCACTTAATACATACTTTAGTTTTAATGCACAATGGTTGCCCACACGGGTTAAGACTTCGGGAAGTGAAATCATTTTTTCATATAACGAAAATAAAGTTATTCAACAGGAAGCCGGTATTACAAGAGTTTACACTATTGGTAACGACTCACTGGCTCAATATTCAATTTTGAAATCAGGTGCTGATAAAGACAGCACCATTTACATGTACAGCAATGAAAAATACCTTATCAAATCCATCCGTTATTTGAATGGTGTTAAGAAAGACAGTGTGGGATATGTAATTGAAAACGGCAATGTAAAATCCATGACTTATTATAATGAGTTTGGATACGTCAACTATTTCAGAACCTTTACCTATCATACCAGCCTGGAAGCCAAACACTGGATGTACACCAAACTGGGTGGCGATTACGGCTACTTCTTTTATCCCTGGCTGGGCAAGCCCAATAAGAATCTTATCAAAAGCTCAGCTCAATACAGCGATATTGATTCTTATACTTATGAATTTGACAGTAACGGGAAAATTAAAAAAATACAGGTTACTGTTTTTGGTACCCCCAATATTTCTTCTACAGTAAACGTGGAGCATAGCTGCAGGTAAAGGCAAAGGTTAAAAGGTGTAAGGAAAAGGGCAGCCTGAACTTAAGAACCTTTAACCCTTAGACCTAAACCCTATACTTTATACCATTCCTCTCTGCCAATTTTTCACCCACACCCCCCATGGCACTATCATTGAGTACCTAAGTTGAACAAAAATTTGAATCATGGGAAAGATAATAGGAATTGACCTCGGAACTACCAATAGCTGCGTGGCCGTTATGGAAGGCAACGAGCCGGTGGTGATTGCCAATGATGAAGGCCGCCGTACCACGCCTTCTATTGTAGCTTTTTTGAAAAACGGTGAGCGTAAGGTGGGTGATCCAGCCAAGCGTCAGGCTATTACCAATCCGCACAACACCATCATGAGTGTGAAGCGTTTTATGGGCCGCCGCTTTGATGAAGTGAATGAAGAAAAAAGCCACTGGAGCTATAAAGTAGCACAGGGTGACAATAATACCGTTCGTATTGACATAGATGGCAGATTGTACACGCCACAGGAAATCAGCGCTATGGTGCTTCAAAAAATGAAGAAAACCGCTGAAGATTACCTGGGTACCGAAGTAACAGAAGCGGTGATTACCGTGCCTGCTTACTTTAATGATGCACAACGCCAGGCTACCAAAGAAGCAGGTGAAATTGCAGGGTTGAACGTTCGCCGTATTGTGAACGAACCTACTGCTGCTGCATTAGCTTATGGTTTGGATAAAAAACACAAAGACCAGAAGATTGCCGTGTTTGACCTCGGTGGTGGTACGTTTGATATCTCCATTCTTGAGTTGGGTGATGGTGTGTTTGAAGTGAAATCTACTAACGGTGATACGCACCTCGGTGGTGATGATTTTGATAAAGTAATTATTGACTGGCTGGCCGGTGAGTTTAAAGCACAGGAAAATATTGACCTGCGTAAAGACCCGATGGCGCTCCAGCGTTTGAAAGAAGCCGCTGAGAAAGCAAAAGTGGAATTGAGCTCTTCCAGCGAAACAGAAATCAATTTGCCTTACATTACTGCAGTGGATGGAGTACCTAAGCACCTGGTGTTGAAATTGACTCGTGCCAAATTTGAAGCACTGGCTGATAATTTGTTTGAGCGTTGTTTGAAGCCTTGCGAAGCAGCATTGAAAGATGCAGGCATGAGCATCAATGAAATTGATGAAGTGATTCTGGTGGGTGGAAGTACACGTATCCCCAAAGTGCAGGAGATTGTAGAAAAGTTCTTTGGTAAAAAGCCCAACCGTGGTGTAAACCCTGATGAAGTGGTAGCAGTAGGTGCGGCCATTCAAGGTGCTGTATTAACCGGTGAAGTAAAAGATGTGTTGCTCCTCGATGTAACTCCGCTGAGTCTGGGTATTGAAACACTCGGTGGTGTAATGACAACTTTGATTGCCAGCAATACTACGATTCCTTCCAAAAAATCAGAAGTGTTTAGTACGGCTGCCGATAACCAGCCCGGTGTACAGATTCATGTATTGCAGGGTGAGCGCCCCATGAGTAAGGATAACAAGAGTCTGGGTGTGTTTAACCTCGATGGCATTCCGCCTGCTCCACGTGGTGTACCGCAGATTGAAGTAACCTTTGATATTGATGCCAATGGTATTCTGCATGTAAGCGCCAAAGACAAAGGCACCGGTAAAGAACAAAAAATCCGTATTGAAGCAGGAAGTGGTTTGAGCAAAGATGAAATTGAAAAGATGAAGAATGAAGCCAAAGCCAATGAAGCTGCGGATAAAGCCGAGAAAGAAAAAGTAGAAAAGATCAACATGGCTGACAGTTTGATTTTCCAAACAGAAAAGCAGCTGAAAGAATATGGTGATAAGATTGGCGCTGATAAAAAAGCTCCGATTGAAGCAGCACTCACCAAACTAAAAGACGCTCACAAATCACAGGACCTTGCCGCCATTGATGCTGCGACTGCAGAAATGAACACAGCATGGACAGCAGCGAGTGAAGAAATGTACAAAGCTACACAAGGTGCTGAAGCGAATGCAGGTGCCGGACCTGATCCCAACGCCGGCGCAGGTGCACAGCAGGGAGCCAAAGGAGATAATGTGGAGGATGCACAGTTTGAAGAAGTGAAGTAAGAAGATGAATTATAAAAAAAGCCCTGACGAAAGTTGGGGCTTTTGATTATCTAAATTCCTTAAAATTTAAATAGTAAATTAATGCGACTCTTTTTTTTGATTCTGTGCTTTTTTTTCTCAAGTGGTAACATTTACTCGCAAGTTGAAGTAAAATCATTTTGGGATTTGATTCCTTCAACCTTTTTAATGTTTCATCAGTATGAGAAAGATTCCCTCACTGGCGCAAGCGTCTCGCTTGTGCCTTCATGAATGTTCCGGTTCTCG
>CAYPBV010000174.1:0-6569 GCA_964409025.1 uncultured Chitinophagaceae bacterium | reverse complement strand
AACAAATACAGTAAGGTCTGCCAATTGAAACACGTCAGCGGCTTGCACTTAACGAGCAGGTATTGCCGATGGTGGGGAATTTTATATTCGTCCGCCGGAACCGCTGCCTGGCTTTTTGATAAAGTTAAATATTAAGAACTAAAGCTGGGCTTTATTCGTCGAGCCCCGAACCGCAGCACAGCAGAATTACCGCTGCTGATTGTTTCAATGTCAAGCTCCACTATTGGCAATACCAATGTTAGCGGCTGGCTTTTTCCTTGAACTCAATGTAGCTTTCATTGTCAAACTCTTTAAAGTAAAAAATTTCAAAAACTACTTTTGATAAAATTAATTTCACTCGGTTCAGGATGTCCTCTTTGTCGCCAGTAAGTGTCAAAATAAGTTTTGTTTCACTTTCTGTTAAGTCGAAACCTAAATTTTTAAAAGAGTTTATATTGTCGTCATGAAGTGTCCATTTTTTTGTATGCTGTTTAACATACGGCAAAGTCACTTTTAATGCTCGGTTTGAATAGCTAAAACTTAAAAATAAATTGTCGGCTTTTTTTAGAATTAGCTTTAGATTTTTAACTTTCTTGTCTACCAGTTTTTTTAGAGTTTCGTCAAGCAAAGTTTCGTTGTCGGGGTGTGTCGCAGTCTTGGAAATTTGATTTAGTTTTTCTAATTCTTCTTTAGCCCGTTGAAGGTCTTTCACATAATATTCCTTCATATAGTCTGAATCTTCAGTCTCAATCCGTTTTTGTAAGCTGTCAATTCTTCTTTGCCTAAAATCTTTCTCGTCAAAGAGCTTGTCGTCAATATTCTTTAAAGTTTGAAGTCTGCCGTTTATTTGATATAAGGCTTGTGAATGATAATGAGCCATTAAATATTCGGTCTCAACCAAACATTCGTCAATCAGTTTTTGAAGTTGGGCTTTTTCTTCTTCGTATAACGAAATTAATAGTTTTAGTTGATTATCCACTGTGGTCATTTAAGCTTGCCGCTAACGAACAGGTATTTATGCAGTATGGGCATTCCGTGTTACGTCTGCTGGGAACGTCAGCCGAACAAAGATATGAAGATTAATATATGCACAAAAGCTGATAGATATTCTGTCGCTGGAACTGAAGATGAATGAAAATATGGGCTGAGATTTTATTCGTCAGCCCATATTGCATAAATACACTTGTTGGTGGCATGTGCCTTCTAGTCATTTTACTGCAAAAGCATAAATTTCTAAACCTAAGTTCTGTCGCCCCTGTATATAAGCCGCCATTCCATGTCTCGGTAATGTAGAAGTAATAAGCAGATTATGATGCCTGTCTGGAACATTTAATGTATAAACTGCTCTTGCTTTTAGCCCACCATTATTTGCATCAACGTATCCCGCTTGTGCTAACTCTAAGAAAAAAACTCCTCTACGTTTTGGAATTAGATAGTACTTCGTTTCCAATGTATTTCCATTTGCTGATTTAAAATTTAATCCACCTTGTGTATTACCTAGGCTTGCGTATTCGTCAATGTTTGGACTAAAGGGTCTGGCTCCTCCAGTTAAAGTAGTGTCAATCTCATTGTCGGCAACAGGAAATGATGCACCATCATTTCCACTATAGAAGGGTTTAATTCTATTATTGCCGTTTAGATTAATAGTGTCGGGTATTTTGAATATAAAACAAACACTATCACCAAGAGTTATAGTATCTCTTGGATTTATGACAGTTACAGGAAAAGTAAAACCACCACTTTGGTATATGTCTCTTGGAGGGTCACAAGCTCCAAATAATAGAGCAATAGTTATAAAACTTAATAGATTTTTCATATTAAAAACAATTAAAGTCATGCTGCATTGCAATCGTGATAACATCATTTTGATTTAATGCTGGATTTTGTTGTAGCAAAGTCCATAAGTAGTCACATGTAAAGTCCGTTTGGGGACCAAGTGGTAACCAGAGTTGTCTAATTGTTGTACCTTGAATATTATCCCAGTTTTCCACAGGATTAAAACCGTCCTGTAAATCGTTATAAAAGCCTGATGGAATCCAGTTTCCTCCAAAAAACCACCTTTCATTTTCTTGTAAGAATGGATTGGGCTGAAACTGTGTAAGGAAATTACCATTCCAAAAAAATAATGATGTTCTGTTTTTTTGTGCATCGTTACCGTACCTGCGAATAGCATGATTTGTTCCTAAAAATTCAGCCCAACTTTCACCAACGGCTACATTTCCATCATCTGCATTTTGCCCATTACCATATGGGTTACCTGCTACAGGATTTGCAGCCAATGTTGCTTTTATATAATCAATCCAATAGTTGTTTCCTGCCCTTCGGTAGTGCATTGCATGGGCTAATTCGTGGAATGCAATTTGAGCCAAGCGTTCATTGTAAAATTGAGGTTCGGCAGCCTGCGGAACTCTGAAAGTCATATCAGGCATTAGCCCTGTAAGGAGGTTGAATAAATTAGGGTAATTTGTGAGGTCTTCGCCATCAAATAGTCCTCTTAACCATTGAACAAATATAGAGGCTGGCGTGCCGGGTATATGGCCAAGCATTGGTGTTGAAGCATTGCCAAAATCAGGAAGTCCGTCTTCGTCAGTATGTTCTTTAGTATTAGCCCATTGAGCATACACTGTCATGGATTGAGGTGCGTTGTCCACATTGTCGTTTGCACAATATTGGTCGTGAAAATGGTAGGCGTTTAATAATTGCGACCAATACCTAACTTGTCTGTGTCCGCTAAATTCAAAATTAACATCGCTACGCATTTGACAAGAACTTACCCAACCATGTATATGAATTGAACCTACGATAAATTGTGTAATGAGTGTATAAATGTTTCTAATCAAAGTGCCATGAGTGTCTAACGGCTTAATATTAACTCTGTTGTTTTTAGCCTTCGTACCCATTATAGTACCTGCACTAAATCGCCATGGAAAACGGTAGTACCCATTTGCATCAGTATAAGTGTGTAGAGGAATACCAAAAACTAAGCCCCAAACTTGCATACCTCTTACTGGCTCCATACGGTTAAATCTTGTATCCCAATAGCGAACAAAACCAGTAGGTCTCTTAAACAAGCAAATACGAA
The DNA here is from genome assembly GCA_964409025.1 of uncultured Chitinophagaceae bacterium. Taxonomy (GTDB): domain Bacteria; phylum Bacteroidota; class Bacteroidia; order Chitinophagales; family Chitinophagaceae; genus Lacibacter. The sequence goes on along the minus strand of CAYPBV010000174.1, from coordinate 3,508 downwards.
TACGAGCAAGCATTTCTTCGGTATATCCAGCTTCACGGAATGCTTGAAATTGTAAAGTAGTATCTTCCTCTTCAGGCAAATACAATTCATCTAATACAACAGGATTGAGTGATGTGTTCGTTTTAAGAGTAGTTTCGGTTATACTGTTCTTTTTTGTTACAGCATACAGGCTACCATCCGATAAAAGTTTTGCCTTTTCTTCGTCTAAAGCAAATTCGTCGTTATACAACTCGCCATTTGCAAAAGGGAAATCCATTATTTGAATGGATGTGTCCGCTTCAAGTTTTTGTAAAATTTCACCCGTAACAGCATTTGGGTCAAACTTAATGTAAGTGTACAGTCGGTCTGCATCGTTAGTTCGCTGAGCAGTTGTTCTTGTAGTGGAGTTTTGTTTGTTTAGTGTTTCTCTAGCCTTGTTAATGTTGGCAAGTGAAAAAGGGTTTGTTTTAGGTGCTGGTTTTTCAAATTTTTGTTGTGGTGTTTCAGCCACAGTTTCTTGCTGATTTTCCTTTTTACAAGCAGAAAAAAGAATTGTTGCTGAAAGTCCTAATGCTGTCAGCAACTTGATTTGATGTGTTTTCATTTTGAATTTCATAAACCGTTGTTTAAAGTTAAAAAATAATTGTTAAGTAGCAAACTTTAGTGACTATGCGGTCGGCATTGCCACCAACGTTAGGGCTTGCTGCTGTGCTGGTATTCTGTGATTCGGTCAGCCCGAACCGCAGCACAATAGCGAACTGGAGTTGAAGGTATGTACAAAAGCTCAATAGTAAAAGTCAAGCCCGGACTGCTGCTGATAGCGAACAGAACGATGAGAATATATTCGTCTGCCAGCATAGAAGCAAGCCGCTTGTTGTAAGCATACCCTTCTATCTGTCGAAATGAAACGGAGCAACAAAGAATATGTTGCTCCGTTGTTTGAATAAAATAAAAGGTAAAACTATCGGCTTACAATTATTTTATATGACTTCCATTCCAGTCCGTCAAATATTCTTACTGCATATATATCGTTTCTTAAATTTCCAACTCGCAGCGATAACCGGCTTCCAATGCTCTTTGCAGAGTATTGTTGTCTGAAACTTAAAACTCCCATTCTATTGATTATCTCTACTGCCTTAATATTTGATTCTGTTACAAGATTACCAGTATTGTCGTCATATTCTTCTATTGTAATCAAATCCGTTGCTGGATTGGGAGATATTCTAAATGAAGTACAATTTGATTTTGCCATAAAATGTCCTACAGTTGTGTTGTTGCCACAAACGTCCGTACCCGTAACATTTATTGTTCCGGTAGGAGGTGAGGTTGAATTTGTAGCTCTCAAAACAATATAATTGCTACTACCTCCTCCGGTTATATATATCCACCCTGTAGGAACTGAACCCCATGAAAGACTGGTTAATCCCGGGTATGCATTTTGGTCTACAGAAACGGTGGCTACCTGATTCTTGCACCAAACATGAAGTCCGTTAGTATTAAATGGACTTGATTGTGTATAGCCTCCTATTCTGATTTGTTTGGTTGGGGTTGTTTGCGTTACTCCACAAGCAGTTATTGTTGCCGTTAAAAACTCATTCCCACTTCCTGTTCCCTTTGAAACCGTTGTTTGAGGACAAGTAGTGCAGCTTAGAGTAGCTAATGGACCGGGCTGACCGGATAAACTCCAAGTTACATTTGCACCGCATGGCAAATTGGGTATGGAATAAACTTCCGATACACAAATTATGTTACTGCCGCTAATAGAAAATGTTGGTGGGCTTCCTACTGTTATGGTTGCAGTATTTGTTTGATAGTTGTTTCCTCCGGCTGTTACTGTCACACTTATGTTGCTTGGAGCAGAGCCGCAAACAGGTGTAAGGGTTAATGTGTTTGTTGTCCCTGTTGAAATTGTTTGAGGTGCTGGGTTACCATTGTGTAGCCATCCGTTGCTGGCAGAACCCAAATTCCATGAATGATTGGTAACATTGGGTGTGTTATTCACATTCGTTACCGTAAATGTTTGCGCTGTAGTAGAACCACATGGGATTGTAAGGGATGATGGTGATAAAGTAAACGAAGCTATTGCCGTTTGTGTTATCACAACTTGACTAATTGAAAGATTATCTAAAGACAAACTTGGTTGGCCGCCAGATGCCCAAATAATAAGATATGGATAAACGCTACTTCCAGGAATACTAAACTGCTGAACATTATAAGTGGTACTTGTTGTGGAAGTAGCTGTTGAAAGTTGGCCAACACCTACGGTTTGGTAAGAACTCACATTAGCGTCGGGAGGGCACAATGATGTTCCATTAGTTGGGAATTGATTAAAGTTTGGTACAACTGATGTTTTTAACAACAATGCCGGATTCCCTAATGCCGTAATAGAAATGGTATAATTATTACCCGGAGTAAAATTATAATTGATGACATAGGCAGTTCCACCCGGCGGGTTTGCTTGTGGTGTAGTAGCAAGCCCGATACCAAATGAAGTATTAAATGTTACTCCGCCAGCTCGGGCTGTATGTTGCACACCATTAATGGTTGCGGACGGATTAAAAACGTTACAAGAAGTTGTACTTAGCCCGCTTGATAAATAATTGATTGTTGTTGTTTGTGCATTTGTTAATACACCAAAGGCCAATAATCCTATTAGGCAAACGAGATTGAAAATTAAATTTCTCATAAGGAGTGTTTTGATTGTTAATAATTTTTTTCTTTTTCGAGATGTATTTGAAAGCCTATGCTTAGAAAAAATGTTTTTGCCTTTGTATTCACAGATTGGTTATTAAATATTTCATAGTTTGCTGTTAACTCTACTCCGACACTTGTATTAAAATAAATAACCGGGCCAGCAGAAAAAGTGAAGGTGTTTGAACTATTAGAAGAGCCAGTATTGCCCGAATTATGTAAATATTGATAGGCGGCTTCTGCAAATAGATTTATACGATTGAGTTGCTCTAAAAAATAATATCGAAAAAATGGGCCAATGCCAGTTTGAGTCGTTTTACTTACACCGCCATTAAATTCTACTTTGTCAAAAGCTAATCGGGCCTTGATACCACCTGCAAATTTGTCAATGAAAAAATATCCTACGTTAGGGGATAAATCAATATTAAATCCTTTTATATCAGAAGAATTAAGTGTTTGTTTTTGCGAGGAAAGGCGTCCATTACCACCGACAAGCCAGTTGTTTTTCGTTATCTGTCCATTTGAAATAAAAGAAAAAACTGAAATAAAAAATGTCAGGAATAAGATTTTTTTCATTTGGTTTGGTTAATACTTTTAAGTTATGCTGTAAATTATTATGTCTTTATCAAACAGCCAATACCACAAAGTGGTAATAGTGAAAACACTTAGGAAATTACTCCCGTATCTTGCCTCTGTTTGGTTAATTATATAGAGTCAAAAATCATGCTCATTCCCCGAAAGATATGGATAAATATTTCGCAAGGTGTGTCCGTCAGGGTTGCTTACAACGTTCACAGCTTTGCGGTCGGCGGGGCAATTGTTTTACGTCGCCCCTGGC
>CAYPBV010000173.1:1879-6618 GCA_964409025.1 uncultured Chitinophagaceae bacterium | reverse complement strand
CTGTTATAGCCTGCAAATCCTGTTACACCCCATTGTGACCTGAAATAGGATAAAAAAAATGAAATTGCCCTCACATCAGATTCCCTTCTGTTTACTTTGGTAAAAAGCGGCAATGCTACATCACCATACAACGTAATTTTTTTGTAGCCTAAAACAAAACCACAAAAGGCCGATGAGTTGGGCGAGTAATTAATTTTAGGAACTTGTTTTTCTTTGTTGACCGAGATGAAATCAATGGAGCGTGAAAAACTTCCTGCATAAAGCTGCAAAAAATCTTTTTGCGGCAGGTGCTTATAATAAGATGTGTCTGTTTGTGAGCAAACCGTTACCGGCAGTATTAAACTGCAATAAAAAAAATGCAGGCACACAATGATTTTTTTCACAGCTTAAAAATAGTGGAACCGGTAAGGAGGTTTTGGTCGCATGCACGACAATTAATCTATGTGCTGTTTTTACAATTCTATACAGGCAGTGCTTATCTTGCACCTGTTTATGAGAAAATTTGATGATACGTACCGCCATAAGGGCCTTCGTAAAAAACTCGTAGATGTTTTGCGAAACAAGGGTATTACTGATGAAGCGGTACTGGAAGCTATAAACAATATTCCCCGTCATTATTTTTTAGATACAGCATTTGACGAAATTGCTTATGAAGACCGTGCATTTCCCATTGGTGAAGGTCAAACCATTTCTCAACCATATACGGTTGCTTATCAAACCCAGTTGCTGGAGATAAAGCCTTACGAAAAAGTGTTGGAAATTGGTACCGGCAGTGCTTATCAGGCTTGTGTACTGGGCGAAATGAAAGCCAATGTATATACCATCGAGCGTCAGAAAAAATTGTTTGACTTCAATAAAGCTTCATTCCCTTTTTTAAAGAAATACCTCAATATCAAATTCTTTTTTGGTGATGGCTTTGAAGGGTTGCCCACGTTTGCACCGTTTGATAAAGTAATTATCACCGCTGCTGCACCTTTTGTACCACCTAAGTTGATAGAACAATTAAAGCCCGGTGGCAAAATGGTGATACCGGTAGATGAAGGTGAGCATCAGCGAATGAAACGCTTAACCAAAAAAGAAGATGGCAGTTATGATGAGGAAGTATTTGATGCCTTTTCATTTGTGCCTATGCTGGGCGGTAAACAAAACAGCAAGTGACTGATTCTGTAAAAAAACCTGCAACTTCAGTTGCAGGTTTTTCTATTATTACTTATTACTAAAAAATTGTATTTACTATAGGCTGCATTTTACTGCTGCCCCATATCATCCATTTCTACACGATTGTTTTTACGTTTGAAAAGGGATGCATCAAACTTTCCGAAACGGTAGCTGAAGTTTAAACGTACAAAAGCAGGGTCTCTTCTTCTCCAGCTATATTGATCAAAATTGCTGTCAGTTGCAAACACAATGTTTTGACGTGTACTGAATACGTCACTCCAGTTAATGGAAACAGAGGCTGTGTTTTTCTTTTTCACTTTAAATTCTTTTCTCAAACCAAAGTCTACAAAATAGTTGGCATCAATATAACCCTGTGTTGTTGAAAGCTGGCCACCGCCAAAACCACCAAAACCACCACCACGGCCACCAAATCCGCCACCGCCACCACGGCCACTGGATACAGGTAATATGCTGCGGCTGTTATAGTCACCACTAAGCTGCATGGTCCATCCTTTCCCTAAACGAAAAGTATTATTGATTTTTATAAAGAAACTATTTCTTTCGTTTTCAAGATCCGGTAATTCTGTTGTGCCATTGATTTTTGAATAGTAGAAGTTGGCGTTGTAATTAATTTCCCACCACTTGGTAAGTGTGTTGCGAAAAACCAATTCCAAACCGGCTGCATAACTTGTAGATGCATTTATCCAGGTACTTACAAGTGCCGTATCTTTTGTATCGCCCAATTGTTGACGATTTTGATAACGGGCAATCAGGTTATTTGTTTGTTTTCCAAATAGTGTTAGTAAAAATGTATTGTTCTTTTCACCATAGGTTTTTTGATAACTTAATTCCAGTGAATTGGTAAACTCCGGAATCAAATTAGGATTACCGGTTTGAAAATTAAAGATGTCACTAAAGTCCGTATTAGGAAGTAGCTGAAAGAAACTGGGACGATTTACACGACGTGTATAGTTTAACTGTAAATCCTGTTTGCCTTTAAATGATTTAGATAAAAACACACTTGGGAATAATGCCAAAGGAAACTGGTTTCTGAAGCGTGTACTTTTTCCAAGCTGCTCGCCATCATACTCAGAACTCTCTGCACGCAGACCAACCTGGTAATTAAAGTTGGCTTTTTTGAATTTTTGAGAGTAAGTAGCATAAGCTGCATGTACATAATCAATATACTTAAACTCATTACTTAATTGTGGTAATGGTACATTGTTAAATGAGTTGCGTTGAAAGCTTTGAAACCACCTTGTTTGTGAACGTAAACCCGCTTCCCACTTTCTGTTTTCATTGATGGGGTTTACATAATCTGCCTGCATTACAAATAAATCATTGTCACCTCCTGCATCAACCCCCTGTACCGGGCCATTTAAGAGGAATGAACCATTTTGGTCAAAGCGGGAAAAATTAATGAGTTGGTCATTTTCACTTCTGCCGTTATTGTAATTAATATCTGCTGTAAATTCTTTTCCCGGTTTTGCAAAATTGTGTTTATAGCTTATTTGTGCACCACGGCTTCTGAAAATATTTTCGCCATCTGTTAAGCGGTGCTCCCTTATATTTTTTGCAAGTGAAGGTGTATCGTATCTGATATTGTTTTCATCAATGAAGTTAAAGTTACCACCACCAAAATTTCCTGCCACACTCACCGTATTTCTGTTGTTTACAAAAAAGTCAAAACCTGCACGCCCAAACATAAATGTACCATCACTCACATTTCTGTTACGTGTAAAAAGTGTATTCGGATTTCTATCTCCTTTGTTGTTACGGTCAGTTTCACCAAATGAAATGGTACGGCGTTGATTCACACCCAGGTTGGCAAAGAAATTTACTTTTCCTTGTCTTACGTTTAAATCAAAACCACCGTTCAATCTGCCACGCATATCCACACCTGCACGCAAACCACCGCTGTACCCTACTCGTCTGTTTTTCTTTAACACTACATTGATGATAGCACTTTGTCCGCCGCTGGCATCAAACTTAGCAGAAGGGTTGGTAATCAGTTCTACGCTTTGTATGGCATCAGCAGGTATTTGATCAAGTGTAAGAACTGTTGGTCTGCCATCTACAAATAATTGAGGTGCATTGTTACGTAATGTTACATTGCCATCCACATCTACATTTACAGTAGGCACATTTCGCATTACATCTACACCTGTACCACCTTGTGATACAATGTTTCTGTCAACATTAAAAATTTTACGATCGATACCTAACTGTAATGTTGGTTTTTCGCCGGTTACAACTACCTCACCTAATTCTTTAATGTCTGCTTCCAGTTTGATATTGCCAAGGTCTTTGTCAATATTGTTGAGCATCTGGCTCATGTCGCCACCGCTCATATTGAGTGTAAAACCCACTTTTTGTTCAATAAGTTTGTAACCAATAGCTGTAATTTTTAATTTGTATTGAGCCATAATATTGAGTCCTTCCAAACTAAACTCTCCGTTTGCTTTGGTAAGTTGCCCTGTTACAATAACATCTTTCCTGGTTTTGGAAACACTGTCAAATTTATTTTGAGTTAGTGTTACAGTAGCAGCATCAATCGGTTTTCCTGTTTTAGTATCAATAATTTTACCATACAGGCGCCCCATATTCATTTGCTGTGTATTACCGCCGCCGGGTCTGCCACCGCCGGGGAATTGGCCATAAGTTGAAAGCGATAAAAAGAAGAATAGAATGGTTAGAATTCTCATGTTGTTATATGTTATTACAAAAATTTGGACGCAAAAATCAAAAACCTATTGCGGCTTAACCTTTTAATTGGTATGAACGGTATCTATAACCTATTTACGGAAAAAAGGTTGAGTGAAGTTGCTATGATTTAGGATGAACGGGATTTATGCTGTAAGAAGGGTGATGGCTACCTGTACAAGTCCTATGATAAAACCTAAAACACCACCAATAATTTCTACAAACTGAAATTCTTTTGACATTACCTGGTATAAAATGTCTTCTAATTGATCAGAGGAAAAGTTTTTCACTTTTTCTGTTACAATTTGTTCAAGATCCAGTTCTTGTTTAAGAGAGTTTGTGTAGTTTTTTATAAGTGATGGAAACAGGCTTTCTAATTCTGCAGTAATGGCGCTTTTTAATTTTTCTATGGTTTTATCGCCAATGAACATACTTATCATGGGCATAGTATCAGCAAGTTTCACCCGTAGAAATTCATCAATTTTCTGTTCTACCATCGGCATCATTTTGTGCAGATTGGCGGGGTTGGTTAGTTTAGATTCTATATCATTAAAAGAAAGTAATTGCTCACTTACCAATTTACCCAGTTTCACTGCAAATTGATCCTGACGTTTGGGAAAAATTCCCTGCAACGTAATGCCTAACACTTTAACCGGTAGTTTTGGATGAAACAGCATTTTAATTGCCACCCAATTGGTAACCCAGCCAATAAAGGCACTAATAACAGGTATAAGCAATAACCAGTAATTCATTTAATAAAATTGGCGCAAATGTCGTGTAAATTAATTTGACGGTGTATGATTTGTTCAACATAGATAAATGCCTTATTTTTGCTCCCCGTTTATGGAGACGTGTCCGAGTGGTTGAAGGAGCACGCC
>CAYPBV010000173.1:0-1869 GCA_964409025.1 uncultured Chitinophagaceae bacterium | reverse complement strand
CCGTTTATGGAGGCTATAGCTCAGTTGGTTAGAGCATCAGATTGTGATTCTGAGGGTCGTGGGTTCGAGCCCCATTAGCCTCCCTTCAACAAAAGAGGTGTTTCATTTTGAAACACCTCTTTATTTTAAGTTTACTGTTCCCCTTCTTTAAAGTATGCCATCGTCTGCAAAACTGTAATATCCGTCTTCACTCACAATTACATGATCAGCTACGGTGATATCGAGTAACAACGCTGCCTGCTTGATTTTTTGAGTAAGATGTTCATCGGCCTTACTTGGTTTTAAACTGCCGCTGGGATGATTGTGGCATAAAATTAAACTTACTGCATTATGTTGTAATGCTTTTTTGAGAATAATACGGGGGTCGGCAACTGTGCTGGTAATTCCACCTTCACTTATGGTTTCAACATGAATAATTTTATTAGCCTGGTTTAAATAAGCTACCATAAACACTTCATGTGTTTTATCTCTCAAATGTGCCTGCAAATACCGGGCTATGTCGCTACTGCTTTTTATGTACGTTTTTTGGCTTTCTCCGGCCTGTCGTCTGCGGCCAAGTTCTAAAGCTGCTGCAATGGTTATAGCCCTTGCTTCACCTATGCCATCAACACGCATCAGTTCTTTTAAACTAAGTTTGCCCAGTTCATTAAGATTATTGGATCCCAGATTTAATACCTCTTTTGCAACATCTATAGCGCTTTTGTTTTTTGTACCACTACCTATTAAAATAGCCAGTAATTCTGAGTTGCTGAGTACATCAGCACCTTTGTTCAGGAGTTTTTCCCGTGGCCGGTCATCAGGTGCCCAGTCTTTTATACTTTTTTTTGGGTGTTGCACGTTTTAAAATTAGTTCATAGTTTTAAATATCCAATATCTAAAACCAAACTCCTATGCCTGCCAAGATTACCCACCTTGGAGGATTTTTTAAATCTTCCTTATTCAGCACCATCATCCTCTTAAATTTTATTATTTCCATTTGTTTTATGGTTATGATTGCTTATGAAGGCTTTCATAATGTTCAGAATCCTAAAACAGAGGCTATTGAACAAAACCCTTTACCACAAAGCGTTTCAGCAAATACAGCCCTTCTATCCGAAGAATAGTTTTGTGCTTTAATTCACATCTTTAAAGTGTACCTGTCAACTTTTGTTGAAAAGGCGTGGATTCTTTTGAGCTCAGTTAAAGTGAACCACTTAACTTCGCCGCACCAAACGATTTTCCAGCTCAAACTGTAAGCAACAATGAATCCCGGTATTAAAATTTTCTCGGGCTCCGGCTCCCAACATTTAGCCGAACAAATAGCGAAAAAATACGGTATTCCACTCGGAAAATGCGCAACTCAGAAATTTTCTGATGGAGAAATTCAACCTGCCTTTCAGGAAAGTATCCGGGGGGATATGGTGTTTTTAGTACAAAGCACTTGCGCCCCTTCTGAAAACATTTTAGAACTGTTGCTCATGATTGATGCAGCACGCCGTGCAAGTGCTTACAAAGTAATTGCAGTGTTACCCTATTACGGTTACGCCCGGCAGGACAGGAAAGATAAGCCTCGTGTAGCCATCGGGTCAAAATTAATTGCCAATATGCTCGAAGCAGCAGGGGCAGACCGTGTGATTACCATGGATTTGCATGCTGCACAAATACAAGGGTATTTTGAAATACCGGTTGACCATTTGGAATCTTCCTTAATTTTTATCCCATACATTGAGAGCCTTAAACTCGAAAACCTTACCTTTGCGGCCCCTGACGTGGGAAGTGCCAACCGCATACGTGAAATTGCCAGTTTTTTTGAAGCAGAAATGGTGATTTGCGATAAGCACCGTAAGAGGGCAAATGAAATTGCCAGTATGGTGGTTATTGGTGATGTAA
>CAYPBV010000172.1:0-6671 GCA_964409025.1 uncultured Chitinophagaceae bacterium | reverse complement strand
ATAAGTATTCATGCGCTCTTCAATTACATTCACCGCAGTATCACCTGCTGCATTTACTTCACAAATGTCAATACGCTTTAAATCACGACTGGTGATGTTGAGATAAAATTTATCATTGGTACCCAGCCAGATGGAAGCACGGTTTTCATCATCTCTGTTTTTTTGCAATGGCGGCGCCGGCCACAATCCTATTTCCTGATCTTTAAATCTGGAGAGTCGAATTTTTTTATTTGTTTTTGATTCAAAATTGAATACATACAACTCCCGCACAGGCGCTTCTTTTTCACCGGGCATTTGATATTTATATGTTTCTAAAGTGGGGCGTGGATCAGCAATGTTATTGATCACCCAGAGATCTTTTACTTTTCTGTTGTCTGAACGTAGAATGCTGAAATACTTACCATCAGGCGACCAGAGAATAAACGCCGGCTTACGTTTGTCTTTATTTTTTTCTTTATCTACATTGGTTTCATTACCTCCACCTCCGTAACTGTAATTTTCTACTCCATCCATTGTAAGTTGATGTTCTACAATCGTACTGTCTTCTTCCTTTATTTGTGCTTTGCGATAGTTGGCACTGTCCATCCAGTACAGATTATGCTTTTTGGAAAAGATTACAAACCGTTGGTCAGGAGAAAAAGAAGCCCAGCTCATTCTGTCTTTAGGCTTTTGAAAATCTTTGAGCTCGGTTAATACACCGCTGATAAGATTGTATTCAAAATAAAATACTTTTTTCTCCGGCTTTGCAGCAGGTGCGGCTGTTCCCTTCTTTGCTGTATCCTTTTTTATTTCATCAAGAGTACTCTTCACTTCAAACTGAATGCTGTTTTCATCTTTAATAAACTTAAGCCTTTCAATGGGCAAATGCTGGGCATCAAAAGGATCTTTTACAATCTTTGTAATCTCAGCAGCAAGTTTTGCATTGTCAAACAGTTTTTGCTTGGTGCCTTTAGCCGCATCTACAATGTACCAAAACTTACCTTCACGGGTTTCGTACACATACCAAAACCGATCACTCAATTTTAACCAATGTGGATCTACATTGGTGCTGAACAACATTTTATTGATTTTCTCCGGCGAAAAACGACCGGCTAAGGCATAGTTACCTTTTTGCTGTGCAGTAACAACAAGTGAAAAAAGCACAAACAGTGCTGAAAGAAATTTTCTCATACTTCAATTTTTTATACAATCTGGTTAAGGAGATTTATCCTGTGGCTTAAAGATAAGCAGCATTGTATAACACTAAAAAAATTGCAGAGGATTTACAGGAGTGGTATACAAACAAAAATCCCCCTGTTTGTACAGAGGGACTGTTATATTGCAAGAATCTGTTTCTTATCTGAAATGAGCAAATGCTTTGTTTGCTTCAGCCATACGGTGTGTATCTTCTTTCTTTTTGAAAGCACCACCTTCACCTTTACTTGCTGCTACAATTTCATTGGCCAATTTATCCGCCATGCTTCTTCCGTTGCGCTCACGGCTGTAACGAATCAACCACTTCATGCTGAGTGAAAGTTTACGCTCCGTACGAACCTCAGTAGGAATCTGGAATGTTGCACCACCAATACGACGGCTGCGTACTTCTACTGCAGGCGTAACATTAACGATCGCTTTTTTCCAAACTTCATAACCGTTTTCACCTGTTTGCTTTGCAACCTTTTCCACAGCATCATAAAAGATGGTAAATGCAGTACTCTTTTTACCCTGCCACATCAGGTTGTTTACAAAGCGGCTTACCATCACATCGTTAAACTTTGGATCCGGAGCCAGGGCAATCTTTTTAGGTTTCGTCTTCCTCATTTATTTATTTTTTATAATCCCTAATGCAGGGCTTTAAGATTATTTTTTAGCTTTTTCTTTCTTGGTTCCGTATTTAGAACGGCTCTTCTTACGATCTTTTACACCGGCAGTGTCCAATGAACCACGAACGATGTGGTAACGTACACCCGGAAGATCTTTTACACGACCGCCACGTACCAGTACAATAGAGTGCTCCTGTAAGTTGTGACCTTCACCCGGAATGTAGGCAATAACCTCCACCTTGTTCGTTAAACGAACCTTCGCTACTTTACGAAGCGCCGAGTTTGGTTTTTTTGGCGTAGTTGTGTAAACACGTGTACACACCCCACGACGGAAAGGGCAGCTATCCAACGCACGGGATTTACTCTTAGCCCTGATAATTTCTCTTCCTTTTCTTACTAATTGCTGTATTGTAGGCATTCGTGACCTTTTAAATTTTGGACGGCAAAGGTAGGAGCTTACCTTTTAATAACAAAAACTTTGAGGAATTTTCTCTCCTATTTTTATGACGGGCAGCGAAAATAGGTGTAAATAATCTTAAGAACGGTACAATTTTTTCTGTAAACCTATAGTTTTACAGAAATATCTGAGAAACCAAAGTGTAACTATGAAGCATTCAAACTGCTGGTCATTTATTGTTCGCTGTTTTTATTGGAAATGCTTCATTTTCATCAGCCTTATGTGCTTTAGCACCAAAGTACTGGCACAATTACCAATTCCGGCTTTTACCGCAAATCCGCTTAGCGGGTGCGCCCCTGTTCAGGTAAATTTTACAGACCAGTCCTCAGGCGCCACATCATGGTCATGGGATTTGGGAAATGGGGTTACCTCAGCCCAGCAAAACCCTTCAACAATTTACAGCCTGCCCGGTGTATACACAATAAGACTTACTGTTACGAATGCAAGCGGTTCACAAACTCTTACAAAAACAGACTATATAATAATTAATGAACCACCCGTTGTTGATTTTACCAGCAACAATACAAGCGGGTGCTTTCCGCTAAGGTCACAATTCACTGATCTGAGTTCACCGGCATCCGGTTCCATTGTGAGTTGGAACTGGTCTTTTGGAAATGGTGCCACCTCTACCTTTCAAAATCCATCATATGTTTATACCCAAAGCGGCACGTACTTTGTCAGCCTCACAGTAACCAATTCTGCCGGTTGCTCCAAAACAACTGTTAAGCCTGCCTATATTACTGTGAGTAACGGGGTGAGAGCGGATTTTAATATATCAGCACCGGTGAATTGCAGACCTCCCGAAGTTATCAGTTTCCAAAATTTATCTACCGGACCCGGAACCTTAAGTTATCAATGGAGTTTTGGTGACGGAGGTACTTCAACTACCTCTAACCCTTCTAATAATTATACCACTGCCGGACCATTTAACGTACAACTGATTACTACCAGCTCGGCAGGATGTATTGATACAATTATTAAGACCAATGCTATACAGCTTAATAATGTTCAAACTCAAATAAACGCACCTGCAATTGCATGTGTAAATACAAATATTAATTTCAATAATCAATCTGTTCCTGCACCTGTAAGTGCTGTGTGGACATTTGGTGATGCTACATCTTCCACGCAAATTAGTACAGTTAAGATGTATACGTCAAGCGGCAATTTTACAGTAAAAGTGATTAATCAGTATGCTACTTGTGTTGACAGCGCTACACATAACATAACAATTAATCCAAAACCAACAGCAGCATTTACGAGTACAGATTCCATTTCCTGCAGAGCACCCCACACGGTAAATTTTCAAAATCAATCAGTAAATGCCGTGAGCTGGGCATGGGATTTTGGTGATGGAGGAACCTCAACTGCTCAAAATCCATCACATACCTATACAACGCTTGGAAGTTATACTGTAAGACTTGTTGTAACCGGCAGCAATGGTTGTACTGATACAATAACAAAAACAAATTTCGTTCGTCTTGAATTACCGATTTTCAATCCGATTATTTCACCATTTGAAGGTTGCAGAATGCTGAATGTAAATTTCACAGCCAATACCACTTCAGTGGATTCTATAGCCACATGGTTCTGGGATTTCGGCAACGGCACATCAAACCTTAGAAACCCTTCTAATGTGTTTGATTCCGGTTCTTATAACATTAAGTTGAGAATTGTAACAATTCTGGGATGTATTGATTCTGTTGTTATTAATAATGGTGTAAGGGTGGGAACAAGGCCCACAGCAAATTTTTCAGCAGCGCCAGTGAATGTGTGTGCTTTTGCCAACACAACATTCACCGATCTTTCCACCGGCAACCCTGACCAATGGTTATGGAGTTTTGGCGATGGTAATATATCCACACAACAAAACCCAACACATGCTTACACTGATACAGGAACTTTTTCCATTCAATTAATCGTTTACAATAACAGATGTGCTGATTCAACTACCCTTACGTCCTATATAAGAACATTACCATCAGTTGCAAGATTTAATTATGCAGTAAACTGTACCGTTAATAAACGCCAGGTTCAATTTACGGATCAGTCCATACAACCAACTTCATGGTTATGGAATTTTGGCGATGGCAACACATCAACAGCACAGAGCCCTGTTCATACGTATGCAAGCTTAGGCACATATACCGTTACGCTTACATCTACAAACGGTTCCTGTTCACACAGCATTTCACAAACAATAACTTTAGTGGATCCGCTTCCTGACTTTACAGCAAGCGCTACCACTGTTTGCCGCAGAAACGAAACTATTCAATTTAACAGTACCTCTACCAATGCGGGCAGCATTACGGCTTATAACTGGAACTTTGGTGATGGTACTACTTCTTCTCTTCAAAACCCTGTTCACATCTATCAAAACTCAGGTAATTATTCTGTCTCGCTTTCTACAACTGACATCAATGGATGTGTAAACGTAGCTGCTAAACCGAATTTTATTCGTGTAAACGGTCCAGTGGCAGGCTATACCATTCCTGATTTACAAAACTGCATCAACGCTCCTATCAACTTCAACAGCACTGCTGCCGGCGACGGAATCAATCCAATTACAAATGTAGTTTGGGATTTAGGCAATGGTGACGTTATTTCATCAACCACTAATCCATTCTTATACAGCTATACGGCACCCGGCACATTTTCGGTTACGCAATCCGTGAGAGACGCTTCGGGCTGCAGTGATGTATTTACATTAACCAACATTTCCATTCTTCAACCCTTAGCTTCATTTACAGTAGATACACCTTCATGCCCCGGTGCAATTCTAAACTTTATCAACCAATCAACAGGCGGCAGCGGTGCACAAACCTATCAATGGATCTTAAGTGATGGTTTCAATTCCACGTTAACCAATATTACCCATTCGTTTGCTGCCTCAGGAAACTACACAGCCAAACTGATTATGCGTGAACCAATAGGTTGCCGTGATTCCATTACTCAAACCATTCGTATAGCAACACCTGTTGCGTCGTTTACCGTTAACGACAGCTTGAGTATTTGCCAGCCTTTTGAAGCCAGGTTTACAAATACAAGTTCCTTTGCAAACAGTGTTACTTGGAATTTTGGAGACGGTAATAACTCAACAAATTATAATCCTGTAAATTTTTATACAACAGCAGGACAATACAGGGTAAAGCTCATTGTAACTTCTCCGGGAGGCTGTACAGATAGCACCTTTATAACAATGCGTCAGGGCAGCGATACCGGTACACTTAACTACAACCCGTTAATTGCCTGTGCCCCTTTAACAGCCACATTGCAAACAAGAACAGATATTCCATTGAGCTACACCTGGGATTTTGGTGATGGAAACTTAATTACAACGAATGACTCAAACAGAACACATACCTACCAGGCAGGATTTTTTGTTCCTAAAGTAATTATTCGTGACAGACTGGGATGTTTTGGAATTATAAAAGGTATTGATACCATTAAAGCTTTTGGTTCCAATCCTGAGTTTGGCATTGATAAATTTTTGTTTTGCGACAGTGGTACTGTTCAATTTTCTGATTCTACCACAACACCCGATGTTATTACAGGTTACTTATGGAATTTTGGAGATGGAAACAGTTCCACTTTGGTTAATCCATCGCATACTTATACCACGCCGGGTTTATACAGTGTAACGCTTACTATTAATACACAAACAGGTTGTACGAACAGCATTACCAAAACTGCATTGGTAAAAGTAGTACCTACACCGCAGGCTGCCATCATTGGCGCTACCAGTTCCTGTGTGCCCGCTACATTTAATATCAGAGGCAATTGGTTAAATCCGGATACATCAGCAGTAACATGGCAATGGAATATTGACGGGCAGTTATTTAATGTGCAAAACCCACCTGCCATCATCAGACCAACAGCTGATACAGTGTTTGCTCAACTCATACTTACCAACAGCAGTGGCTGTAAAGACACTGTTACGGATGTTGCTATTGCCCGGCCACTGCCCTTTGTAACAGCAGGTAATGATACCACTATCTGTTTGGGTACATTTGCATCACTCAATCCCAATGGTGCTGCCAGCTATACCTGGTCGCCTGCAACTTATTTGAGTTGTACCAATTGCCCCAATCCACAGTCAACAGCTGCTGATTCCATTCAATATATAGTTACGGGCACTTCTGCTTTTGGTTGTACAGGTAGAGATAGTGTGATTGTAAAAGTGAAAAAGCCGTTTCGTATTACGGCATCACCGGGTGATACACTTTGCATAGGCGACAGATACAATATGTTTGCTTCCGGTGCTGAAAATTATATTTGGTCGCCGCCCAATGGATTGAGCAGTATGACTACTGCAGTAACGGTAGCATCGCCCACTATAACTACTGTTTATCAAGTAATAGGTTATGATGATTTAAATTGTTTCAGAGATACATTAGAAGTACCTGTAGTAG
>CAYPBV010000171.1:0-6796 GCA_964409025.1 uncultured Chitinophagaceae bacterium | reverse complement strand
TGTAACGGACAGAGATGTTGTTTTAATTGACGACATCTGCGATACCGGCGGAACACTTGCTAAATCAGCAGCTCTTTTAAAAGAAAAAGGTGCTCGCAGCGTAAGAGCTCTTTGTACACACCCTGTTCTCAGCGGCAAAGCCTATGAAAACATAGAAAATAGTGTGCTGGAAGAGCTGGTAGTTTGCGATACTATTCCGCTTAAACAGAAGAGCCCCAAAATTAAAGTACTGAGCGTAGCAGAACTCTTTGCAGTAGCCATTCGCAATGCGTATGAAAACAAAAGCATAACAAGTTTGTTTATGCATGCACAGAGAAGAAACAGTTAGTTGGTTTTTTAATTACTGCTTCTTATTTACTTGTTAACAGGCTTCCGTACTTATGTCATCGGTTTTGCGTGCATGGTTCATTTCGTTTTTTGCGTATCTCCTGAGCGTTCTGTTCATTTTGGAGCAGTAACCGAGCACCATAGCGGACGAGTATAAAATTAAGTCAACAATTAAACATTTATAAATGAAAACAATTCACATCGAGGGTCACCTGAGGACCGAAAACGGGAAAAAAGCCGCCCGCCTACTTCGCTCTCAAGGTAATGTGCCTGGTGTAATTTACGGAGGCACAGAAGAAGTAAATTTTTACGCACCGGCAGCTGCATTCAAGTCATTTGTGTACACACCGGATTTCCAGATTGCAGAATTAAAAGTAGGTGGTAAAACATACCGCACCATTTTGAAGGATCTTCAGTTTGATAAAGTAACTGATGCCTTAGCACACATTGATCTTTTAGAACTGGTTGAAGACAAAAAAGTAATTGCTACTATTCCTTTAAAATTTACAGGTTCATCCAAAGGTGTTAAAGACGGTGGCAAGCTTATTACTAAAATGAAAGCTTTAAAAATCAAAACCTATCCCAAATATTTAAAAGCTGCCATTGAAGTAGATTTAACTCCATTGGAATTAAATGGTAATATCCGTGTAGAAGATGTAAAAGCTGAAAATTACGAGGTAATGAACTCACCACGTATTCCTATTGCATCCGTAGTATTAACTCGCCAGCTTAAACAGGAAGAAGCTGCCGCACCTGCTGCTGCAAAAGCTGCTGCCCCTGCACCTGCTCCGGCTGCCAAAAAATAAAGAAAGCGTATTCAATTGTAATCAATCCCCCTCAATTAAAAGGGGGATTTTTGTTGATTGTATTATAAGTGCTGATATTTGAAAAGCAGTTGAAACAGATGATTGTGAAAAGGAATTTATTTATAAACAATTTATTTTATAGGGGTGATGTTGTAAAACTAAATATTAAAGCAGGTATGCCCTTACCGGCTGGCAGGTGCAGCAGTAACAATGCTGTCCACAAATATAGCAGGGAAACAAAAAATCATATTTTCAATAACAATGAAATTTTTAATTGCAGGCTTAGGTAATATAGGTGGTGAATATGTACACACCCGTCACAATATCGGATTTGATGTTGTGGATGCATTAGTTCAAAAACACAAAGGTACATGGCGTACAGACAGGCTTGCAGCAGTGTCAGAAATAAAGATAAAAGGTAAATTACTGATTTGTATCAAGCCCAGTACATATATGAATGTTAGTGGTAAAGCTGTAAAGTATTGGATGGATAAGGAGAAGATTGATATTAAGAATCTATTGGTAATCATAGATGAGCTGTCCATACCTATAGAAAAAATCAGGCTCCGGCCCGGAGGTAGCGATGGAGGACATAACGGACTTACAAGCATCCAGGAAACTTTACAAACAACCAATTATGCCAGGCTCCGTTTTGGTATTGGCAACAATTTTCCAAAAGGCATGCAGGTAGATTATGTATTGGGAAGATGGTTTCCGGAACAATTACCCATTATTGTTAAAAAGATTCAGGTAAGTGTTCAAATAATAGAAGATTTTGTAATATCAGGTTTAGAACGAACCATGAACAATGCCAATAAAATTGAGATAACTCTTTAATTTTTAATATTCAATCTTTATCTTCGCTATCATCATAAAGTTAAAAGTGCGAATAGTTTATCCAAAATCCTTCGGAAAGCCATCGCCCAGATCACACGTTATCACTAAAACTAAACCAAATGAAAATCTTCTGTGTAGGAAGGAATTATGCTGAACACGCAAAAGAATTGGGAAATGATGTGCCGGATGAACCGGTCATTTTTCTGAAACCCAAAAGTGCATTGCTTCAACCGCATATGCCTTTCTATTATCCTGAATTTACAAACGAGCTTCACTATGAAGCCGAAATTGTTTTACGTATTTCTAAAAATGGAAAATACATTCAGGAAAAGCATGCTAATAAGTATTACAATGCCATTTCAATTGGTATAGATTTTACTGCCCGTGATGTACAAAATGAACTGAAGGCAAAAGGGCTGCCCTGGGAAAAAGCAAAAGCCTGGGATAACAGTGCGGTAGTAGGTAAATTTATTGAAATTGGGGAGGGATTTGACCCAAACAATATCAACTTCTGTTTGTACAATAACAAACAAATGGTACAACAGGGGAATACCGGACAAATGATTTTTAATTTCAATGAAATTGTTTCAAATATCTCACAATATTTTTCTTTAAATATTGGTGATTTAGTATTTACCGGTACACCTGCCGGTGTGGGCGAATGTGTGGTGGGTGATGAACTGGAAGGTTTTATTGAGGACGACAGTTTGCTGGAAGTTTCTGTAAAATAGCACACAACTAGTAAGAAATATAAAAACCACTTGCTGAAGCAGGTGGTTTTTTATTTATTGAAACAGCTTTAAACTGAAACGTATTCATTTCACTTTGTTGTCTTTACTTTGCACACAATTGTTTGCTTACGATGAATCATGAACTCTTACTTAAATCATGGAGGCTCATGTGTTATGCGCAGTACATGGCGCTTACATATGAAAATAATCGCAGTACTTGTAAATATGTGCATTCTACCTCCCGTGGGCATGAAGCCATTCAACTGGCTGCTGCATTTCTGCTAAAGACGATAGATTGGGTAAGTCCGTATTACCGTGATGAAAGTTTGTTGCTGGGGCTGGGATTTGAACCTTATGAATTAATGCTTCAATTGTTAGCCAAAGCTGAT
This sequence comes from uncultured Chitinophagaceae bacterium, assembly GCA_964409025.1. Classification (GTDB taxonomy): domain Bacteria; phylum Bacteroidota; class Bacteroidia; order Chitinophagales; family Chitinophagaceae; genus Lacibacter. The sequence continues at coordinate 3,706 of CAYPBV010000171.1, read as the reverse complement.
GACCCGTTTACCGGCGGCAGGGAATATTACAGTCATCCCAATTATCGTGGTGCTGATAAACCCAATATCATTCATCAAAGCAGTGCAACGGGTATGCAGGTAATACCTACAACAGGTATTGCACAGGGGTTAAAATATCTCAAAGAAATTAAATCGGCTCAACTGCAAACGGGTGAGTATGGAGAATTGCCCGTTGTAATTTGTTCGCTGGGAGATGCCAGCATTACAGAAGGTGAAGTGAGTGAAGCGTTTCAATTTGCCGTATTAAAAAAATTACCCATCATTTACTTAGTGCAGGATAACAACTGGGGTATAAGTGTGAGTGCAGATGAAGCAAGGGCAATGGATGCATATGAGTATGCAGCAGGTTTTCCGGGTCTGCATCATATACGTTGTGATGGCAGTGATTTTAAAGAAGCCTATGAAACCATGGAGCATGTGGTGAGTTATGTACGCACCCATCAGCAACCCTATCTGGTACAGGCATACGTGCCACTGCTAAATCATCATACAAGCGGTGTGCGCAAAGAATTTTACAGAAGCAAAGAAGATCTGGAAAAACATTTTGCTGATGACCCATTTCCCAAACTTAAACAACTGTGCCTACAGCAGGGTATAACCGAAGAGATTCTTTTGACTATTGAAGCAGAAGCCAAAGTAAAAATTGCAGGTGATTTTGAAAAAGCAAGCAATGCCCCTGAGCCTGATGCTGCAACAGTGAGTGAACATATTTTTGTGCCTACACCTGTAACAGAAAAAAAAGGTGAACGTTCCCCATCAGGTAATGAAAAAGTATTAATGGTTGATGCTGCACTCTTTGCCATTCGTGAGTTGATGGAAGATTATCCGGAAGCATTGTTATACGGGCAGGATGTGGGAAGAAGATTAGGAGGTGTTTTTCGTGAAGCAGCAACATTGGCAGAACAGTTTGGTGATCATAGAGTTTTTAATACAGCCATTCAGGAAGCATACATTATCGGTTCAACTGTTGGCATGAGTGCAGTAGGAGCGAAACCTATTGTGGAAGTACAATTTGCTGATTATATCTATCCCGGCTTTAATCAACTCGTTACAGAAATTTCCAAATCCTGTTATTTAAGTTGCGGTAAGTTTCCTGTGCAAACATTGATACGTGTGCCCATAGGTGCGTATGGTGGTGGCGGCCCGTATCACAGCGGAAGTGTGGAATCAACTTTGTTGTCCATAAAAGGAATTAAAGTGGTATATCCAAGCAATGCTGCTGATATGAAAGGATTAATGAAAGCTGCTTTTCTTGATCCCAATCCTGTGGTGATGCTGGAGCACAAAGGATTATACTGGAGTAAAGTACCGGGCTCGGAAGATGCTAAATGTATTGAACCCTCAAGAGACTACATCTTGCCACTGGGAAAAGCAGCTATTGTAATTACGGCAGACGATGAAATGATAGATGAAGGTGAAAGCTGCTGCATTATTACCTATGGTATGGGAGTGTATTGGGCAAAAGCAGCCGAGAAATATTTCCCCGGCCAAATTGAAATTGTGGATTTAAGAACGTTGTTTCCATTAGATGAACAACTGGTTTTTGAAACAGTGAAAAAACACGGCAAGTGTTTGGTGCTTACGGAAGAACAGCAAAACAATTCGTTTGCAGAGGCATTGGCTCATCGCATTTCCTATAATTGTTTTCAATGGCTGGATATGCCTGTTGAAGTACTGGGTGCTTTAAACCTGCCGGCTGTACCTATGAATATGGCTTTGGAAACTGCCATGCTCCCCAACGCAGATAAAGTGAGGCAACGGGTTTACTCACTGCTTAATGACTAAAAAATTTTAGCCTGCAATTTGCTCCGCTAAGCTTACACTTCACTCTGATGATTTGTACAATTCACTCTGCTTTTGTGTACAGTAGCTTTACATTTTTGTTAGTGCTCTGTAATCTTATTCAAACAATTAAAAACTTTCGTTATGAACAAAATTCTTTCAAAAACCACACTACTGCTATTGAGTGCAGCGCTTTTTTTTAATTCCTGTAAAAAGGAAGTTTCTGATGCCATAACACCAGAGCAAAATGAAGAAGCTGTTTTAAAAGCTGAAGCTGATAATGCTGTAACTGCAGAACAGCAAACTGCTGCAAATTTTGAGCGAGATTTTAACGGAATGATGGGAAATGATGTTGCAGCCCGCCACCAGAAAAATATTGTACAGATAGCACAAAGCCTGCCTCTTTTCAAGTCATTGGTTGCTGCCGTTGTTAAAACAGGGCTTGCAGGAACTTTATCTTCTGCATCATTAAATGCTACTGTGTTTGCTCCTACTGATGCGGCTTTTGCCAAACTGCCGGTTCCATTTAATAACGCTGCCAATATTGCTTCAATTACAGATGCAGGTCAAATTGAGGCCTTAAAAAATATTTTACTTTATCATGTTCTTGGAACAGAAGTAAAGCGTAACCAGATTACCCAGGGAAGAAGCAATACAACTGCATTAAACGGCGGAACTTTATATTTCTCAAACAGTTTTAGCGTATTGCTGGTTAACGGAAACTCACTGGTACTCATTGCCAATGTAGATGCTTCCAACGGTGTAATTCATGTAATTGATGATGTATTGTTGCCTCCATCTCAAAACATTGCACAAATTGCATTGGGTAACCCGGCATTTTCAACCTTAGTGGCAGCGCTGGCTAAAACAAATTTAGTTAGCGTGTTTACAGGTACAGGTGATTTCACTGTATTTGCACCCACAAATACAGCTTTTGCAAAATTGCCGGCGCCCTTTAACAGTGCTGCAAATATCTCAGCTATTACTAATCAGGCACAGATTGATGCATTGGCTAATATTTTAAAGTATCATGTAACCGGTACAAGATATTTTGCATGGGACTTCGGTATTTTTAATTCCATCCCCACACTTGCTGCTGCACCCGGTAATCAACTACGTGGAATTTTGGGATTCAACAGCGGATTTATCAAAGGAAATTCCAATAGTACTTTTTCAAAGGCTAATCCGGTAAATATTTTAGCCACTAATGGTGTAGTACATGTAATGGACCAAGTGCTTTTACCTTAGTGTGTTCTTGTTTTTGGTTACAAACATCCGTCTGTTTTTGGGCGGATGTTTTTTTGTTTTAATAGCTAAAAAACAAGTTGAATCCTTATCTTTGCCGCCCAAAATGGCGAGGTAGCTCAGCTGGTTAGAGCGTCGGATTCATAACCCGAAGGTCGGCAGTTCAAGTCTGCTCCTCGCTACTCTTTAAAAGGTTCATGATTTGTCATGAGCTTTTTTTTTGGTTAGAGCGTTGGATTCATATCCGCCCACAAGTGGTCGGACGTCAATTCAAGTCTGCTCCTCGCTACTCTTTAAAAGGTTCATGATTTGTCATGAGCCTTTTTTATTTTTACAAAAACTTTTTTTGAACTACACTGTCTACATACTCTATTCTTCATTACACAATCAAATTTATATTGGATTCACGTCACATTTAATAAATCGGTTTAAAAGTCATAATGAATTGGGCAATGACTGGACGTCAAGATTCAGGCCGTGGATTGTTATTTTTTGTGAATTTTATGTTGATAAGAATGTGGCAATGAAAAGAGAAAAGCAATTGAAGCAATACAGGCAGCGATTGAAGATTAGACAAAAGATAAATGCGGTGTTTAAAAATAAAGGATATATTGATTTTGGAGATGGTTAGAGCGTTGGATTCATATCCGCCCACAAG
>CAYPBV010000170.1:0-6807 GCA_964409025.1 uncultured Chitinophagaceae bacterium | reverse complement strand
AACCAACTGTATCAACAAACTCAATGGTAGCGGGCAAACAGAAATTTAATTGCCTTGCACCTACAGCTCTTAAGGATACATCCACACCTGCTAAATCAAAACGAAGTTTTACCATGCCAAGGTTACAGGCGCCAATGGTAGTAGCCGGATTAATATTGCCATATACACCTGCTGTAATAGGGAAAGGTGCTGCTAACGGTAATCCTGAATCAACAGCTTTACAATTGGCACACACCGCCTGGTAAATGACGCCCTGTGTATCAAAACGACTGGTGCCGCCATCCACATGATCCAATCCGCCAAAACCACCACGCTGACCAAAGAAACTTCCATACAATTGACCCGTAGCATTTTTAGCCAGCACAAAAAAGTAAAAATCACTTCCATCAGTTAATGGCTGACGTGCATCTGCTGTAACAGGCAAGCCTGATGTGCCGGCACTGGGATAGGGTGGGCTGCCAAATGAAGTATTAGCACCGCCACCCCAGCCCGATACATATACGTTTTCACAATTATCTACCAGAAAAGCTGTGGGAGAAATATTGGGCGCTATAGCACCTGCTGTACCAAAAGTGGTCCGGTATACATAATTCGACAGGTTCTGTTCAAGTTTGGCAATAAACTGTCTGGCATTGGTTATGGAGTAAGTAGCATTAATAGGCGTCATTGTGCCCAAAGTTGTGCCCATTACATAAGGAAACCCTCTTGCGTCAAACTGAATACCGTAAATAATATCTACCTGATTGGTACCCACATACGTAGTTCGTCTTACGCTTACTGAGTTTCCGTTATCAATTACATTCATTACAAAACCATCTGCAACACCTCCGGCATTATTCGGTTGTAAAACAGCAGCACTTGTACCCTGTAAATTATTGCTTGAAGTACCGCCTGCTACAAAAATCTCTCTGTTAATGGGATGTTGCGCAAGTACAAATGCAGCATCATCACCACCACCACCTAAGTAAGTGCTCCAAATTACAGCATTACAGTTTTGATTGAGTTTGATTAAAACTCCATCCTGGCCTCCACTATTTGTGGTTTGAAAAGCTCCACGTGTAAAAAAGTTTCCGCTTCTGGTACAGGAGGCGAGTAAAATATTATTATTCTGATCCAGTATTACTTCACTTCTTCCATCATCACCATAATTACGCAACAAAGATTGCGGACCCACAGAACGGTCACTGTTAATATTTACACCATCATCATTACTGCCGGCAATTATAACACTGCCAATAATGGCTGTACCCGAAGCGTTGATTTTAGTTACAAATATGTCATAGCCACCTCTTGTACCTTCTACTGCACCTACTACAGGAAAGTTGCTGGAGTTGGTTCGTCCGGCAATTACCAAATTTCCCTGTGCGTCTGCAATTAAACTATGCGGTTGTTCTAATCCACTGCCTCCTAAATACGTAGCATAAATTCTTGTACTGCCATCAGGTGATAAACGCATAATTGCAATATCCGGCGGAATATTATTGGAACCCCCGCCACCTGAACTCTGTATGGCACCAGCAGTAACAGGAAAGCCTGTGGGCGATGCAATACCACCGCCAAAAAAACTTCCATCAGCCCCGGGTGTGGCTGTAAAACCCCAATTGGCATTGGCTGAGCGGCTAAACGAAGAAAATACAAGCGAAGGGTCAATAATAAGTGTTCTTTCTCTGTTATAATTCTTAACATCAAAACTCACTACGGAGCCATTTATTTTATAACGGCAGGTAACATATTCTCTTTTGCCTGCTGCATATTGATAGGTAAATGGTTTTTCTTCCACCGCATCACCCACTGAAGTACCTACAACAAGCTCACTGTTTTTAATGAGCAATTTTTCTGCACCTTCATACTGCATTTGAATTTTTGAAACATCAGCACCGGGCGCAAGGATTAAATCATATTTTAATTTGTCATCCTGCACATAATACCGCAGGTCAACATTGGGATAAATATTTTTATAGGTAACAGCCTGAAATTGTTTTACACCGCTTGCCCATTTGGAAGGATCATTACCCACATAATAATTTTCATGCCCGCTTACCGGTTTTTCTTTGATGATTTGTGTATTGAAATTGGCACCCAGAAATTTTACTCGATATGCATGTGAGCGCATTTGTTTGGGCAGTGAAAGATTGCCTTTATGTGCATGCGTACTGTCGTGTAAGTGACCATGATAAAACTCCTGTGCCTGCTCATAATCTTTGGGATGCTGAATTAAGATGGTATAGCCCTGCTTTGTAAGAAAAAAAGACCCATTGCCCGCATCTGTTTTAAACAATACCTGATTTTCCCACTGTCCTTTATTTTCAGTAAAATAGAGTTGTGCTGATGTGATAAAGGGCAGGCTCAATAATAGTAATAAGACTAAATGTTTCTTCATGTAAAATATTTCCGGTCTTGCTAAATGTAAGTTACTCATTATAACGGAGAGGCTCACAGTTTATTTTCATTACGCCACTTTACTCCATTCCGTTTTACCTTTTTGTGACAACAGATGTTTCTTTAACCGCAAATTTTCGGCCGAACTTAAGTCAGGGTCTGCATCCAGCAACTCATAACACAGGTGTGCTGCTGTAACAAGGATGTCTTTATCCTTCACAATACTTGCCAGTTTAAAGTCCATCATTCCGCTCTGACGTGTACCCTCAATATCACCGGGGCCTCTGAGTTCCAGGTCTTTCTCTGCTATTAAAAAACCATCATTGGTGGCTGTCATGATCTTTAACCGTTCCCGGCCATCTTGTGTTAATTTCTTACCCGTTAAAAGAATGCAAAAACTTTGTTCACTGCCTCTGCCCACCCTTCCACGCAACTGATGCAACTGTGATAAACCAAACCGCTGCGCACTTTCAATCACCATTACACTGGCATTGGGCACATCTACTCCCACTTCAATTACCGTAGTGGAAACCATGATTTGTGTATCACCTGTTTTAAACCGCATCATATTGGTTTCCTTTACTTCGGGTTTTTGCCTGCCGTGTACCATACTGATGTAGTACTGCGGCTCCGGAAAAAACGCTTTCACCTCTTCATATCCTTTCATGAGGTTTTCGAAATCCAGTTTATCACTTTCTTCAATAAGCGGATAAATAAAATAAGCCTGTCTGCCTTTGGCAATTTCCTGTTTTACAAAATCCATCACTGCTGGTCTTGCATGTTCCAAACGGTGAACGGTTGTAACCGGTTTTCGGCCCGGTGGCAATTCATCCATCACACTGTAATCCAAATCACCATAAGCCGTCATGGCCATGGTACGTGGAATAGGCGTGGCCGTCATCACCAATATATGCGGTTGCATGTCACCTTTCAATTTCAACTCAGCCCGCTGTGCCACACCAAAGCGATGCTGCTCATCCACTATAGAAAGACCTAAATTTTTAAACTGCACTTTATCCTCAATCAATGCATGGGTGCCAATGATGATGGGCATGCTGCCCTCAGTCAACGCTTTCAATAACACGTCCCTTTCTTTTTTAGGCGTAGAACCTGTGAGCAAGCCCACGTTCACATCCATAGGTTGTAAGAGCTTTGAAATACTGTTGTAATGCTGCTGCGCCAGTATTTCAGTTGGCGCCATGAGGCAGCTTTGATACCCATTGTCTGCCGCCAGTAACATGGTTAAGAGTGCTACCATCGTTTTTCCGCTGCCTACATCACCCTGCAATAACCGATTCATTTGATGCCCACGTGCTGTATCCTGACGGATTTCTTTAATCACCCGTTTTTGTGCACCCGTGAGTTGAAAGGGGAGATGTTTGTTGTAGAATTCATTAAACAAATCACCTACTTTATCAAACACAATTCCTTTGCTGAAACGATGTCGGTTGCTTTTTATCAAAGCCATGCGCACCTGTGCCAGAAACAACTCTTCAAACTTCAACCGTTTTAATGCGGCTTCATACGCTTCTGCATCCGGTGGAAAATGCAGGTGCAGATACGCTTTGTAACGATGCGGCAATTTGAGTTTTTGCACAATGGCATCCGGCAATATTTCAGGGATATCTTTTTCATGCACCTGCGGTAGTAAAGCAGCCGTGAGTTTGCCAATGGTTCTTCCGTTTAATCCTTTGGCTTTAAGTTTTTCAGTAGTGGAATAGATGGGCTCCAGTACGTTTTTGCCTTCTGCATTTTCAGGTGTGAGCACATCTATTTCCGGATGGGTGATTTGCGGCTTGCTCATGAAGAAGGAGGGCTTGCCAAAAACGAGGTAATCACTCCCGATGTTCAACCGTTTCTGCACCCATTGAATGCCCTGAAACCAAACCAGTTCCAGTACACCTGTTGCATCTTTTACATGTGCCACCAAGCGCTTACCACGGCTGGCACCGATGACTTCTATATCTATCAGTCTGCCTCTTACCTGTACAAAATCCTGATCAAAGCTGATGGCAGCAATGGCATCTACTTTAGTTTTATCCAGATGCCGGTAGGGAAAATGCTCCAGTAAATCGGCAAAAGTGAAAATATGCAATTCTTTCTTCAATAGATCTGCACGCAGCGGCCCCACACCTTTGAGGTATTCAATGGGCGATTGCAGTATGGAGTTGTTGCCTTGCATGAAAGCGTGAAATTATTGAAAGCAGGGCAATTGAAAAATTGAAATAGGGGAGGGTGTAGTTTGTAAAAAAGTTGCTTAAACAAAGAATGTGCTTGTTTAGTTTATTGGCGATGTTTTGCACCATGCTGGCTCGTAAGACTGCAGTAGCGTGAATAATGACTTTATTAATACTGTCTTTATAATTCAAACTGTTTGAAAAAATCCCACAATTCCTGACTGGCTGAAATATCTAAGTTAGTTTCTCCAAGTGTTGTTTGGTTGGGAACCTTTACACCGGGAAACGTATGCCCGCCATTAATGACTTTATAAAATTTCACTTTTGAACCTTTGATGCCATTTATATATTCAAAAACAGTTACAGTTGAATTATCAGTTGTGTTTGTATTGGGCAAATCAACCGGAGGAAGAATTGTTTGACATTGATTTTTTGTTACCCAATAATTCACAGCTTGTTCGATGCCCACGACGGGTGCCGTATTTGACCCTGTAACTACGCCACCATTATAAGGAACCAATGGGTCTGCTGTTCCAAAAACAAACATCATTGGAATAGCTCTGTTGGGATTGCCGGAATTAAACAGGCTCAGGTTCATTGTACCGCCAAGTGTTCCGATGGCTGCAAACTGCGTGTTCTTTTCAAATGCAATTTTTTGTGTTAAAAAACTTCCATTCGAAAAGCCACAGAGGTATACTTTTTTAGCGTTTATTTTATATTCATTTTTTAATGCTGTGACCAAATTATCAATAAATCCCACGTCATCAATGCCCAGTATATCCGGAGCCAACCCACGTCCATCAGCCCAAACAAAACTGTTGGCACTTGCCTCAAAAAACCCCTGTGGATACACCATTAAAAAGCCATTGTTTTTTGATACTTGATTAAAATTTGTAAATCCCTGTGCATTTTGGGCGTTTCCCCCACCACCGTGCAGGAATATTACCAGAGGTACTTCTTTTGTTCCGTCATACGATGAAGGAATGTGTAAGATGTATTTCCGTTGTCTGCTTTGATAGTCGATTGTTCCGTTTACAAATTCTGGGTAGACTTTAGGCTCGATCGCAGGCTCTTTACTTTTTTTACAGCTTACAGTTGCCAGCGTAATACATATAAAAATCACAAATCTCATAAGTATTTAATTTTTAGTTTGACTTTGTGCAGGTGTATGGGTTTAAATGGGTCTAAAGTTGATGTGTGTACTTTCCAGCAATATGGAGTATGGCGGATTAATCAACGCTATAGTATAGGTATTACTGTTGGAGCGGAATTTTTTAATCGTCTAGCCCCGAACGAAAGTACGGTTGTACTATCGCTGTTGATTGTTTTAAGGTACAGCCCCATAATTGGCAAAATCAAGGTTAACCGTTTGTTGTGCTTAGTACTTCCTTAACCTTAAATTGTTGCCAACTTCCATTTGTTCCACTTCTCCAAAGCCACTCAAGAGGTCCGAATTTAAATTGTTTAAACCACCATTTGCTAAACAATATCTGTATAAGGAAAAATAACAATCCAAGTCCGAGTGCCGCTGTTCCGGATAATTTAAGTAACAGGCCTAATCCGTAACCATAAAAAATAAAAACTCCAAAAGCAGATTGTAATACATAGGTTGTAAGTCCCATTTTACCCACTGGTATCAATAGGCCGGCAATTTTATTTGTACTCCTATAGTTGAATAAAGAAAGGAAAAAAACGATATATAAAAGAGGCATAAAAATATTGGAGGCATCTTTGGCAACTGAGCCTATATAGCGAATAAATTCAGTGTTTGACTGTTGCGAAAAATAATAACTTATTACTGTAAGTGGTATTCCTGTTAACGCTGAATATAAAATGATCTTAAACAATGGTATTTTGTCTATTTGTTCGTGCCATTTTTTTCGACCTATCCAAAGTCCTAACAAAAATAATCCCGGTATCACCCATAATCGGCCACTGAATTTCAGGAAATCGTATTTATTGTAAAAGCCCGTAGTGCTGTTAGACGCAAGTAGTTTTCGATATTCACCTTTAAGTATCAAATCAAAATAAGCAGTTGCTTTTGTAACTGGGTTATCAGTTGATTTAATGGCAGTTGTGTTTTTCGTTTCTTTTATGGTGTGGACCGTTTCCTGTTTTGATTTCTGAATGAATGCGATGGCTTTTGTTATTATCGAAGGTCCGTTGAAGGCAAGAAATAATCCAAGAAACAAAATGATTTTATCAGGAACTTTTCTGAAAAGCACCAACGCTAAACCTAAGACTGCATAGA
>CAYPBV010000169.1:0-6863 GCA_964409025.1 uncultured Chitinophagaceae bacterium | reverse complement strand
GGTCAAATACAGCACCATCACTGAGCAAATAACCTTTGTAAAAAACGGTTACTGTATCAGTAACTTTTACCTGTGTACCCGTACCTTCTTTCATCATACTGTAATAAACATCTTCGTGTTTATGAACGGCATCTGTTTTATTATCCCTAATGAGTTGTTGTATGGTTGCATCATCTGCAGCAGCCTGCACCGTACTGTCAATATTACTTAACGGATTAATGATGGGTATGGTAACTGAAGTTGAAAGCATATTTTTCCAGCTTCCGTTGCTGCGTTGTAACCAATCTGCACTCAGTATATCTGCTGTGACTTTGGCATGCACTCTTGCCGTAGCAGTGCTTTTAATTGTTCCCCATCTGCCGGATTGTTTGACTGTGCCGATAAGTTTCCATTTATTTTCTTTGGGAAAATAGATATAGCCGGAATAAAGTATAAAGTTGGAAGCTGAATCGGTAGCGGTAGCAATGTATAGACGATAGGTTTCATTCAATTGCCAGTTATAACTCCATTCCAGTTCATCGTTACCTGCTTCTACATCTGCTCCCTTTGCCACCACTGAAAATGTTTGAGGAAACTCCATGGCTACTTCACGCTCTTTTTTTTCTGCTTCGATGTACAAATACACATCATCTGCTTTGATGCCGAGTTTATTTTCTTTTCGGGGATGAATGCGTTTAAACGCCACTTCTTTTAAAATACCTGTTACTTTAATTGAATCAGGAATGGGTAAGGCCGTTTCCTTTTGCTGAGCCTGTACACCTGTATGTAAAAGCACAAAAAAAGCGATACAATAAATTTTCATTTGTTTTTATTTACGAATGGAAGATAAGCGAATTTTCATCAATGTAATTTCATTGCTTACATTGCAGCATGACAGAAACCTGGATTTTGATATTCGTTTGCCTCGGCGCTCTCTTTGCCGGTTTTATTGATGCCGTAGTAGGAGGTGGCGGCCTGGTACAGGTGCCATTACTGTTGATATTATTTCCGCAATACACACATGTACAGGTAATTGCTACCAACCGCTTTGCTTCATTGGCCGGTACAAGTGTAGCCGCCTTTCATTATATCAGAAGTGTGGGTGTAGATACAGCAGTTGTGCTGGTAGCCGGTGTGGCATCGGCTGTTACAGCATTTGCCGGCACATTTGCCATGAGTATGATAAAACCCGATGTGTTTAAACCGATTTTATTATTTGTAATTGCAGTATTGGCTATTTATACATTCATCAAAAAAGATTTTGGTACAGCTCATTTACCAAAATACAAAGGCAGGCAATTATTAATTGTATGCGGATTGATTGGTGCCGCTTTGGGCTTTTACAATGGTTTCATCGGGCCGGGTACAGGCAGCTTACTCGTATTCAGTTTAGTAAGCATTGCCGGCATGAGTTTTTTGCATGCATCATCATCAGCCAAAATCATCAATGCCATTGCTGATGCTGCTTCACTGATTGGTTTTTTATTAAATAAAGCTGTTATATTTAAAATTGCCATACCCATGATGCTGAGCAATATGCTGGGCAGTTATATAGGCAGCAAAGCAGCTATTGTAAAAGGAAGCGCTTTTATCCGGTATGTATTTTTATTGGTGATGTTACTGTTAATTGTACGATTAGCATGGGATATTTTTAAATAAATAGCAATCATGCAAGTACAGAGCTTACAAACCGGGGCGAAAGAAAAATTTCTTTCGCCCTTATTGTTATTGAAAAATTACTTTCAGCACATGTGTTTCATTCGCTTTAATATCAGCGAGATGAAAGAAATAAACTCCCGGCTGTATGTGATTCGGTCGCTGTAATTTTATTTGTCCTGACGCCTGGGTGCTCATTTCATATACCTGTTTTAAATGCATATCAAATAATTTGATCTGATACCATCCTTCTTTTTTATTGTTCAGTAAAATGGTGATGCTGTTTTTTGCAGGGTTGGGATATAGCTGTAATAATGCCGTGTTTGTTTCTTTAATCAGAATGGGAATGATATTACTGTAAATAATTTGCCCTGATTCATGCACGGCTTTTATTCGATATTGATTGATACCATACGACGGATACAGATCATATAACTGATAAACTGAAACAGAGCCGTGAGCATTTACGCCATTACTTATTACAAAATTATCAGAACCGGGCCGCTTCACTTCAACTGTAAATGACTTGAGACCTGTGGTATTAAAAACCTCCCAGTTAAGCTGTACCTGTTTTTCTTTTTTTACCGCAGTTAGTACAAGTTTGTTATTGTTTAATAACCCACCGCATAAACCATCGATGTAATAATTAGCCACACGTCTGATACATCCATTGTTTAATACCACTCGGCAATAATATAAACCGGTATCGGCAGTTGTAATTACCGGTAGATAGTAGGATGGTGTTGTTCCCACAAGAATGCTGTCGTTTGGTAATACTCTGCGGTACCATCTGTACGTTGCACCTGCCAGTGAATCAACCCTGAGTGTTGCATCCTCATTATAACAACCGCCATCAACACTCACCACAATATTTACCAATGGTACCGTACTGATATCGTTGATCGAAGCATTACCGCATACATCCAACGCCCTTAGTCTTACCAGTGAGTAAGCAGTACCGTTATTGATTGTAAACGATGGACTTGTTTGCGGAACTGCAGATACAATCGATGGAGAGGCAGGAATGCTTCCTGTAATTTCATACTGAAAAGGAGTGATGCCGCCCGAAGTAGCTGCAATAATATTAAAGCTGTTATCATCACAACGATATAAAGAAGCATTTTGAAGCGCCGGGTAAGCATAAGGTAAAATGGTAACTGTATCAAATACTGTTGTATTACAGGTATTACTTATCCTGTTGCGAATAATGTAGGTACCGGGTTCCAGGTTTTTGAACGTAAACACCGTTTGTCCTGTATTTGATATGGTGAAGTTGATATTAACATTTACACCATTTTTTCTGATAATGCGTGGAATAAGTTTACCCAGATTTGATTCCTGCGTAAGCTCGATATCTGAAGAACCGTTTGGAAATGTACCACCGGGGCAATTGGGTAATATTCTCCGGCTTCGGGTCAACACTGAAATAAGCGGTGATGCAGTAATCTCTACACGATTGCCACAACTGTCTGTTACTACAATAGTGTAAGCAGTACCTGCGGGTAATGAAGGTAGTGAATCAAATACAATAGAACGATTTGTAGTTTGATTAATACTGCGTATCATTCCCGAATCACTGTACAACATTACGGTGAATGGTGCAATTCCATTTTGTATGTTCAATCTTACTGTAGTTTGATTAAGAATACAAGCAGGATTTGCTGATGCTGTAATGCCCAAAGTATCCGGTATTGCATTAAAACAACGCTCGATTGTATCTTTTGAACAGCTGTCTCTGGCGCTTATGCAGTAATCACCATAAATTAAATTTTCAAATAAGCCTGTGTTGTTACAGTCAATTAACACACCGTTATTGTATAAACAAAATTCAGGATTTAAGAGATTGGTAAAAGATTGCAACTGCACAGTAAAGCTGCGGCAGTTTTTTGTAATTCGTAATGGACCAAGTTGGGGCACAGGTTTTGTAACATTGAAGCATCGTGTAAAAACCGTATCGGCACATCCGCCTGCGGCAGTAGATACCTGCACGCTAATACAGTACGAACCATAGGCTAAACTGTCAAACACACCGGTTTGATTGCATCGAATTAATTGCCCGATGCTGTCGAATAAACAGTAAGTGGCATTGCCCAACCCGGTAGTGCCTGTAATTGTTCCGGTAAAACTTGTACAGTCATAATTTGAAAAAGAAGTACCCGTACCGGCACCCACAGGTAAAGGCATTACCTCAAAACAACGGATGAGTGTAGTATCATTACAAATAGAGCCAGTAATTTTCATGCAATATTTGCCAATGGGTACATTACCAAAAATACCTGTTGCATTACAACTGATCAACACATCGCTGCTGTCGTACAAACAAAAAACAGGATTGAATAAATTTGTTTGTCCTGCAATAGATACAGTCACAATATTACAATCATCGCCATAAGAAACTGTTACACTTGCAGCCACTGATGGCACAGGTTTTACAGCATTAAAACATCTTGTAATGACCGTATCGTAGCATACATCTGTAATTTTTATACAATAACTACCCCACGCCAGATTGGGGAAACTTCCGGTTGAGTTACAGCTTATACTGTTACCGCTGCTGTCATACAGGCAATATTCAGGATTAGTAAGATGTTGTTGTCCGGTAACGATAGCTGAAAAATCAAAGCAGGTGGGATTTGTAATGGTAACAGCATTGGCCACTCTTGGTATTTTGTTTTCAGTCCATGTAACCGTTTTTCTGTTCCCACATTTATCAACTGCAAATAATTGAAGTCTTCTCAAATCACCGAGTTTGATTCGCATGTTATAAGAGTTGGAAAGAATTGTATCGCCATCCGTTGTTATAATTCCGTATGTAAACCCGTTAAATACAGAATCAAGCGTATTTACTTTTCCAAATACATCCCGTAATCCAATAAATACATCAGCACTGTCACAATCCGTTCTCGTAACTGTATAGGGCGTAATAGACCAGTTGTAGTTTAAAATAGAAATATTACGGGTTTGAATACCGCCGCATGAATCTGTTTGCTGAATAAAATAATTTCCGGTAGCAAGACCTGTAAACACACCATTACTGCTGGTAAGCCCCACAGCACTTGTAGAAGGTGCAACAATTGAATATGAAAATGGAGCACGGCCAAACTGTACATTTTCAATTGTAATGGTACCATCAGTTCCATTAATACAGGTAACATTTGTTTTTATCAATTCAAAACGGGGATCCTGATAATCACCATCTACAACTACCGGCTGGGGAATAGTATACACACAATTTTTAATAATATCTTTTACACTTATGGTATAAGCACCAGCAGGCAATCCGGTAATTTCATTACTTGATGTATATGGAGTGGAAACAGGACCGTTAACAGAATAATTATAATTACCGGATCCATTAACAGCTGTAATAATAATCTTTCCCGTAGAAGCACATCTTGATTCAAAGCTTATTGCCGATGCGGTGAGTGAATCACATGGCTGTGCTTTTGAAGCAACGGATAAAAACAATAAAATAAGAAACGTGTAAAGTTTCAGTTTCATAAGCGTTGGATTTGGTCAGTTGTGGTTTTGCCTATGAGAACGTTGGGTGTGTGCAAGTTCCTTCTTTTATGCTTACAGAAAAACAGCGGAATTACCCATTTTGACGGTGTTTTGTGCAACCGGTTTCATCGTTAGTTATACAGTGTTCTTACTGCTATTATCATGATGTTTGCGTAATTAATGAATTCGGCTAATTGATTCTGCTTAGTTAATGACGCTTACTTCTGTTTACAAATATTTATTTTATATCTCTTCTGCTGCCGCTGTACAATTCATATTCCAGTAAACGGCAATCAATGGTACTGTTGTAAAACTCAATTCTTCTGTTGGCCTTTAAACCAATTTTTTTGGCCAGTTCCATATTACCTGTAAATATGTAACCAAAATATCCGCCGCATTTCTGCTTCATAAAATCACCGATGCGGCTGTAAGTAGCTTCCAGTTCTTTGATGTCGCCTAAACGTTCACCATATTCCGGATTGATAATCATCACACCTTTTGCGTTTTGCGGTACAGTTGTTTGTGCAAAATCACAAACTGCAAAATCAATCAACTTACTTACACCGGCAGCAACAGCATTTTTTCTTGCATTGTCAATCGCTTTGGAATTATAATCAGTAGCAATGATGTGTAATCCGGGCACTTCCTGAATCTGATCTTCCAGTAACGCATCTTCTTTTAAATAAACTGTTTCATCATAACCCTGCACATGCATAAACGCATAATTGGTACGAAACAAACCCGGTCTTCTGTTGGTTGCTATCAACGCCGCTTCAATCGCCAATGTACCGGAACCACACATGGGATTGATAAAAGGTGATTGTCTGTCCCACTTTGTTGCAAAGATAGTAGCGGCTGCCAAGCCTTCCAGCATCGGTGCAAGTCCCGGAATTTTTCTGTAGCCATGTCGTGCCAGTGAATCACCGCTGGTATCAATAAAAATTTCAGCATCTTCATTTTTCCAGAACAGGTGAATTACAGTTCCTGTAAGTTCTGCGCCCGTTGAAGGTCGTGTACCTCTTTTATCACGCAAGCGATCAACTATTGCATCTTTTACTCTGAGGTTGGCAAACATACTGTTGTTGATAGTTGGGTTATTTACATTACTTGTAACAGATAAATAACCCGGGTTAGGTAAGATATTTTCCCATGCAATATGTTTAAGATGATTGTAAATAGCATCAGGGTGATTGGCTGTGAATTGTTCCAAACTGTACAATACCTGGCTGGCGCAACGCAGATTCAGATTGAGTTTAATGCAATCATTCATCGTACCGGTGAGTTTTACACCTGTAATAAATACTTCATCAATTGTAAAGCCGAGTTCCTCCACTTCTTTTTGCAGATAGGGTACGATTCGTTTGTGACAGGTAATGATGATGGTGGAAGATGTTATAAATAAACTCATGAGGCGGTAAAGGTAAAAGGGATTAGAAGAAAACGCAGTAAAATAATTTTGATTTAGTAAAATACCTGAGGCACTTAAGATAACCTTAAAAAAACTTCCGTTTCTTTTGACTTCTGTTGTAATTCCAGTTGTATTCTTTGTGCCTTCTTTGTGTCTTAGTGGTAAACTATTTTACACCTCAAAATACAAATGATAATGCCTGCTGCAATTGGGATTGAATGCTGCTTTGCAATTTGGGCATTCATTATTTGAAAACATATATTCCCGGATTGTTAATTCAGTCTTACAATGACCGCACAAAATTGCTTTGGTATTCCAT
>CAYPBV010000168.1:0-7008 GCA_964409025.1 uncultured Chitinophagaceae bacterium | reverse complement strand
TTCCTGTGCATTGTTGCAGGGCTGTGTGCCTGAAATACCGGGTATAAAATAATCAAGTACAAACTTACTGCAATGTGCGGCGGGTGGCAATCCGGTTTCACTGCACACCTGCCGTTGTTCCATTGATGCAGGCGGTGTAAACCATGAACGATCGGCATCATAATCCAGCGTATTAATAATGCGGAAGAGTAGAGGTGTAGCTGTATGTGCGCCACTCAGTTGTGCATTGCCTTCACCTGAAAAATTACCAACCCACACACCCACCGTATATTTTTTGTTGTAACCAATGCTCCATGCATCTCTTCTACCATAGGAAGTTCCTGTTTTCCATGCAATTTTTGGCAAGTGTGCTGTAGCCTCCCAATGCAAGGGAAAATCCGGACGGTTGATGCGGCTGAGAATATCTGTAACCATATAAGCCGCTTCTGCACTCATTATACGTTTGCCTTGCTTTTTATTATCAGTTTGTATAAATGAATGACGGTAGTACACACCTTCATTGGCAAAACAACTGTACATCGCCGTGAGTTGTTCCAGTGTGGTACCGCATCCGCCGAGAATCATACTCAGTCCAAGACCTTTTTGCTTTGATACAATTTGCTGAAAACCCATAGCACCCAACTGCTGAATCATTTTTTCCTTACCCAGCATGTTCAAAGCTTTCACCGCCGGAATATTAAGCGAGTTCTCCAGTGCATATTCAATGGTAACAGGCCCGTTGAAATTTTTATCATAATTCTCTGGTGCATAGCCGGCATAATTCACCGGTACATCGTTCATCATTTTTTTGGGTGTGAGCAATCCTTCATCAAAACACAAGGCATACACCATCGGCTTTAAGGTGCTGCCCGGCTGACGTACTGCTGCTGCACCATTTACCTGTCCGCCATCAAGCGTATCTTTAAAATTGCCGCTGCCCACATAAGAAATAACGTTGTGGCTTTCATTATCAATAATCATCACGGCTGCATTACGGATACCGCTCAGACGAAGGGTACGTACATAATCTGCTACCAGTTTTTCAACTTTCAATTGTGTATTGAGTTGCAGATTTGTTTTGATGATAGCGCCTCCGCTTTGTTTGAGCTTGTACGAAAGATGAGGTGCCAGCCTTGGTGTTTCGCTGCGTTTTGCAAGTAAAGGTTCGGCTAAAGCATCTTCAATTTCTTTGGCAGTAAATATATTTTCTTTGGCAAATCTCAAAAGCCATTTGTTACGTTGTTTAATGATTTCATCATTGTTGCGCCCCATCACCAGTGTAGATGGACGGTTGGGAATGATGGACAGTGCAGTGATTTCAGCAAGGGATAAATGATCAGGATTTTTTCCAAAGTATAAAATGGATGCAGATTTTACACCCTGTATATTGCCGCCATAGGGTACAAGGTTGAGATAGAGTTGCAGGATTTCTGCTTTGCTGTATGTTAGTTCCAGTTGCAGCGCACGAAAGAGTTCAATACACTTATTCAAGAAGGTTCTTCGTTTGGGTTCCAGTGCCCGTGCCACCTGCATGGTAATGGTGCTGGCGCCGGAGGTTCTGCGGCCGGTAAAAATATTGTACAATGCTGCTCTTGCAACAGCTACAGGATTTACACCAACATGATAATAGAAATATTTGTCTTCTTTCTGCACAATGGTTTTACGCATCAGGGGAGAGATGTCGGTGAGTTCTGTTTTCATGCGCCACTGTTCGTCTTTGGTGAGAAACGCATGAATTACTTCACCTTTAGCATCTGTAATGATGGTGGAATATTCCGGTTCATCTGGCAGCGGAAATAAAAGGTGCAGTAAAAAGAAAAAGGCAACAAGACACAAGACGGTAATGCCTGTGCGTTTGAAGAAACGTTTGTTCAAATATGCTGCAAGAAATTTTTTCATGAACGGAGCGATGGTGCAGTTTACGAAATATTTAAAAACTTAAGCGGAAGTAAATACTTAAAGATTGGGTATGAAATGCAAAGTCCAGGCCCCCTAAATCCCCCCGTGGGAGACTTGCCGGACACATTCCTCGCTATTCAATGAGTATAAATAAATAAGGAGTGTTTGATATGTGTTGAATAAAAACTAAATGAAGATGTGGTAGTTAAATAGATTGGCAAGGTGATAAAGCACCGCTCTTTCTCCTTAGGAGAAAGAGAAGGAGATAGAGGCTGATAGCCCCACACTTGATAACTTTCTCCCTTCATTTATCAATTCTTTAATAAATTACTCTTGCATTTTCGGAAATTGTAATTGTAATTTCATGCTCAAATTTCCCTTCCTTCAAACAACAATCAACATTTTACTTTATGCGTAGCCATCTACACCTGCTGGTGCTTACAGCAACAGTGCTTCTAGTTGTATCCTGTAACCGTAATGCCGTAAATCTTGCTGATACCAATGCCCGTGGCGAAGTGCAGCCATTACAGAATTTCAGTTTTCGTTTTTCAAAACAACTGGTGCCGGATTCGCTGCTCAACCGCTGGGACTCTGTTGCCTATGTGGAGTTTGAACCCAACATTCGTGGGCGTTTTCGCTGGGAGCATGGTGATGAATTGATTTTTTCACCTTCTGAACCATTGGCCCCTGCCACCACTTACAAAGCAAGTATCAGTAAAGAAGTGCTTGCCTTCAGTAAGTTCGGACAAATAGAAGATGGCAACAAGATTGAATTTCATACACCCGATTTGCAACTGGAAAACTCAAACATCACCTGGGTGCTGGATGATGCTACCAATAAAGCTGTGCCGCAGGTGGATTTGTATTTCAATTATGCCGTAACTCCCGCTGTGCTTAAAGACAAACTCAATGTACAGGTAGATGGTGAAAAGAAAGAGTACAGTATACAAACCCTGAACAATGATAAAAAAGTTTCGCTGAGTATTTTAAATGTAAAAGCAGAGGATAAAGATTACAACACCACGGTTTCGCTGGAGCAGGGACTGGTGCCCGATGGTGGAAAAAATCCTACCAAAGAAACAATTGATGAACAGTTTACCATTCCATCGCCGTACACACTTACCATTACAAATGTAGAATCACGCCATGATGGTTTGAGTGCGACAGTAAAAGTGCTCACCTCTCAGCAGGTAGTAGAAAGCAGCCTCAGCAACTTTATTAAACTCACGCCCAATGTAAAATATGGTGTAGAAGTGGTGGAGGATGGTTTTATTATTACGGGCGATGCATTTGATGTGAGCAAAACCTATGATTTACTATTAACAAAAGGATTGCGTGGTAAACTGGGGGGTACGCTCAAAGAAGATTATAAAACAAATGTGGCCTTTGGCCAGTTAGAGCCGGGTATTGCTTTTGGTAATAGTAAAGCCGTTTATCTTTCGGCACAGGGTAATAAAAATATTGAAGTACGCATCACCAATATGCCCAGAATAAAAGTAATTGTTTCCAAAATTTATGAAAACAATTTGCTGGCAGCGCATCGGTACGGCTACTATCCTCAATCCGGTGGTTTTGAAGAAGATGATTACTACGACCGTGAAAGCGGTGACGCCACTCTGGGCGATGTGATTTATGAAAAAGAAATTGATACTCGTTCCTTACCCAAGCTGGGTGGCAGCCGTCTGTTCAATTTTAATATTGCCGACCGTGTGAAAGATTTTAACGGCATTTATCATTTACGTATTCAGTCAACGGAAGATTACTGGTTAAACGACAGCCGTTTTATTTCATTAAGCGATATTGGTTTGATTGCTAAAGAAGGCAAAGAAAAAATGCTGGTGTTTGCCAACTCTATTAAAACGGCCGCTTCATTAAACGGTGTAAACATTACAGTGTATGGTGCCAATAATCAACTGCTGGGTACAGGCAGTACCAATACTGATGGTGTGGCTGAGATTACCTATGCAAGAAAAGAGTTCAGCGGGTTTAAACCGGCAATGGTGATTGCAAAAACGGCCGATGACTTTAACTATCTGCCGTTTCATAACACGAGAGTGAACACCAGTCGTTTTGATGTGGGAGGCAAGAGCTGGAATCCATCCAACATGGATGCGTTTATGTATGCCGAACGTGATATTTACCGACCCGGTGAAAAAATAAATGCCAACATCGTACTCCGAACCAACGACTGGAAAACGCCGGGCGAACTTCCCGTAAAGATGAAGTTCATTATGCCCAATGGAAAAGAAATGAAGAGCTTTCGCAAAATGCTGAATGAGCAGGGTTCGGCAGAAGTAAGCATTGACTTACCCATGGCTGCAGTAACGGGCAGCTACCAGCTGGAGTTGTATTCCGGTAATGATGTGTTTCTTGGAAGTAAATCATTTAGTGTGGAAGAATTTGTGCCGGATAGAATTAAAGTAAGTGCTGAGCTAACAAAGAAAGTATTGAGTGTGGGCGATAGTGCTTCGCTCCGGATTAATGCAGTTAATTTCTTTGGTCCGCCTGCGGCTAATAGAAAGTATGAAACAGAAATTCAGTTTCGACAAAACTATTTTTCACCGGCAAAGTATGAGAAGTATAATTTTTCTCTTGCCAATCAAACCACCTTCTTTGATAAAATTGTAAATGAAGGTACAACAGATACCAACGGGAATGCAAGTGAAGGTGTGGGCGTGCCTGCTATTTACAAAAACAAAGGTCTGCTTGCTGTAAATATTTATACAACGGTGTTTGATGAAACAGGCAGACCTGTAAGCCGTGTCACCAATGCGGATGTATTTACCCAAACTATTTTTTATGGCCTTGGTGGTGATGGTTATTATTATCATCCGCTCAACCAGAGCATCCGCTTTCCATTGATTGCATTGAGTAAAGATGAAAAAGTAGTTTCAGCTCCGGCGAAAGTGCAGGTAATCAAACATGAGTACAGAACTGTGCTGAGTAAGAGTGGTGATTATTTCCGTTATGAATCACAAAAAGAAGAGAAGCTGTTGAAAGATGAAGTGGTAAATGTGAGCGGAGAAAATACCAATTATGTGTTTGTGCCCCGTGCAGCCGGCGATTATGAGATACGGGTATATGCACCCAACTCAGAAAGTTATGTGAGCAGCAGATTCTATAGCTATGGTAACCGGGGCTGGGGTGATAATAGTTCATTTGAAGTAAACACAGAAGGTGAAATTGATATTTCCACTGACAAAAAAGAATACCTCACCGGTGAAAAAGCAAAGCTGCTTTTTAAAACACCCTTCAGCGGAAGAATGCTGGTAACGATGGAAACAGATAAAGTGGTGTCTTTTCAATACGTGAATGTAGAAAACCGTTCTGCTTCTCTTGATTTTCCATTGAGTGCGGAGCATTTGCCCAATGTATATGTTTCAGCCACATTAATGAAGCCGCACAGTGTAAGTGATATTCCGCTTACAGTGGCGCATGGTTTTCAATCTATCAAAGTAGATGAACAAAGCAGAAAGATTGATGTACAGATTACCAGCAATAAAACAACAAGGAGCCGCACCCATCAAAAAGTAAAAGTAAAAGCGGCACCCGGCAGTTATGTTACACTGGCTGCAGTTGATAACGGTGTGCTGCAGGTAAGCAATATGAAATCGCCTGACCCTTACAGTTATTTTTATCAGAAGAAAGCACTGGGTGTGGATGGATTTGATTTGTATCCGTTGTTGTTTCCTGAGCTGCGTGCACGCCTTAGCAGTACCGGTGGTGATGGTGCTGATATGGAAAAGCGCAACAACCCCATGCCCAACAAAAGAATAAAAATTGTAAGCTACTGGAGCGGTGTGCAAAAAGCAAACGGCAGCGGTGAAGCAAGTTTTGAATTTGATGTGCCACAGTTCAGCGGTGAAATACGATTGATGGCGGCGGCATACAAGAACGAACAGTTTGGCGCAGGCGAAACCAATATGACGGTGGCTGATCCTGTTGTGATCAGTGCAGGGCTTCCACGCTTTTTAAGTCCGGGAGATACAGTAACCGTTCCCGTTACATTATCCAACACCACTAAGAATGCAGCCAATGCAAAAGTGAATATTAAAGTTACAGGTCCTTTGCAGGTAGTGGGAGCAGCCAGTCAGCAAACAGCACTGGCGGCCAATGCTGAAAACAAAGCGGTGTTTCAGGTAGTGGCACAGCAGCGTATTGACAGTGGTAGTATTCGTATTGAAGTAAACGCACTGGGCGAAAGTTTTTATGATGAAACACAGGTTACAGTTCGTCCGCCATCTACATTGCAAAAAGAAAGCGGCAGCGGAAGTATCAACGCAGGTGCATCACAAACCATCGCTATTGCTGCCAACCGGTTTATGCCGGGCAGTGCCGATTATCAATTGGTAGTAAGTAAATCACCCGCACTGGAGCTGGGTGATCAGTTGAATTATTTAATACAGTATCCTTATGGTTGTACAGAGCAAACCATCTCTGCGGCATTTCCGCAATTGTACTTTGGCGACCTGGCTGATGCGATGAAGAAAAATAAATCTTCAGCGGCTACATCTGTTGCCAATATCAATGAAGCGATACGCAAAATAAAAATGCGTCAGTTGTACAATGGTGCCGTTACCTTATGGGATGATGAAGGCACGGCCAACTGGTGGGCTACTGCTTATGCTGCACATTTTTTACTGGAAGCACGCAAAGCAGGTTATGATGTAGACAACAGTTTGCTTGAAACCATCATGGGTTATCTCATCAACCGGTTAAAAACAAAAGAAACCATTGACTACTATTACAACCGCACGGAGAAAAAGAAAATTGCACCCAAAGAAGTAGCTTATAGTTTGTATGTGCTGGCTTTGGGTAACCGGGCACAAATAAGCGTGATGAATTATTACAAAGCCAATACTGCGATGCTGGCACTGGATAGTAAATATTTATTGAGCGCCGCTTATGCATTGATGGGCGATAAAAAATCCTTTTCTGCCATGCTGCCCGGTTCATTTGCAGGCGAAGTGAGTGTACCGCAAACAGGAGGAAGTTTTTACAGCGATGTGCGTGATGAAGCGATTGCATTAAATACATTGATGGATGTGGATCCCGGCAATGCACAGGTGCCCATTATGGCAAGACATGTTTCCAAACTGCTTAAAGAGCGCTACTGGCTCAGCACACAGG
>CAYPBV010000167.1:0-7139 GCA_964409025.1 uncultured Chitinophagaceae bacterium | reverse complement strand
AAATTGATGTAGCTTTTCTGCATCAATTTTTATTTATGGCACATCCTACTTCCCGTCGTGACTGGTTAAAACTTACCGCTGCATTAACAGCCGGTATCAGTTTATCAGCAGATTTAATTGCCGGAAGCAAAAGACAATTTCCGGAAGGAATGATTTTGCTCAACAGTAATGAAAATGCATACGGCCCATCAGCCAAAACATTAAAAGCAATGATGGAGGCAGCCCAACTTTCCAATCGTTATCCGGATGATATTATGCCCCTTCTTAAAAAAGAATTGGCAGCACACTGGAACATAGGCCCTGAACATCTACTCTTTGGCGCCGGTTCATCTGAACTGTTAGGTCAAACCGTATTACTGGCAAGCAGGGGTAAAAAAAACATGGTAACACCCTTCCCTACTTTCGGCAGTTGGTTTAAAATGGCTGAGTTGATGGGTTGCAACTTGAAAAAAATTGATGTAAATGCTGCAGACAAATCCATAAATCTTGATGCATTACTCAAAGCCATTGATTCGGAAACAGGTATGGTCTATGTTTGTAATCCCAACAATCCCACCGGAACCATCATTGAAGACAAACTGCTGCGCAATTTTGTAACGGAGTGCAGTAAAAAAACAATGGTACTGGTTGATGAAGCTTATACAGAATTTGAACAACTTCCATCACTTGCTGATATGGCTATCAGCAATCCAAACATTGTAATAGCAAAAACCTTTTCAAAAATATATGGACTTGCGGGAGCACGGATAGGCTATGCCATAGCCCATGCTGATACCATTATAAAACTTGGTAATCTGCAAGCATGGCCGGGAGTGAATGTGAGTGCAGTAACAGCAATGGGTGCTTTAGCTGCTTTAAAAGATGAAGCATTTGTATCTGATATTCGAGCAAAGAACAAAGCAGCAAGAGAAATGTGTTACACATTATTCAAACAAATGAACTTAGAATACATACCCAGTGCAGCCAGTTTTATTTTATTCAACATTAACAATATAGGCGACCGCTATACCAAAGAAATGCAGAGCAAAAATATTTTTGTGCAATACCGTGATTTCTGGAACGGCAAATGGAGCCGGGTGAGTATGGGCACGTTGGAAGAAATGAAATTGTATTGCGATGCATTGAAGTCCATTGCATAAAAAAATGGCTGCATTGTACAATGCAGCCATTCACAATTAAGTATTCATTTTACATTCCCGGGAACCATGGTCTTGCAATACCATCACGGAAAGGCCAGGGAACAGCTGCAAGAATGAGCATTAATGCAATAAGGTACATCCATTGAGCAGGACCAAACTTTAATTTTTTAGCCCGGCCTCTTGCCATCGTAATGAGGATGATGGCAAGTATCATAACCGAAATATGTTCTACCACCCAGAAGCGGGCAAAACTGTCTTTCATTACATTTCCAAAACCACCCAGGCGCTCAATCATATGAAAACCTACTGCTTCACTGTTAAAATATTGAAACAATCCCAGCAGCAGCATGATGTGTGAAGAAATGAGCAACCATAAACTGGTCTTTGCAATCTTTTCATTTTTTGTAAACGCCTGTATCAAACAAATAACAAGCAGAATTAAGATAACCCAACGAAGGGCGCTGTGTAAGTGAACAAGTCCGGTATACATATTAGCTATATTTTATTTGGTGAAGTACAAAGTAAGCACAGCATTAACAATTCAGCAAAACTGTTTTCTTAAAAACTTATTTACTTTTAACTTGCAAAACATGAAACATGAAAATCCTTACAACACTGGCTGCTCTATTGTGCTGCGCCCACTTCACCCACGCTCAAATTAAAAAGCCTGTATTAAACGACAGTTCGGTTTACCCCGCTCAACCTTTGTTATTGCAGGAACGTGTTATTGGCAAAACTCCGTACGGAACGGTGTATGCACTGCCACAGGATAATATGCCTGTAGTAGCAGCAGACAGTAATCTTGTTAAGCAAATACCGAATGGTTTTAAAGGTACTAAGAAGCGAGTAATACCCAACCCCATGTACCCCAACAGAAATTACAGACCTTTTGTAATTCCCGACTCAACAAAAAGGAAATTGATTATAACTCCGGATAAGAAACAGAAAAGAAACTAAACAACAAGCTTACCACCTTGCTACTATTTTAAAATTTACCAGCCTTGGTGTTAAGCGATTGGGTACTGTAAAGATGGTATTGGAAAAATCTTTAATGAGCAAATAAGAAATCGTATTGGGTCTGTCAATTACATTAAACACTTCCAGGCTTGCCCATATATTTTGAAAATTACGAAATGGATTATGACTTCTTCGTTTGGCCCGTTCAGCATCCAGCAGCAATGCACTGAAACCAAAATCAACACGTATATACGGATCAATAACCAAGGCGTTTCTATACTTGACGCTATTTGGAATATTGTAGGGAAGATTAGATCCGTACAATAAATTCATAGAGAATTTAAAATTCTTATTGGTAGCCAGGTAATCCTGATAAAATAATCCAATGGTTACGAACCTGTCAGTTGGCCTTCTTAACCAGCCGCCCTGCACCAGAGAACTGTCAACAGGAGTGCCCAATGAATCCAGCTTATAATTAAACCACTGATCATTTTCAAGGTTTTCTCTTGTACGCATAAGCCCTACACTCAACCAGCTTTCAGCATCTTTTACAATTTCACCAAACAATCGTGCTTCTATACCTGCAGCATATGCTTTTGCAATATTACCACCCAGGTAACGGATTCGTACATTGTCAACATCATAAGGCACTACATCCCACAACTGTTTATAATATGCTTCTACCTGTAATTTAAACGGACGGCTGCCCCACCCTTTAAAATTGTAATCAATGCCTGATACAATCTGCAGACTCTTTTGTGCTTTTGTTTGCGTGTTTACATTACCGTTATAATCCCGCAGTTCTCTGTAAAAAGGCGGTTGATGGTAAGTGCCGGCAGCAGCACGAAATACAATATCTCTTTTCCATTTCGGCTTTAGTGCAAACTGTACACGTGGCTGCAGAAGCAATTCATTATTGAGCGTATTATAATTATACCGCACACCTACCTGCAGGGTCATATTTAATGAATCATTGAGCACAATATTATCCTGCACATATCCATGTAACCGCACAAAATCGAGTGATGCAGTTGATTTTAATACTCTTGACAGTTGCAATTGATTGGGATTAAAAGGCAATGTGTACCCTGCACTGTCCTGTAATTCCCATTCGTTTAAACGATCATTAATCGTTTGCCTTTCAATCGTATGACCCCATTGATAAAAATGTTTCCCCTTTTCCAGACTTCCTTTATGCGTGGCACTTGCCAGTTCAATATTCAAATTGTTTCGTGCAAAATTCTGAAACACACCGGCACCTAAAGGATTTGTGATTAAACCAAAGCTGGCACGGCTGCGATCAAAGTCACGCTCACCAAACAAATAGGCACCTTGTATATCAAAGCTTTCCTGCTCATTGTTGTTGAAATAGCTGAGCATGCACTTCAGCTTTAATGCTTTTGTGGGTTGATACGTGGTAGCAATACCCACCATATTTGTTTTATACGCATCCACTTCACCTCCTGAAAAAAATACATCTAATCCAAGATTGGCTGTAAAGAACGGCGAAAACACAGAAGAAGTTTGCTGACTGAACTCCGGTTGCAATTGAAATTGTGTTTTTGACAAATTGCCCATGGCTTCAAACAACCATTTTGTTTTGGGTTGCCATGTGATGTATGCCTGCGCATCATTGCTGCTGGGCACATAATTGCCCTGCACCTGCTGGCTGCTTAATAAATTTCTGTTACTTCCACCAACAATGTAACTTACTTTATCATCTTTGGACGAACCTTCCAGATGAACACCCTGCTCCAGCAAAGAAACATATGCAGAACCGCCAAACCCTTTGGGACGCTTGTATTGAATATCCAGCACGGAGCTCATCTTATCACCAAAGCGGCTTTGAAAACCACCATTGTAAAATGTTACATTCCGTACCATCTCTGCATTGATAAAACTCAATCCTTCCTGTTGCCCTTGCCTTACGAGATAAGGACGAAACACTTCAAAGTCGTTTACATAAATTAAGTTCTCATCATAGTTACCGCCACGCACAGAGTATTGCGATGACAATTCGTTATTGCTGTTTACAAATACCTTTATCAATCCTTCTATACCCCCTACAGTTGAAGGAAGTACCAATGCATTTTTGGGATTGATACGTACTGCTCCTGTTTCTGAACGAAGGCGATCATCTTTTACAATCACCTCCTGCAATACTTTTCCTTTACCCGGTTCTAAACGTATAACGATGCGTTCATTTTCATCAGCCACCAAAAAGAAATTGCGTTGTTCCGTTCTGTAACCGTTGAAGCTGAATTCAAGGGCAAAAGCTTTATCAGCAGGAACTTTAATGGTAAAGAAACCGGAATCATTGGTAGTAACACCATTTGTTTTACCAAGAATAATAACTGAAACTTTAGCCAGCGGATTTTCATTTTCATCCAGCACACGACCACTTACTGTAGCAGATTTTTTTTGTGCAAATGAAGCGGATGCAATGAGCAGAAACGCAGTGAGCAGTGAAATAAGTTTGGTTGCCTTCATTAGGTTATAAAACTAAGGCTTTCTGCTATAACGCAGATGCTCAACTAATATTTTTAAGCAATTGAATTGTTTCTAAAGGAGTCTTTGCTTTAAACACCGTATTACCAGCTACCAGCACTGTAGCTCCTGCATCTACAATACTCTTTGCATTATCAAGCGTTACGCCTCCGTCAATTTCAATATCTACATGCAAGCCTCTTTCATCAATCATCCGGCGAAGCTCTTTGATTTTATTAAGCGTATTAGGTATAAACGCCTGGCCACCAAAACCAGGGTTTACACTCATGAGGCAAACCAAATCAATATCAGCTAAAATATCTTTCAGTAACATAACAGGTGTATGCGGATTTACTGCCACTCCTGCTTTCATACCCAAGCTTTTTATTTGCTGAATATTGCGGTGCAGATGCGTGCATGCTTCATAATGCACCGTAAGTATATCTGCTCCGGCTTTTTGAAATGCTTCGGCATATTTTTCCGGCTCTTCAATCATGAGATGCACATCGCACACTTTAGTTGTAGCTTTTCTGAAAAAATCGATGAGCATGGGACCAAAGCTGATGTTGGGCACAAAGCGGCCGTCCATGACATCTAAATGGTACCAATCGGCAACGCTTTCGTTGAGCATGGTACAATCAGCCTGAAGGTTCAGAAAATTGGCAGATAAAAGTGAAGGAGCAATGATGGGCATGGTTGTTTTATTTGTAGTTTTTTATTTTGTTTCAAGTCGTTTTATCGCTTCTCTCGCCTCGCTCAAACTTTGGTCTAATGCCAATGAGCGTTTATAATTTGCTGAAGCTTCAGCAGGCTTGTTCATTTTTTCCTCTGTTTTGGCCATCCAGAAATAACCATCCGCAAATTTATTGCTCACCTCTGTGCTTTTTTCAAACACTTTCCACGCATCATTATACTTGCCCAAATCATAATACACCAATCCTTTTTCAATATAGGCATCTAAATACGTATAATCTTCTTTAATGATTTGATTAAACTGCTCTATTGCTTTTGCAGTGTTTCCGCTTTTGGCATAATAGATTCCTTTTACCCGAAGCACATCAGATCGGTAACGGACGGCACCTGCATTTAACAACAGCCTGTCGCAAAGCTTTAATGCATTGGCATTACCTGTTTCGGCAAACAGGATTGCTGCCCGCATTTCAGCATCTATAAAATCACCGGCGCTGTTAACTGCTTTATTGTAATTTAAAATGGCAGAAGCAGTATCGCCCATTTTTTCAAGAGCATCAGCTTTAATATACAGCCAGCCGGGATTGGTGCTGTCTTTTACCAAAAGCTTATTAATTTGAGTCAATGCTTTCTCATAACTGCTATCCTGCACCAGCTGCTCAATGAGCTGCACTTTTACTGAATCTGTGGTGGTACTGTCATTCAGCAACTGATCAGTTGAGGAATTTGTTTTTACCTGGTTATCCTTCACTATAGTTTCAGGATTACTATTGTTACAGGCAATAAATGTGGTTAATGAGAAAACTATGAGAATGAGTTTCATCCAATTCATGCGCAAAACTAAAAGAAATATAAACATCTACTTTTTACAATTTACCGACATTTGCCCGTCATTATCCTGATACATTTGTAAAATTTTTTAATCCATGATGCGTTTTTCATTGCTTCTTTCGGCTTTTTGCTGCACAGCAATTGTACTACTGTTTACCAATTTCCGGGCAGGCACTGCTGCTCAATTATCAAATGATACACTTCATTATCCTGAAGAGCATCATTTCAAAAATATTCAGCAGTTAACCTTTGGCGGGGATAATGCTGAGGCTTATTTCAGCTATGATGGCAAGTGGCTCATCTTTCAAAAAACATATGCCAAAGAAGGTATTCCCTGCGACCAGATGTACATTGGTAAAATCCCCACAAAACCGGGCGAAAAATTTGTACCTAAACTGGTAAGTACCGGTAAAGGCCGCACCACCTGCGGTGCATTTATGAAAGATGGCAAACATATCATCTATGCAAGTACACACTTAGGGGCAGATACCTGTCCGCCTGTACCCGACCGCAAAAAGTATGGCAACAAATACATTTGGCCTCTGTATGACAGTTATGATATTTTCATGGCCGACCTCAATGGAAAAATTGTAAAGCAATTAACTAACAGCAAAGGCTATGATGCTGAGGCAACACTTAGCCCTGATGGAAAGAAAATGTTATATACCAGTACAAAAGGTGGTGACATTGATATGTATGTGATGGATTTGAAAACGGGAAAAGAGATTAAAGTAACCAATCTGCTGGGTTATGATGGCGGTGGATGGTTTAGTCCTGATGGTAAAAAAATCATCTGGCGTGCCAGCCGTCCTAAAACAGATGCAGAGATAAAAGAATACAAAGATTTATTAGCTGAAGGTTTAGTAGCGCCTACCAATATGGAAGTGTGGGTAGCCAATGCTGATGGAACAAATGCCAGACAGGTTTCAACTTTTGGACAAGCTAATTGGGCACCTGCCTACATGCCTGATAACAAACGCATCATCTTTGCCAGTAATCATGAATACAAAAGAGGATTTCCGTTCAACCTTTATA
>CAYPBV010000166.1:0-7153 GCA_964409025.1 uncultured Chitinophagaceae bacterium | reverse complement strand
ATTCTGGACTTCGGGTATGCATCGCTGGATAATTTTTTTACCCTTGCTCCTTTTGTATTGCTGCTGCTTATACCGGCCGTAACCATGCGTTTGCTGCCCGATGAATGGCGCAGCGGCACGATGGAGCTGTTACAAACCAAACCGCTTACGGCAGCTCAGATTGTAACTGGCAAATATGCGGCTGCACTGCTGGTAGTTGTGATTGCCTTGGTACCTACCCTTGTGTATGTACTAAGCATCAGCCGTCTGGCACAGGAAGGCACCGTATTGGATACTGGTGGACTGGCGGGCTCTTACATCGGTTTATTGTTTTTAAGCGCTGCATTTACTGCCATCAGTTTATGCACGGGGAGTTTTACCAACAACTCCGTAGTGGCCTTTTTGCTTTCAGCATTTTTCTGTTTTGTATGGTACAATGGCTTTGATGCACTCAGCAGTTTGCCCCTGTTTGAAAGCGGCGCTGATTTTTATTTGCAGCAATGGGGCATGAATTATCATTACCGTTCGTTGAGCCGTGGTGTGATTGACTTAAGAGATGTTGTGTATTTCATAAGCATTACCTTTTTCTTTTTATTCATTACCATACAACGTATTCAATACAAAAGCTGAGGATGAAACGAATCATTGATCATAAATACGGATGGGTAATGATGCTGCTGGCGCTGGTAGCCATCAATATGGCAGCTTACCAAACCCGTGTGCGGGTGGATATGACGGGCGAACAGAAATATTCACTCTCTGCCGCTACACGATCACTATTAAAAAATATAGATGAACCCGTTACGGTTGAAATTTTATTAACGGGTGAATTTCCTGCGGTGTTTCGCAAGCTGCAGAACAGTACCAATGATGTACTGCAGGAAATGAAAGCCTATGCCGGCAGCAAACTCATCATCAGGTATGCTGATGCCAATGCATTGATAAGTGATGAAGTAAAGCAGCAACTCTTTGCTTCCTTTATTGCAGAGCAGCGGAGTATGGGTTTGAATGTGGACAGTATTTTACAATCACAACCCGGCCTGCAGCAGCAGATGATGGATCAGATGGTGAGTGACAGTTTAAAAACACTGGGCGTACTGCCATACACTTTGCAGGTACAGCAAAAAGAAAATGAAAGCAGTCAGCGTGTGATTTTTCCCTCTGCTCTTGTAAAGGTAGATGGCAAAGTGTTGTGTGTGGATTTATTGAGTGGAAAAACAGAATACAGCCGCAGCAGTCTTACCGGCCGGCTGGAACTGGATGAAGCTAAAAGCATTGGTAATGCAGAAGCGCTATTGGAATTTAAGTTTGCTGATGCCATTTCAAAAATTCAGCGCACGCAAAAGCCGATGATTGCTTACAGTATCGGCAACGGACAACCGATGGGACCGGAAACCTATGACCTGGTACAAACCATTGAAGCCAATTATCAGTTTAATACCATCAACCCCAATACAGCACCTGTAATACCCAAAGAGTTTGCAGCCGTGCTTATTGTTAAGCCTTCTGTACCATTCAGTGATTCAGTAAAAATGAAGCTGGATCAATACGTGATGAATGGCGGTAAACTGTTATGGTTTGTAGATGCATTGTATGCTGAGAAAGACAGTTTGGCTTACACACAACGTACACTGGCATATGACCGTGGATTGAATATTGACGATCTACTGTTTAAGTATGGCGTGCGTATCAACAGAGATCTGCTGCAGAACCTTCCGCCCAATTGTGATTTGAGTAAGCTGGTGGTGGGTGTGGCGGGTGGTAAGCCACAGTTGAGTGATGTACCGTTTAACTATTATCCGTTGCTTACGGGTGCTGACAATCACCCCATAACAAAAAATTCAGAAGGAGTGCTGGGTTTGTTTGTTAATACCATTGATACCGTAAAAGCTGAAGGAATAACCAAACATATTTTACTGAGCTCATCAGAAAATGCAAAAACGGTGAGTACACCTGCTATCATAAGTCTGGATGAATTAAAAACCATTGAAAATCCCAAGTTGTACAACCGCAGCTTTTTACCCGTGGGTGTTTTGCTGGAAGGAAATTTTTCCAGTTTGTATGGCAACAGAGCCGGTGCTGAGATGCGTGCTTATTTTCAACAATATTACGGAGCATTTCAAACGAGCGCTCTAAAGCCGGGCATGCAATTAGTGGTGGCAGATGGTGATGTGGTGTTGAATAACTACAACAGACAGCAGGCCTTCCCCATGGGTTTTAGTGCGGTACAGGACCGTAGCTTTGCCAATAAAATATTTTTACAAAACACACTGGAGTATATGACGGGTAATGCCGGTATTGTAGCGCTGCGCAGTAAAGATGCAGCCGTGCGCCTGCTCAACAAAGAAAAAGTTGAAACCGAAAAACTTACCTGGCAGTTGGTGAACATTGCAGCTCCTATCCTGTTAGTGCTTACAGGCGCCTTCATTTTCGGCTGGTGGAGAAAACGTAAATATGCTTCCGTAAAATAAACAGTTGTTGATTTTTCAATAACAGATTTCAATCAGATGACACATACACAAATTACTTATCTCGTTTTTGGCATTGTATTAATACTGGCTGTAGTTTTTGATCTGGGGCTTGTGAGCAAGAGTAATAAAACCATGAGTATAAGGCAGGCTTTGTATCAAACCCTGTTTTGGGTAGCACTTGGTTTGGGCTTTGGTGCTTTTGTGTGGTTTGAAGAAGGGAAACATACAGCGCTGGAATATGTGAGTGCTTACCTGATGGAGTGGAGTTTAAGTATTGATAATATTTTTGTATTTGTACTGATCTTCGGTTATTTCAAAGTAAAAGAGGAATATATTCCACGTGCCCTGCTCATTGGTATTTTAATGGCTATTATATTCAGAGTCATTTTTATTACGCTGGGTGTGGAACTGGTAAATCGTTTTCACTGGCTGCTTTATCTGTTTGGAGCGTTTTTAATTTACACCGGTTTTAAAATGTTTACCACCACACAGGATGAAGAGTTTGACCCGGGTGAAAGTGGTGTCTTAAAATTTCTCAAACGCTGGCTGCCCATAACCATGGATGATGGCGGAGGCAAATACCGGATGCTTGAAAATGGCAAACCTGTTTACACGGCTTTGTTTGTAGTGGTGGTGATGCTGGCTACTACGGATATAGTGTTTGCACTGGACAGTATACCGGCG
The DNA here is from genome assembly GCA_964409025.1 of uncultured Chitinophagaceae bacterium. GTDB lineage: Bacteria > Bacteroidota > Bacteroidia > Chitinophagales > Chitinophagaceae > Lacibacter. The sequence goes on along the minus strand of CAYPBV010000166.1, from coordinate 4,019 downwards.
GTGATGGGCATCAGCAGAAATGTGCTGGTGATCTATACCTCAAATATTTTTGCTGTGCTGGGTCTGCGTTCCTTATTCTTTTTGCTGAGAGGTGCGGTGAGCAAGTTTGATTATCTGCAGCAGGGTATTGCCATTGTACTGGTGTTCATCGGTTTAAAAATGCTGGGCGAAAACCTGATAGGAACCTTCATCAATAAAAATCAGCAGGTAGTTATTTCGTTGGTTGTGATTGTAGCCTGTATTGGTGGTTCCATCCTGTATTCCATCTATCATCAAAAGGAAGGCGAACCCGAAGATTTGCAGGAATAATCTGTAACCTTGCAGTGCATGGGCTCTTACTCACTCCATACAATTGCGTCTGTACTTAATGCTGACACTGCTGCAGTGCCTGATGATTTGCTGATTGAACATTTGTGTATTGACAGCAGACGTATTGTACATCCTGCACACAGTTTATTTTTTGCATTAAAAACAGAACGCCGGAACGGACATGCATTTATCAAACAATGTTATGAAAAAGGTGTGCGTTGTTTTGTGGTGAGTGAAGAGCAGGATGCTGCTTTATTTCCGAATGCATATTTTATGCTGGTGGATGATACACTCAAAGCCTTGCAACAACTGGCTGCCTATCACAGAAAACAATGTTCCATTCCCGTTATCGGTATTACCGGCAGCAATGGAAAAACAATGGTGAAGGAATGGCTGTATCAATTACTGAGTGATGATTATTCCATTGCACGCAGCCCAAAAAGTTATAACTCACAAGTGGGCGTGCCGCTGAGTGTGTGGCTATTAGAACCCCATCACAACTTAGGTATTTTTGAAGCAGGCATTTCACAAAAAGAAGAGATGCAGGCACTGCAACAAATCATTCAACCTGCAATTGGTGTGTTTACCAATTTAGGCGATGCACATAAGGAAGGCTTTGGCAATGATGCTGAAAAATTTAAAGAGAAAGCATTGTTGTTTCAAACTGCGGATGTTCTCATTTATTCTCCCGAACAAACAAAAGGGCTTTCATTTTCAACGAAGCATCTTACAACCATTACATGGGGCAGGGAACCGAATAACAGCTTGCAATTACTCCAGGTAAAAAAAGAAGGAAACAATTCTCATCTTTCTGTGCAATGGAAAAACGAATTGATGGAAATGGTTTTTCCTTTTACTGATGAGGCTTCGCTTCATAATATTCTCACCTGTATATGTGTTTGTTTGCATTTGGGAATGGATAAAGAAAAATTAAAGGCTAAACTGACTGAATTAAAACCGGTGAGTTTGCGATTGGAATTAAAAAAGGGAAAGCATCATTGCACATTAATCAATGATAGTTACAGTGCCGATGTACAATCGTTTGAACTGGCCTTAAACTTTTTACAGCAACAGCAGCAACATGCACAGAAACGTATTATACTTTCTGATATGGCGGTGAGCAAAGAGCAGGAAGCAGCTACTTATAAAATATTGGCTGAGCTCATCAACTCGCATGCAATACAGCATGTGGTTAGTGTGGGTACGGTTGCTCAAAATTATTTTAAAGACCAGCTTTCTTCGTCTGTTGATTATACATTCTTTACCAATACAGATGAATTGATTGCACACTTGCCCACTCTGCAAATCCAAGATGAAGCCGTGTTAATTAAAGGCGCCCGTAGTTTTGGACTGGAGCAATTAATGCCCTTGCTGGAGCAGCAGATACATCAAACGGTATTGGAAATCAATCTTACCGCCATTGCCAATAACATAAAAACCATACGCTCTCAACTGCAGCCGCAAGTAAAATTAATGGCCATGGTAAAAGCTTTTTCGTATGGCAGTGGCAGTTATGAAATTGCCAATATGCTGCAATATCACGGTGTGGATTATCTAGCCGTAGCATTTGCTGATGAAGGTGTGGAGTTGCGTAAGGCCGGCATTCAGTTGCCCATTATGGTCATGAATCCTGAAGCTGTGAGTTTTGATGCTTTGATTGAATACAATCTGGAGCCTGAATTGTATTCGCCTCACATAACAAAAGCATTTGCTGCATTTTTAGAGAGTGAAGGCTTGCGTAACTATCCGGTGCATATAAAAATTGATACGGGTATGCACCGCCTCGGTTTTATGCAGCATGAGTTACAGCATTTAACGGATATTTTACAGCAGGAAAATTATTTCACCATTCAATCTGTATTCAGTCACCTGGCAGCAGCAGAAGCTGCAGGTGAAGATGCATTTACGGAGCATCAGGCAAAACTGTTTGAAGAAGCATGTGCAGTACTGCAGCAATACACCAGGGAACCGTTTTTAAAACATATCACCAATACATCGGGTATTATTCGTCATGCAGCATTGCAATATGATATGGTACGTGCAGGTATCGGTATGTTTGGCATTGCCGCTGCACCGCACGGGAAATTGGAAGAGGCACTCACTTTAAAAACCACCATTGCACAATTGAAACATTTGCAGGCCGGCGAAACGGTGGGCTATAACCGCAGAGGTGTGATTACAAAACCTTCTGTGATTGCCACCGTGCGGATTGGTTATGCAGATGGATATCCCCGAAGTTTAAGCAATGGCGTGGGTTATATGCTGGTGCGAGGGCAACAAGCCCCTGTTATTGGAACTGTATGTATGGATATGACCATGCTGGATGTTACAACTATTGCTGGTGTGCAGGAAGGTGATGAAGTGCTGGTATTTGGCCAGGCGCTATCCATCAATCAAATAGCGGCATGGAGCGGCACCATTGCGTATGAAGTCATGAGTGGCATCAGCCAGCGGGTGAAGCGGGTGTATTTTGAGGAATAGAAAGTAGAATAAACGCTATTAGCTTCACGCTTTTCAAGGTAGGCGAAGAACAAAAAATGCTGCAGGGCTTTCCGGCAAAACTTAATAAATAGATTAATTTTTTGATAAAGCTCAGATTATTCCGTGCAGCCAGAAGCGTAAAACGTGCTGCTTACCTTCGATACTTTATATTTGCAACCTAAATTTTGTTCAATTGAAGCTAAAGCACGTTGCATTGATTATCATACTTATACTGGCGGCGGATCAGGCGCTGAAGATTTGGGTTAAAACGCATATGCAATATCATGAAGAGCGCATGATGCTGGGCCAGTGGTTCCGTTTGTATTTCATCGAAAACGAAGGCATGGCTTATGGCTGGAAGATTGGTGGTGAATGGGGTAAAATGGCGCTTACTTTATTCAGGTTAGTAGCAGTAGTGTTTGGTACATGGTATCTGGCACATATTGTTAAGAAAAAATATCATATTGGTTTTATTGTATGCGCTTCTTTGATTTATGCGGGTGCGTTGGGAAATCTGATTGACAGCCTGTTTTACGGAGTTTACTTTGATAAAGGCATGTATGTTGATGCCGCCAGTGGTTACCAGGTACCCTATGAAGGGCTTGCCAAAATAGCTGATAAAGGTTACTCTGGTTTTTTACATGGTAATGTGGTGGATATGCTGTACTTCCCCATCATTGAAAATTATATGATGCCGGGCTGGGTTCCGTTTCTTGGCGGCAAACCATTTACGTTCTTCTCTCCCATATTTAACATAGCAGATGCCTCCATATCCTGCGGGGTTATTGTAATTTTATTATTTCAGAAACGCTTCTTCAAGCAGCGAACTGAAGAGGAAAAAGGAACTACTGTAGAAACAAGTGCAGCAGTAAATGATGAAACGCAGGTACTCTGACACTAAAAAAACATAGTAATGAAAAAAATTTATCTGGCGTTATTAAGCGTGGCACTTCTTCAGGCATGTAAGCGTGAAAAAAGTATTGATACCAGTACCACCAATCAGGGACAACCGCCGGTTTTTATTGGTGCAAACTGCCGCATCAGTCAGATTCTTACAGCTGATTCTTTAACCGGTATCGGTTTTGAAGCACACAATTTATTTTTTAATGCAGGCGGTCTTGTGTCAAGAGTACAGATAATTGACAGTTTAGGCAATACACCTTTTGTTGATGAAAACATCAGTTACAGGGGAGATACCATACTCATTGAGGGAACCGGATTTATGGTTA
>CAYPBV010000165.1:0-7244 GCA_964409025.1 uncultured Chitinophagaceae bacterium | reverse complement strand
ACCTAAGACTGCATAGACGGTCAAAAAATCACCTCTGTAATGAATATGGTGAATAAAACCGATGAAGAATAACAACGCCAATCTCCGGATAAATTTCAAAGAACCGGAATCTTTTTTCCGGTCTAATATTAAGTAGAAACTTAGTCCAAAAAGCATTGAAAATATTGCATAAAATTTTCCAATAAACAGGTTTTGAATGACAATTTGAGAAAAGCTGTCTACAGGGTATAAAATATTAAATCCCACATACTGCGGCGGTGTCATACTGGCCAGAAACCCTTCAAACATGTGGGTCATAATGATACCAAATAATGCAAAGCCCCTCAAGGCATCAATTTGTTCAATTCTTTTTACGTTGAGATTTTGCATTGGCTTTAAATGATTTTAATTTGTTTGAGGGTGGTATTTCAAATGACTGCTACCGTTGCAGCATATGTATTAGTTTCAGAATTTGAAATCTGTAAGCCAGCTACAGATGCTGCTGTAAAATACAACTATTCATTATTTGTTCAATTACTCAATTTATAACGTAGGGCTGAGCAAGAAGATAATAGCAGCACACAGTTTAAGCGGCGTTATCAGTCCGCCGAAATAATATAAATGCAATGTTGTGTGCAGTAAAGGTCATTACTTAATTTTAACAGGTTCAAATGTCGGTGGTAACTTTTCAATTTTTGGCAAAGGTCCTGATTCAGTAATGTATAATTGTTTTAGTTGTTCTGAGTATTCCTTTAGGTTTATTGAGTCAGAAGCCTTTGTCGCTCGAAAAATGACACTATCAAGTATAGTAATGAGGGTTTTAATTTGTTGAGGACTATTGTTTGGTATAAATTGAATTTTCTTTCTGTTGTTATTGTCTGCTTTTTTATAGTCAATGCAATAGGTAAAGCCGTCATATGTAAAACCACCATCCACTTTCCAGGAATAGTCTGTTTTAAAGTCTTCACTACGAAATGTTGAGTCAATAAGTTTGAATAGAGTATTGCTAATGTCACCTTCAAAATATTTCTGGGTGTCCATAAAACTGTCGTGTCGCATTAAAATAAAGTGTCCGCTTTTGTTAATGTCTATATAGTGTGCTAAGTAAAATTCAAAAGTGTCAATCTGTGGATTAATATGCCAAGAGTAAGCAGAATATTTAAAATTCTCTGTTACCAAAGCTTTTGTCGGTCTTTGATTACAGGAAAACAATGTTAAACTAAAAATAATGAAAAGTAGGGTCTTCATTTTATTGTACACAACACAATGATTCACGTTAGTACACGCACTCATTGCTTTTAAAAGTTATTGAAATTGAATTATTAAATGTTATACTTTTTTAGACCTTCCTGCCGGCAAAGGAAGGTTCTCATTAGCTTAATCCAATCCTTCTGCAAACGATTAGAAACGTTTGCAGAAGATTCAACTCACTCCACCACCTTCACCTGCACACCTTCACTATGACTCGTAAACTCCGGCGCATACATACATTGGATGCTGGTAATGCCTGCGCTATACGTACCTGCATGTGTAATGCGTACAGGGTATTCAAACACATACGTGCCTTTGGGTAACCAGTTAAAAAAGAAATTGGTGCTGGCATCTTTGGTGCTTTCGTAATAGCCCAAACCATCCTGCCATTTGTACGTGCTTAAAACATTCACGGGTTCCATACAACTGGCACGCATGTCTTTCATGTGTACATACTCCATGTTGCGATCCACACGCAACTCAATCCACACTTTTAATTGATCACCCACTTTTACTGCGGTGGTTTCATCCACCGGTTCTAATACCAATCCTTTTGCAGTAGTGCGTTGTATAAAATACTTCTTTTGCAATTGCAGCGGCGTTGCTGCCGAAGTGATCTTGTCTAAGTTTTCAAAGTATTGCCAGTATGCAGCGCCCCAGGCAGGAGTATTTGATGTTGATTCTTGTGTTTTGTTATTTGTGATTTTCACTGAAATATTCCCCATTTGCGGTGTCACCATTGTGCCTTCCAGACTTCTCTTCATATAACCCGTGCCTGCTTCCGTAGCCCCCACCTGACCTCCCCCCGAGGGGGAGGAAGAAAATGTTTGATTGCCTGCTTTTATTTCTACAATGTTTTCTGTGGCAGTCCAGTCGGTTCCCTGCAGTAACAATGCATAACAGGCTTCAGCCGTAGCGATGGTGGTTTTCCAGTTTTGTGTTTGCTTTTGTTTGAGCAGCCATGTTTTTAAATCATTCACGGCGTTGTTGTCTTTTGCAATTTCGCTAAACACTTCCATCATGAGCGACTGTGCTTCTACCGGTGCCTGGTACCAATAGTAACCATTGCTCATGTCTTTAAAATACATACCAATTTCCTCATTGAACAGCGCATGTTCTTTGATTGATTGTACAATAGCGGTTGAAGTCTTTGCATCACCCGCTCTGCTCAGCGTTAATGCAATCATGCCCTGCATATAGCGGCTTTGCTGCAGCCAGTACTGTTGTGCCTGTTTGTAATAATAAGTATAAGCTGCTGCAGTGCCTTTAGTTTGAGCGATGGATTTAAAGAAGCTGCGCATGTATAAATATTGAATGTGTGTATTGCTGATATGATTGGCACTGAGTTTTACTTTATACTTTATCAGGTTGTCATGATCTTCTTTTAATTTTTTATCGAGATAGGGAATGGCTTTGCTCACCATCGCATTCAACTGCTGCACCTGTGCTGCGGGCCAGGCGTTGAGTTGTTTTAAATGACCAATGCTTGTAAGAATGTATTGGGTAATATAGCGATCATCTGGTCCGCCTTTGAACCATACAAAACCACCATTGGCTGACTGCATCTCTGTTAACTGTTGCATGGCTTTGTTCAGCTCTTTGCTCATGCGCACCATATCAAAGAGCAAGGCAATGTTTTTCTTTTGCTGCTCTTCGCTCTTTGCCTGCAATACCCAGGGCGTTTCTTCCAGCAATACGGATTTTAATTCTTCATTTTTCTGCAAGTTGCTGAGTAACGCAGATGTATCTTTTGTTTTCCATTGTTCAAACACTGCTTTGATGCGGGGCATTTTTGAAACAATATGTGTGGCGAGTGCATTGGCATAAAACCGATTCCATGTTTGCTCAGCACATTCATACGGATACTCCATCATATAAGGCAATGCCTGTACCGCATACCACACAGGGTTGCTCGTAAACTCAATGGTGAATTTGTGATGTTGTAATGTTGGAGAATTTGTATTGAGTAATTTAGTAAACGAAAAGTTCTTTACACCTTCACCACGCATGTGGAGCGGTAATGATTCTGTAACCAGCATGCGATTGGTAAGCACAGGCAAGGTCATTTCTTCGCCATCTGTTTGATTGGCTGCTTTAGCTATGATTCTGTAAGTAACGGCTTCATTAAAATTGAAGGGTACTTCTGTTCTGAATTTTACAACGGTGCTTTGTCCGGCAGCAACGGTAAAATATTGAAAGGGTGTAAGGTTTTGAAACCAGGCATCTACGGGTTGCAGTGTAGCTGCATTTAAAAATTGAAGCTGACTGTTGCCTGTAAGTTCTTTATCTGTTAAGTTGGTAATCTTGGCAGTGAATTCAAACCGATCGCCTTCACGCAGGAAACGTGGTGCAAATGGCTGTACCATCAATTCTTTTTGTGTGATGGTTTCTTTTTGTATGAAACCGGTTGACAAATCTTTTGTATGTGCCAGCACCTGCGTTTTCCATTTGGTAAGCGCTTCGGGCATGGTGAATTTTAAGATGACAGCCCCTGTTGAATCGGTTTGTAATTGCGGAAAGAAGAAAGCAGTTTCAGAAAAGTTTTTGCGGATTTGTACGTTGTTCGTTTGTTGATTCGATTTTTTTGTTTTAATCAAGATAGCACCACCTGCACCTCTTGTACCATATAAAGAAATGGCTGTTTCTTCTTTTAATATAGTGACTTCAAGGATATCATTTGGATTTAGGCGATCCATATCTTCCTTTGTCATTACAACTCCATCAATAATTAGCAGTACATTTTCATTATTGCCTAGTGAAGCGTTTCCTCTTATTTTAACTTGAGGAGCCGAACCGGGATTTCCTGCTGCATTCATGAAAGTGACATCACCAGATACCCCTTGTATATTCCCCTCTTCCATTTTTAATACAGTTTTCGGCAATTTCGTATGTCTGGGCGTGCTTCTGTAAAAATCAAATGCATCTTCAAGAACATCATATTGTTTATTAAAACTCAAATTATTACGTTCAAACCATTCTTTCTTCCAAAAATCAATCTGTCTGAAACCGCCCTTTCTCCAGTTATTTGCAACTGCTGTGTTATTAAACAATGCAGGTTGATTCCATTGGTGGGGTTTAAACTGATCCAGTGATGCATCATAAGCACTGGCTAATAATTCAGCCGCTACTTTTTCACCTTTGCTGCCACTTATTTTGATTTTCCATTCTTCGTTACTGCCGGGTAATGTTTTATCACGAAAGGTTTCAAAATTGATCTTCAGTTCTTTGTTCGTCCACGGCACATTGATCTGTCTGCTAAACGTAAAAACACGGTTGTGTTTAATGAATACATAACTGAATGCTAATCCACCACGGTCGTTTTCTGTAACAGGCAGTTCTTTTTTTCGTTGTTCGTTATTCAGTGTAAGAAAGTTGAAGGTTGATTTGTTTTCTTTTGTCTGTTGCTCAATCAAAAATACATCTGCTGCACTGCTTCCCAATTCAATGGTAGCGGTGGTGCCGGGCTCTGCTGTGGTGCTGCCGGGTAATGACCATACATAGTTGGGGCTGTTGGTTTGACCATCGGTTACCTGCACATAGGCTTGTTGTTTTATGTCGTTGCCTTCTTTGTCTTTTGCAGATACTTCAATCACATACCAGCCGTTATTTAATTGCAGATTGCTGAAGGTATATTTTTGATTGGCTGTTGACGTGTCCATTTGTTCATACACCCGTTCTAATCGTTTCCAGTTTTCTTTTTCTGTTTCATTGCTGTATTCATCATTGGGAAAATCCTTGAGGTAGTCAGCTTCACTCATTACAAATACATCCGGTTGCTGCCAGTAACGCTCACGGATTAAACGGGAAGGTGCATCCAGTTTGTATATGCTTACCTGTACTCTTGTTTTCACAAATGCACCCATCATATTTTGTGTGGAGATGTTGAGTTCTTTTAATGTGTTGCCGGTGATTAGTTCACCCTGTGGTACAGTAACATTTAATTTCAATGAAGTATATCCGGCGCTGATGGTGGTTTCGCCTGTTCTTGTCTCACCATTTACATCAGTTACATCAGCAATAATCTTGTAATCAAACACCGGAAGTAACTCTTTACGCACCAGTTTATCAGGTTCTGCAGTAAATACAATTTCAAAACTGCCATCTGCTTTTGTGGTGGTTTCGCCATGTGTAATTTCTTTGCTTTCAACAGGCGGCCATCCCCAGCGTCGGCACAACCATGGATAGAGTAGCCTTGGTTCACGCACCACACGGTATTTTACAATTGCATTGTCAATATTGTTGCCTGCATATGCTTTGGCATTACCGGTGAGTTTTATTTGATCTGCTACTTTAAAACTTTCTTTTACCGGTTGATAGTCCACATAAAATTTCGGACGCTTGTATTCTTCTACTGAAAATTGAGTTTCGTTATTCACCACTTCATCTCTTAATCTGAAAATGCCATTCATGCCGCCTTGTGGTAAAACAACAGTACCGCTGTATGAACCAAATTCGTTAGTGGTTACATTGATGCTATCTGCTTTTTGATAATTGGCATCAAATAAAAGAATTTTTGTTTTCAGGTTGCTTACTACTTTCGGTTTGCCGGTTACTGCATCGGTTGTAGTGATGATGCCTTTAAAATAAACGGTTTGACCGGGACGGTAAATACTTCTGTCTGTAAATAAAAACACCCTTCTGTTTTTGATTTCATCCGTTTCCCGTTTGTTATCATTTCTGTAGGTGTAAACATTGTCATCAATAAACAAGCGGTCATTCCCTGTTGTGATTTCCAGTCTTTTGCTCAGGTTGTTATTGATATCTTGTGTTATGAGTTCAAAATAACCATTGGCATCAGTAGTATAACGCTCTGCTTTTTTATTAATGTAAGTGCTGGTGTTATAATCATATCCAATGTCCCATATTTGCACTGCTGATTTTGCCAGTGGTGCTCCTGTATTTCGGTTCAGTACAAAAAAATCATTTTGATGGTGCAGCCATGCAATGGAGCTGATGTGCACATACTGAGCAGTGAGAATATTGTCTTTAATGGAAAACTGTTCGTCTGTGCTGGCGATGATTAAATACGTACCCGAGGGCAATGCAGGCATTTTTATTTCTGCAGTGTGCTGCTGGTAATCTTCCTGCACGGGTAACGCTTGTGCAAATTGCTGAAGAGGTTTCAATGCTGTAATTTTTTTCCAATACGCTTCATCCCAGTAATCTTCCCGTTCTGTTTGTAAAGGGTTGATTTCTTTTTTTACAATGCGAAACCACAGCTTACTGCTGTTTTTAAAACGCACCAAAGTTCTGAAAGGCAGATCGGGCAGATTCACCTGCTCTATAGTGAGTTGAACGTCTTTTGCTTCAATTTGCCGCAGCAGGTTGCTGCAATTTACTTTTCCTTCGCTCTCTGTTTTTTCTTTTACTATTTCTCTACAAAGAGCTGCAGCTTTTTGATAATACCAGCGTGGGTTGGTTTCATCATTTATTTTGTTTTTGGTAAAATCATAGGTCTGCGCATAGTTGGCATAATCCTGTGCCAGCAAGTAAACAGCTTGTGTGGAGAAAGGTGAAGCAGCATATTCAGTTCTTAACCGCTGCAATGCTTTTCTGTACAGTTCATTTTTATTGTCAAGTGTAGAATAGCGGTTTACAAATTCAATACGGCGTATATCCACATCAACCAGTGCATCTTTAACCGCATCATTTTTATGAAATGCTATTAATTTTTGTAATACCAGCAATGCTTTATGGTGCAGTGATGCAGCATCATTGCTGGTAATATTCCATTGAAGAAAAGTAGCTGCTGCGGCAAAAGCCTGCGGTGCATCTATTTCAAATGATTGTTGTGGTTTGGTGATGCCCCACTCATCATTTTCAAAATAATCCAATGCACGGTGGGCGAGTAGATCAAACAAAGTAGGTCGCAAAGCCCGCATATTGCCTTTAATGATGATGGGTTCAAAACTTTGCAGCGACGTTTGCTGCAACAGTTTTTCATTTTGAATGGATGCCAGGTATAAAGCTGCAATTTTTTGATGCAGGTCATTAAGTGTCCATGTGTTGATGTC
>CAYPBV010000164.1:1042-7248 GCA_964409025.1 uncultured Chitinophagaceae bacterium | reverse complement strand
GTGTACCCGTCATTATCCAAGCCGTAAAGAGCAGCCTGTTCAGTAAACGTTAGATTTTTATTATTGATGTAGAGTTGATTTTTTCGAAGCAGAGGTTGTAACATATTGCCGGCATTACAAACGTAAATATCAAGCCAGCCATCAGCATTGACATCAACAAATACAATACCTGTACTCCATTTTCCATTATTGGCTAACCCTGCTTTAACAGTAATATCTTCAAATTGAAAATCGCCTTTATTGAGATAGAGTTTGTTGTTACCATTGTTAGCTGTAAAAAAAACTTCAGGTAAACCATCATTGTTTAAATCACCCGTAGCTACGCCACCACCATTATAAAAGTTTCGGTATTTAAACACATTATTATTATCGGAGCTTTCAATTGAGTTTTCAAAGTTTATTCCTGTATTACTCTGTAATTGGAACAACGTATTGCTTTGCTCATTTTTACAAGCATTTACACACAAAATCATCAGCACTAAAATAAATTTAAAACAGTTCTTCATATCATTTAATATCGGCTGCTCAAGTTAATTGAAACTCATATTAAAAACAGATTTCAGGGTTCATAAATACCAAAAGAATTGTAAAAAAAAGAGGCCACCAAGATTGGTGACCTCTCCCCTATTGATTATGATAAAAACTAATACCCGAAATTTTGTTTCAAATTAGGATTAGAAGAAAGTGCAATTGTGGGAATTGGGTAAACTACCTTATAGCCTTCAGAAGCACTTGTGCGACCCTGTGTTGGAGTATTAAATGCTCCGAAACGGATCAAATCGTTTCTTCTCCAGCCTTCCAAATACATTTCACGACCACGCTCTGCAAGTAATTGAGCGGGAGTAACTGTTCCGGTAAGAGGAGTTGCTCCACGTACTGAACGTATACTGTTAAGTATACTTAAAACAGTTTCACCACCTGTAGCGGTTCCACCTCTCCAAATAGCTTCTGCCTTCATTAAACGAACATCAGCAAAACGAAGGAACGGAAAGTCATTTTTACTATCCCAACCTCCACCATTGATTTGTGCAGGATCAAGTGGGAATTTGTTATTACGAATACCAGAAGCTTCACCGTTAAAGAAAGGACTCACATTTCTGGTAAACACAAGCGCATTACCACTTCTGTCTTTTAGATCAACAATTGCATTACCAATACGCTGACCTTGAGGGCCTCTTGCCTGACCAATCTGGAAACCTGCTCTCATACCGGTTTGACTGGTATAGCCAGGTAAATCAACGCCTTTTCTTGTATCTATATCTTCAAAGCTGTCATAGAAGTTTGAAAGCGTAGTAAAACCATTCCAACCACTGGGCGTTTGATTATAGTGGCCACCCATACAGGTTGCCCATACAAGGTTAATACCGTCGCTTTGTCTTCTTACAAAAATATTTTCTGAAGATGCAGTACCGTTATCCCATTTAAAGTTATCCCAATAATTTGCATCAATGTCAAATAAAGGATTGGCATCAATCAAATCGCAATACTGTATTACTTTATTCATATCAGCAGCAGCGTGTGTATAAGGCCCTGCAGGACTTGTGGGGCTTGCTTTATACACTGCTTTATTTAAATAACATTTTGCCAATAAAGCCCATGCTGCTTCTTTTGTAGCTACATGCCTGTTAGTTCCATTAAAAGCAGGTAAACCTGCAACTGCTGATTCTAATTCAGCAATAATTGAGTCAATGGCTGCTGCACGTGGTATTACATTTGGAATACCTCTTGAGGGAGCTGTAGCAGGGCGAGACTGAACTACACCGTACAGATCTGCAGAGAGGAAACGGAAGAAAGAACGAAGAAACTGACCTTCAGCCTTAGCTTGTCCTGTTAATAATTCTGCAGCAAGGGTTGTTTGGAATAATGAACCGTTAACCTGGCTCCATACGTCATTAACCTGGTTGTGATCCGGACCCCACGTATGCAGGTGCAGGCGGCGCCATGTTCCAAAGTCATCCCAGTCAGTACCACGGGTGGGGCCCAGCAATTCATCACTGGAATGTTCCTGTAAAGCCTGGTAACCATATTGGCCAACCAAATCATTTAAACGTGCATATACTGCACCAATTGAAGGTGCTGCGGGAGCTCCTTGTGAGGGAGGCGGCAATTCTACATTGTTCGCTCCCAGTTCAGGGTCAATTTTACAGGAGCTTGCAAAAAGCACAGAGCTTATCATTGCAGCGGCTGTAAATACTTTTGAAAATGTTTTCATTATAATCAATTTATCTTGTTAACAAATATTTAGAATGCAAGGTTTACTCCTAATGTAAAAATTCTTGGTCTTGGATATTGCGTATAATCAAATCCACGAGAAGGTACACCTGCAATTTGCTTGTCTACGTTTACTTCAGGATCCAAACCAGGATATTTGGTTAATAATGCCAGGTTTTGACCGGATAAGAATACTGAAAGTGACCGGATTGCTTTGCTGTTCATGTTAAATGTGTAGCTCAGGTTCACGTTTGCCAGGCGAATGAAATCACCACTATGTAAAAAGCGGGTTGAAACACTTCCGGGGTTAAATGGATTTTCATTACTGAAACCTACCTCTCTTGTAACATTACGTGCATTTCTTAAACTACCTTTCAGGAAAAGCGCATTTGAGGTATTGTCATAAACCTCGAATCCTGATACGGCATTGATGAATACGCTCAAATTCCAGTTACCAAGGCTGAAGTTGTTAGTTAAACCGGCAAAAAGATTTGGTAAAGCTGTACCTACTAATTGGTTGGCCGCTCCTTTTTCATAACGGGCATTACCATTACCATCAAAACCCTGGAATACAGGCATTGACCAGGTAAAGAGGGGTTGTCCGGCTACGAATGTTTGAGCAAATGCACCTGTTAAACCCTGGCCACTAACTGAGCCTGTAATAATGGGGGTAGGTAAGTTTTTATACTCATTTTCCACCAATGTTAAGTTACCATTTACATCCCAACTGAATTTCTTGCCTTTTACAATTTTATAGTTTACACTAAATTCCCATCCTTTATTAACCACAATACCGGGGAGGTTTGCAAACAAACGGTCTGTTGCCGAAAATCCGCCTGGTACGTAGTCATAAAATAAAAGATCCTTTCTTTCAGTATAGAAATAGTCAATGGTTGCTGATAAGCGGCCGTTCGATGTTGTAAAGTCAACACCAAATCCTGTAGTTGCTGCCTGCTCCCATCTCAAATCTTTATTTTCATCCTGTTGCAATGCCTGGCCTGCAGGGTTATTATTAAATGCAGGATAAGCAAAACCTAAACGCAAGGCACCATATGAAGGAATACCATCCTGGCTACCGATAATTCCGTAGTTTGCTCTGAGGCTGAAATCACTAAACCATTTGCCAATACTTTTTTCTAAAAACTTTTCATTAGAAAGTTTCCATTTTGCAGCAAAGGCAGGGAAAGTTGCATACCTATTATTGGCACCGAACTTTGAAGAACCATCAATACGTACTGTAGCTGTTAAGAAATAGCGATCAGAATAGCTGTAGTTAATTCTTGTAAAGAATGATTGAAGTTCATTTTTATCAAAGCCCGGAAATAAATCTCTGTAGTTTTTAAAATTACCGAAATCCTTTACAAATACATCGTTCGGGTTTACTACAGGTGTATTTAAACCCCAACCAACACGTTGTGTGTAATCATTTTGAAAACTTTGATAAGAATAACCACCAACGATATTTAACGAATGGTCTTTGATGTCTTTATCCCAGGTAAGATATTGCTCAATCAAGGTTGACTGCAATTCATTATTCTGGCGTGTAGTTCTGCCATTACCAGCAATGGGGTTATTTAAGTTTTCAGAAGGACCACCGGGAACTGAATAACTTACAGTTCCGCCATATGCGTTTGCACTTAATCTGGGATCAGCAAATGCTGTACGTTCTGTTTTGGTTTGATCATAACCGAAAACTAACTTATAAGATAAGCCCTTTGTAATTTGATATGTACCTGCAATGCTTGTAAGAAAACGATTGATGTTATCCTTGTCTTCAAAATAAGCAAGCATTTGTGATGGGTTACGTTGATCACCCGGCTGGAAGAATGAACCGTCAGGATTCTTAACAGGATAAGTAGGGTTAAATTGTAAAGCCGCACCCAACAAACTTCCCTGAAAACCAGCATTGTTACTTAATGGGGGATATTCGTTTTGGCTGTTTGAATAAGTTGTAGCCAAATCAAACCTCAACTTGTCATTAAGAAATTTCTGACTTGCATTAGCTCTGATAGTCGCTCTTTTTAAGCTGCTGTTTCGCACAATACCTTCCTGATTATCATAGGATCCACTTAAACGGAGTGTTGTACTTTTTGTATTGAAACCCCAACCAAGGTTGAAGTTTTGTGAAATTGCAGTTCTGAAGATTTCGTCCTGCCAGTCAGTAGTGGCACCAGCGTCAATTGCCTGTACAGCTATAGCAGCTTGTGCAGGATCTGCACCACCGTCAATATTTGCCTGTCTTGCAGCAGCTAAGAATTCGCTTGCGTTTAACAAATCATAACGCTTAGCTGTAGTTGCAACACTAGAATTTGCACTAAAAGTAAATTGGCCTTTTTTACCACCTTTACCGCTTTTGGTAGTAATAAGAATTACACCATTTGCAGCTCTTGAACCATAGATCGCAGCAGCAGAGGCATCTTTTAAGATTACCATGCTTTCAATATCATTGGGGTTCAGAAACATTAATGGATTAAGGGGGGTTGAACTACCCTCTACACCACTTGCACTTCCTACTGTACCGCCACTGGCAATAGGTACACCATCAATTACATACAATGGCTCCTGATTACCACGGATAGAAGCCGTACCACGAATATTAATGGTAGCAGCAGCACCCGGCTGACCGCTGGAAGGAGTAACCAATACACCGGGCGTACGACCCTGAAGTAATTGGTCGGGCGTTGCAATCTGACCCTTGTTAAAATCTTTTGGAGTGATGTTAGCTACAGAACCTGTAAGATCTTTTACCTTACGAGTACCATAACCAACAACTACCACTTCATTTAATGCAGCATTTTTTGTTTCCAGTACTACATTCATGTTGTCAGAAATAGCAACTTCTCTCGTTTCAAATCCTACAGAGGAAATTACCAATGTGTTAGCTGAAGCAGGGGCACTAATGCTGAAAGAACCATCTGCAGCAGTTGTTGTGGAAGCGCCTGTTCCCTTTACAGTTACAGTAGCGGAAGGAACAGCGTCTCCTTTAGAATCACTAACCTTACCTTTTATGGTTCGGTTTTGCGCCATTGCGCTGTTGAATACAAGAAGACTTACGAATACTGTAAGTATGCTTCTCGCAAACTTCATCAATGTCATAATCAGTAGTTTTAAGAAGTGAATGTGATAATTAAGACAAGACCTGCCTCAGAAACGCTGTAATTTTCCTAAAATTTAATTACGAAATTTTTAGTGAAGCCTTGGCAAGCATTGTTAAATTTCTGTGAACTTAAATTAAGTTTTTGAATATAAATACCTGAATGTTAAATTATTTAGATTTAAATTTGCTGCAATCGTTTGCGAAAATAATTGCAGTGGAAAAATTGCTTCTTTACTGTAAATCAATAATATATGGCAGATACGACCCTTAAAAAAATAGCGCAGGTATTGGGAATTAGTATTTCTACGGTTTCCAGAGCACTTAAGAATCATCCGGATATTTCAGCTTCTACAAAAAAGAAAGTAGTTGAACTTGCCGAAACCTTAGAGTATGAACCCAATGCAACTGCAGTAAATCTTCGAACGAAAAAGACAAAACTTTTTGGATTAATGGTTCCATCTGTTACCAACATGTTTTATGACTCATTTATTGCAGCAATTGAAGAAGAAAGCCGTAAGATTGGTTACTCACTACTCATTCTGCAAAACAATGATGATGCAGCTGCTGAAACTGAAAATCTGAAACTTTGCCGCCAAAATCGTATCAGTGGATTATTTGCCTGCTACTCTCAGGAAACAAATAATCTTCATGCCTTTGAAAAATTAAACGCAGCGGAAATACCGCTCATTTTTTTTGATAAAGTACCCGATGAAAATAGTTACAACAAAGTATGCCTGGCAGATAAGGAAGCTGCAATCATAGCAGCTGAAGAACTTCAAAAAAGAAAAAAGAAAAATATTTTATCCATTTTTGGCAGCAGACAGCTTTCAATTACAAAAAGAAGACTTGAATCATACAACAACAGCTTTGCAGGTTTAAAACACATACAGCTATCCAT
>CAYPBV010000164.1:0-1032 GCA_964409025.1 uncultured Chitinophagaceae bacterium | reverse complement strand
ATCCATTGAACATGCGCACAGCACTAAGCATGCTGAAGATATTACTCAACAATATTTTCAGCAGCAAAGCAAGCCCGATGCAGTGTTTTGCATGAGTGATGAAATTTTAATGGGC
The DNA here is from genome assembly GCA_964409025.1 of uncultured Chitinophagaceae bacterium. Lineage (GTDB taxonomy): Bacteria > Bacteroidota > Bacteroidia > Chitinophagales > Chitinophagaceae > Lacibacter. Next base: position 917 of record CAYPBV010000164.1, on the reverse strand, counting down.
GTTATGAAAAGTTTGATGCGTTTGCAGATTTCTATACCTAAACAAACCGGTGTTATTGCATTAAGCGATGGAAGTATCCCCAACATCTATTTTCCGGAAGTATCGTATGTAGAAACAAGCGGATATAATTTAGGCAAACTTGCGTTTAAGCGAATGCAGGAATGTATGAGTGGTTCATCAGAACCTGTAGAAGAATTTGCACCTTCAAAATTTGTTGAAGGAGCTTCTCTGTAACGTATTATGATATGCCTGTTTTTAAAACATTTACAGCTCTTGAAAAACTTTCATCCAGTGAAATAAAAGTTTCTGTGCGTTCTATACCCTTAATCTTCTGCAAGGCATCATGCAGTACAAACCGCAGTTGATTCATATCCCTGCATACCACTTCTATAAACATACTGTAATTACCCGTAGTGTAGTTAAGCCGAACTATCTCGGGAATCTTTTGCAACTCCTTAGCCACATTATCATACATCGAACTTTTTTCAAGATAGATTCCTACAAAAGCTGTTACATCATAACCAAGTTTTTTTAAATCTACATTGAACTTGGTGCCTTTTACAATACCATGCTCCTGTAATTTTTTTATTCGTACATGGATGGTTCCACCACTAACAAACAATTTTTTACCTAAATCAGCGTAAGAAACCTGGGCATCCTCCATCATTTCAGTAATAATTTGAAGATCCAATTTGTCAAGATTCAATTTGCCAGCCATATTCTACAAAGATTTTAAAATGTATTCAACGATATATACAAATATTTGAACAAATTCGAAAGTTTCAAAATTTTCATTGAAATATTTGTAAAGATTGGGGCATGTGTTTTAATATTGCACTGTAATCGTTCTTTGAACAACAATACTGTGGGGTGATGAAATTTTTGGCAGACATGCCCTCTCGTCTCGAGGGTGGGGA
>CAYPBV010000163.1:0-7432 GCA_964409025.1 uncultured Chitinophagaceae bacterium | reverse complement strand
GGTGTGGGGCGATGGACAAAGAAGTGATACCACTACTCAAAACCCAATTCAACATACCTATACTACAACCGGTTTTTTTGATGTAAAAGTTTATGGCATTGATAGAAATTCATGTAATGAAGTGGATAGTGCTACCATGCGTATTCGTGTAACCACAGATAGTGTAGATGTGGATTTCGATTTTACCAGGCGGGGTTGCAACAGCTTAACCTTTGATTTTACCAATACAAGCGACAGGCTCACTTCAATTCCAAATTTTACACCACGTTCTTTTGCATGGGTATGGGGTGATGGCAGCAGAAATGATACAATTGCTGCTTTTGCTCCCAATCCCATCACGCATACTTTTCCTGCACCCGGTACGTATAACGTACGTTTAATTTTAATTGATTCAAATTTTTGTAATACGGGAGATTCATCGGCAATCATCAATTTTTCAGTGATTGATAATGTACGTCCCGGCTTCAGGGTTGATAATCTTTGTGTGCCAGGCAGAGTGAATATTACAGATACATCCTTTGGTGCACTTACGTATCTGTGGCAAAGCAGTGATGGGCAAACCTCAACCGATCCTATTCCGAATTTTAATTATACAACTCCGGGTACATACACCATTACCCAAACCGTATTCAATCCCAATACCTGTAACCAGCAGGCAACTACTACAAGAACCTTTGTGGCCAATGCTGAACCTGTGGCAGGATTTTTCTACAACCCCAACCCATCACAGGAAAATACACCCACACGTTTTACAAGTACGGCATCCAATGATGTAGTAAGGTGGCAATGGGATTTTGGTGACGGCAACACATCTACACAACGTGATCCTATACATCAATACATCGCACCAAATCAGGCAAACAATGTGTGCCAGGTGGTATTTAATGCAGCAGGATGTACTGATACCATCTGTATTCCGGTAGAATCCATCATTAATATTGTAAATGAACTGCCCACCGCATTTACGCCTGATGGCAGCGGTATTAATGATGTGTTCAGAGTACGTGGGTTTGGTATTTCAAAAATGACCTTGCGGGTGTTTAACAGACAGGGGTTAATGGTATTTGAATCACGTTCACAAAGTATAGGATGGGATGGAAAGTACAAAGGTGTACCGCAGCCTATGGATGCTTATGCGTGGACGCTTGACCTGGAATATTTTAACGGAGAAAAAGTGCGCAAAAAAGGAGATGTTACTTTAATACGTTAACACTGAGACAACATTTAGAAGAATAAATTTGTTATAAATTATAGTTCAGCAGGATGGGATTAAAACAACAAATAGGATTGGTATTGATGCTGTTGATGCAGGTATATGCAGCTGCACAGGATTTGCATTTTTCTCAATTCATGAATTCACCACTCACCACCAATCCTGCTAATACCGGTTTTATTCCGGAAGCTGATTACCGAATCGGCATTCAATACCGCTCTCAATGGACATCAGTACCTGTGCCGTTTAAAACTGCAAGCTTGTTTGCAGATGCACAAGTGTTTCGAAATAAAATTGAAAATGGTTGGGTGGGCTTAGGTGCAGTAGTGTTAAACGATGTGGCAGGCCGTGGAAATCTGCGCAGCAATAAAGTATACGGAAGCATTGCCTATCATCAAATGCTGGGCAACAGCAGTTTGATATCAGCAGGTTTTAATGCGGGTGTTGCTACCAAACGTATTGATGTTACCAAATTTACCTTTGATAACCAATGGAACGGTAAAGTATTTGATGCCGGCCTGCCTCCTGGTGAAGCATTTCTTACCAATCCTAATATTGCGTACTTTGATATGCAGGTGGGTATGAACTATGCTTATTTCCCTACTGAGAACACTTATGTGAATGCCGGTTTCTCCGTACATCATATCAACAAACCAAGAGAAACGTTTTTTACAAACAGCGGTAATGAGGTACCACGCAGGTATATCGGTTTTTTAAACGGAAGTTTTAAACTCAATGATGATTGGATCCTCAATCCAAATGCTTACTACAGCAACCAGGCAAGAGCAAGTGAACTGGTATTTGGCGGTAATGCTGCTTACAATTTAATGGGTGATGGCAGTAAAGTAATTTTTGGCGGTGTGTATTACAGGTGGAATGATGCAGCCATTGCCATGATTGGTTTTGAAATGAATAACCTGCGCTTTACATTTACTTATGATGCTACCATGAGTACATTGAGAAGTTTTAATAACTCTAATGGCGCCATCGAATTTTCATTGATTAAGAATGGATTTTACAATCAATATTTTGGCGATAAGAATATGAGGCGCCAAAGTTTATGTCCACGGTTTTAATAAAATCTTTTATTTCTCTTTCCCTTAAGTTTCCGGCTTTGGTATAAATTAGCATTTCAATTACAAATCAGTTGCAGCATGAAGAGACTACTTATTGCATTGGTACTTTTTTCCGTTGTAAATAATGCCACTGCTCAGGATGAAGGCTATCAACCCGGATTTAAAAAACAAAATTTGTATTTGGGTGCCGGACTTAATGCAGGTTTTTTCCAGGGATGGATACTGGGTATTAATCCTGAAGCGGGCTACAGCGTAACCAGGTTTTTAGATCTGGGGCTTGCTACTAATTTCAACTATATCACCCAAAACTCAGGGCCGGAACTTACCTTTCGTTTTCGCACACTTGGAGCAGGCCCATATGTTAGAGTATGGATAGCTAATCAGTTTTTTGTTACTGCACAGTACGAATACAATTTTACAAGGGCAACTTCAATAAGCAGTGGCGTAAAAACAATTTCAAACTTTGAAGCACCAAGTTTGCTGGTAGGCGGTGGTTATGGAAACAGATTTATTGGTTCCTCACAATTTTTTACCACCATAATGATTGATGTTACCCGTAATATAAATTCACCGTACTATGATGCTGTTAATAATGTTTCGCTTCCGGTTTTCAGAACGGGGTTTCTTTTTTACCTTCCTTCAAAGGAGCAGCGTATAGAGCGTCAAAAACAACGGTTAGAAAGAAGGGGCCGTTAAAATAGTTCACCGGGTTGTTTTATAATACTTATACGGTGAGCAGGTTGCTCGTATAAAAAATCACTGCTGTACATTTGCTCCATATGAGCAATCAAATGATTGTAAAATCCGTTACTGTTTAACAGAAAAATTTTTTTATCATGAATATTGAGTGTATTCCAGGTAAGCATTTCAAATAACTCATCAAGTGTGCCATTACCTCCCGGTAATATTACTGCAGCATCACAGAGCTCATACATTTTACGTTTACGTATATGCATATCAGGCACCACTATTAATTCAGTTATGCCTTTGTGCTGCGCTTCCCATTCTAATAAAATTTCAGGTATTACACCTACCACTTCCCCACCCTTTTCCATAACGGCATCGGCCACTGCACCCATAATTCCTTTACCACCACCGCCATAAACTAATTTTATTTTTTTACCTGCCAGCAGATGACCCAGCTCCCGTGCATGCGCCGTATACAATGGATCCTTACCTGCTTTGGAACCGCAAAAAACTGCAAGTGCTGAAAAACTCATAATCACATTTTGCTGCAATGTAAAGAAACTGTTGCTGGTTCAAATATTTCTTTATCTTCATTTTTCAACCAACTGTACGATCATGTCTGCCACATTATTGTTCTCTTTTGTTATTGGTTATTTCATGCTGCTGCTAATTGTTGCCTGGTACACTTCAAGAAACTCGAATAACGATTCTTTTTTTATTGGCAACCGCAGCAGTAACTGGATGCTGGTGGCATTTGGTATGATTGGCACTTCATTGAGCGGTGTTACGTTTGTAAGTGTTCCGGGCACCGTGGGTGCGGCAGGTTTTAATTATTACCAGGTTGTCATTGGTTATTTTCTGGGTTATCTGGTTATAGCATATGTATTACTGCCCCTGTATTACAAAATGAATCTTACAAGTATTTATAATTACCTCGAACATCGTTTTGGAATGACGAGTTATAAAACAGGGGCTACCTATTTTATTCTTTCAAGAACACTTGGAGCTACTGCAAGATTATATCTGGTAGTAAATATTCTGCAGATTTTTATTCTCGATTCCATGGGTGTACCATTTTGGGCTACGGCTTTAGTCATCCTCATTCTTATTTTACTTTATACGTTTGAAGGCGGCGTAAAAACTATTGTGTATACGGATACACTGCAAACAAGTTGTATGCTTATTGGGCTCGTAGTATGTATTATCGCTATAATGAACAAAATGGATTTCAGCCTGTCGCAAACCATATCAGCTATGAGTGAAAAAGGTATGACCCGTATTTTTAACACTGATCTGAATTCATCCGGCTTCTTTATTAAACAAATTTTAGGAGGCGCCTTTATAACCATTGACATGACAGGGCTTGATCAGGAAATGATGCAGAAAAACATCAGTGTACGTACGCTCGCAGGTTCTCAAAAAAATGTAATGACGCTTGCCTTTGTTTTACTCTTAGTGAATCTTTTGTTTTTACTAATGGGCGGCTTATTGTATTTATTTGCTGATGCCAATGGGCTTGCAGTGAAAGGTGATGATCTTTTTCCGGCTATTGCACTTGGCAATTACCTGTCTGCAACCATTGGTGTTATATTTATCATCGGTTTAATATCTGCTTTGTTCCCCAGTGCTGATGGAGCTTTAACAGCACTTACATCATCATTTTGTATTGACATATTAGGTTTAAAACGAAGAAATGATCTTGATGAAAAACAAAAAAAACGTACACGGCTCACAGTACATCTTACACTTACTGTTGTATTCTTTGCCTGTGTTATGATTTTTAAATGGATAAATGATAAAAGTATTATTGATGTAATATTGAAAGTAGCCGGTTATACCTATGGCCCGCTGCTTGGTTTGTTTGCATTTGGTATTTTAACAAAACGTAAGATTAACGACAAGCTTAGTTTAATTGTTTGTATAGCAGCTCCGTTATTAGTTATTGGTCTTGATATGATCAACAATGCCGAGTGGTTTGCCAACAAACTGAAAATGAGTACTGATAATGCTGAAGCACTTAAGCAATTTTCTCAAACTGTTTTTGGTGGTTTTAAAATAGGAATAGAATTGCTCATTATAAACGGTCTGCTCACATTTATTGGCCTCCTCCTGATTTCAAAAAAAGAAACATCCGGTGCAGCGATGGCTGAATAGAAAGGGTCATAGAGAAAATTACTCATGAGTATCTTGCTGCTACATTTAGCGTGTTGCTTTTTGCTGATAAATAAAACACTGGCACAATCAAAAAATCTGAATCACTCTGCCGGAGTAGAAGTTGGTAAATTAGGACTGGTCTTCAATCTTATGTATGATTATCAGTTTCAAAAATCAAAAATTGGAGTAAGAGCCATCGCAGGAAAATATTTTGAGCGCTACTTAAATGTGTATCAGGCAGGTGCAGGAGCTTATTATCTCTTTGGCCGTAAAAAAAACCATCTTGAAACCGGCCTTGACCTTTTTTATTTTTATGCTGATGAAGTAAGTGATGACCAGGTTAGCTTCATCAACATCTTTCCTGTGCGTAATGCCAGCACATGGTACACCAGTGGAAATTTAGGCTATCGGTATTCAGGTACAAAAACTGTATTACGAATTGGTATTTCGCAGGGCTATATGCACTCGCTCAAAAATTATTACACAGGGGGCTATCTCAGTTTCGCTTTCAAATTAGGACGGTAAGCATCTTCTTTTAACATTCAGCCAAGCATAACCGCTTCTTTTTGCTGTTTCTTTTTAGCGTTTAGAAGCTATCTTTGTCAAAATTTTCTCATTGGAGTTGATTCACCCAAAAGCAGAAGCGTATGCTGCGCTTTATTCATCAGCCGAAGATGCGGTATTAAAGCAAATAGCTGATGAAACACAGGCAGCACATAAGCAGCCGCATATGCTCAGCGGGCATCTCCAAGGACAGTTCCTTGAAATCATCAGTAAATTATTACAACCGCAACGCATTCTTGAAATTGGCACAATGGTGGGCTATAGTACCATTTGTCTGGCAAAAGGATTAGCGAAGGGGGGCATGGTACATACAATTGAACTGAGAACAGATGATGCCCTACAAGCGCAGCAAAATTTTGAACAGGCCGGACTTGCAGATTCAATACAGTTGCATACAGGTAATGCAAAAGAAATTATTCCGCAACTGAATGAAACATGGGACTTGGTTTTCATGGATGCAGACAAAACAAGCTATGCGGAATACTATCAACTTGTAAAACCACGTTTAAGAAAAGGTGGTGTTATTCTGGCTGATAATGTGCTCTTTCATGGTGAAGTATTGCAGGATGAAATCAAAGGAAAAAATCCAAAAGCAATACAGGCTTTTAATGAACTGATTGCAGCTGATGATGAAGTGGAAAAAATCTTGTTAACGCTGAGAGACGGTTTGTTTCTCATCAGAAAAAAATAAATATTCTATGAAGTTGAAAAAAAACATTCTCTTTTTTAGCTTATTATTTTCATTGAATGCTTTTACGCAAACAGCACCCATTACCATTGAGGAATACATCAACACGTATAAAGATATTGCCATGCAGGAAATGATACGCACCGGTGTACCTGCATCTATTACGCTGGCGCAGGGAATTGTGGAAACAGAAAACGGCAATAGCAAACTGGTAAAAAAATCAAACAATCACTTCGGCATTAAGTGTAAAGAAACATGGACAGGGCCATCCGTAAGTCATGATGATGACGCACCGGGCGAATGCTTTCGTAAATATGGAAGTGCCATGGAATCCTATATTGACCATTCAAACTTTTTGGTAACACGTAAGCATTATGCCTTTTTATTTACTCTTGATCCTGCTGATTATAAAGCATGGGCTTATGGTTTAAAGAAAGCCGGCTACGCTACAAATCCACGCTATCCTGAAATGCTCATAAAGTATATTGAAACCTACAACCTTAATGAATATTCCCTCATTGCACTGGGCAAGAAAAAAGCAGATGAATCAACAATTGTAAAAACAGAAACATCACCGGTAATAAATGAATCAAAACCCGTGGCAGAAGCGATCGTAAACGAAGAAAAGAAACCGGAAATAAAACAGCAACCTGCAGCCGAAACAAAACCTAAACCTGTAGTTGCTAAAAAAGAAGAACCCAAAAAACAAATTATTGAGCAAGCGCCTAAAACTGAAATAGCAGTTGTAAAAAAAGAAGAGCCGCAGCCTGCGCCCGTTGTAAAAAAACAAACAGTAACATATCCATCCGGTGAGTTTAAAATCAATGAAACAAGAGTAGTGTTTGTAACCAAGGGCACCCCTTTTCTTTCCATTGCACAACAGTACAATGTGCAGTTAAAGTGGCTGTTTGATTTCAATGACATGAAAGAAATGGAAACTGCACCTGCCGATCAATTAATTTATTTGCAACGCAAACGCAGAACCGGTGCCAATGAGTTTCATGTGGTAGCAGAAGGTGAAACCTTATATGATATTGCACAGTTGCAGGG
>CAYPBV010000162.1:4622-7451 GCA_964409025.1 uncultured Chitinophagaceae bacterium | reverse complement strand
GTTGTATGCGTTGCAAAGGTGCAGATGCCGATGCTTGGTTAAACAACATTGTAAAAGTTTAAGGAAATTCATCCTTTTTACTGCTTTAAAAAAAAGTGGACACCACAGGGCGCATCTTCCTAACTTTGCAGAAAACTAAATTATATGCAAGTAAAAAAGGGTGATACTGTTCGTGTGCATTACACAGGTAAGTTAACAAGCGGAGAGCAGTTTGACAGCAGTGCGGGCCGTGAACCACTGGAGTTTGAAGTGGGAGCCGGAATGATGATTAAAGGGTTTGATGATGCCGTAGTAGGTATGGCTGTAGGCGATAAAAAAACGATCAACATAGCACCGCATGAAGCTTATGGTGAGCGCAGTGAGGAAATGGTAATTGATTTTCCACGTTCTAATTTTCCTGATGATATGGCGCCTGAAGTGGGAATGCAACTGGTTATGAACAACAGCGCCGGTCAGCAATTTCCTGTAACCATTGTTGAAGTTGGAGAAGAAACCGTGGTATTGGATGCCAATCATTTTCTGGCGGGTAAAGAACTTGTATTTGATATAGAAATGATGGAGATTGATTCCAGGGGATTGATCATCGTACCTTAATAAATTTTCTTTCATTTTTGCCGGATATAAGGCTGAATTATTTTGCTCATTGCCAATCCGTTAAAATTTTTAACGAACAGCTGCAAGGCATAATAATTAAGCTTCTGCAGGAGTAAGATGTAATAACCTTCTGTTAAATCTGTTACTTACAGCTTATTTCGTCTTCACTACTCTTCGTAAATTTGCAAACCATGAAAATGCACAAACTTTTATTGCCGCTCTTGTTTCTTTTTGCTGCATGTGAAAAGAAAGTGGAGTTTGATTTAAAGGAATCATCAACTCTGCTCACTGTTGATGCATCCATTGAGAGTAATGAGCAGCCTGTGGTTATTCTTACCAAAAGCCTTAACTATTTTTCTAAAGTAACGGCTGATGTAATAGCAAACAGTCTTGTAAAAGATGCAGAAGTATTTGTGAGCGATGGTACAAAAACGCATAAGCTCAAACGGTATGATGTAACCATTCCGGGTGCAAATGTAGCTTTCAGTTTTTATGCAAGCGATCCATCTTCACCTTCTACCATTATCACCGGTGAATTGGGTAAAACCTATTCGCTGCGGATTTTATGGCAGGGTAAAGAATATAATGCTGCCACTACCATTCCATTGCTTACAAAGAAAATTGACAGCATGTGGGCTGTACGTCCGCCTAATACACCTGATACCAGCAGGCGCATGGTACTGCGTGTAAAAGTAACTGATCCTCCCGGCTTTGGTAACTACATCCGCTATTTTACCAAAGTAAACAGTGAACCTTTTTTACCGGGACTTAATTCAGTTTTTGATGATCAACTGGTCAATAATTCAACCTATATTGTAGATGTGGATAAAGGAGTGGACCGTAATACGGATATTGATTTTGACAACTATGGATTTTTCGCCAAAGGTGATACGGTTACTGTTCAGTTCAGCAATATTGATAAAGCAACATTTGATTTCTGGCGTACCGTTGAGTTCAGTTATCAGAGCATTGGCAATCCCTTTTCATCGCCCACAAAAATATTGGGCAATATCAGCAATGGGGCGCTGGGTTATTTTGGAGGGTATGCTAATCAGTTTAAAACAATCATAATACCAAAATAAACCTTACGGAGTTGCTCTGCGGTTCATTTTGAAGTTTATAAATATGAAAATTTCAGAAATCGCTCTCGTCTCATAATTTATCCACATCAACTCTTCTGTAACTAAAATGACAGATTTCAATTTGTCACTCCCTTATTTTTGAAGATTACAATTTTGAAGATATTATGGAAGCAGAAAAAGTACATTGTTTAATCATTGGCAGCGGCCCTGCGGGTTATACTGCCGCTATCTATGCATCAAGAGCCAATTTAAATCCCGTATTATACCAGGGAATTCAGCCTGGCGGACAATTAACGATCACTACTGAAGTAGAAAACTACCCCGGTTATGCTGATGGTGTACAAGGACCTGAAATGATGGTGGATTTTGAAAAACAAGCCAAACGGATGGGTGCTGATATCCGTTATGGATTAGCCACCAAAGTTGATTTTACAGGTCCCGTACATAAAGTGTGGATTGATGATGAAAAGTTGATTGAAGCAGACAGTGTAATCATTTGTACCGGTGCCAGCGCTAAATGGTTGGGTTTGGAAAGTGAACAGCGACTGAACGGTTATGGGGTGAGTGCCTGTGCTGTGTGTGATGGATTTTTCTTCCGTGGTAAAGAAGTGGCCATTGTAGGTGCCGGTGATACAGCAGCTGAAGAAGCTTTATACCTGAGCAAACTTTGCACAACGGTACACATGCTCATTCGTAAAGATGCCATGCGTGCCAGTAAAGTGATGCAGGAACGTGTGATGAATGCGCCCAATATCAAAATCTACTGGAATACGGAAACAGTTGAAATACTTGGTGAAAATAAAGTAGATGCAATGAAAGTGAAGAACAATAAAACAGGAGAGGAGAGCGTGATTCCCGTGCAGGGATTCTTTGTAGCCATTGGGCATGAACCCAACTCTGCTATTTTCAAACCATGGATTGAGATGGATGAAGCGGGTTATATCAAAACCATTCCCGGTACATCCAAAACAAATATTGAAGGTGTATTTGCCGGTGGTGATGTGCAGGATAAAATTTACCGCCAGGCTGTAACGGCGGCGGGCAGTGGTTGCATGGCTGCTTTGGATGCGGAAAGATATTTATCACATAAAGGGATTGTTTAAAAAGCACGCTGTGGTTGGTGCCCTCACCAACCATACCAATTAATTATTTC
>CAYPBV010000162.1:0-4612 GCA_964409025.1 uncultured Chitinophagaceae bacterium | reverse complement strand
AACAAAGTCCTGCATCTCCGCAGGACTTTTTAATTTCACCTTATGATTGCAGTTCATCTTAAAGACTTAAAATTTCATGCTCACCATGGTTTGTATGCCGGCGAAGAAAAAACTGGCGGCCCCTTTGAAGTGCAGCTCACCGTTTGGTACCAACCATCAGCAACTATTACTTCCTTAGAGCAAACCATTAATTACGTAACTCTCTTTGAGCTGGTAAAGCAGCGAATGCAACAAACCACTGGTCTGCTGGAAACAGTAGCAGAAGATATTTGCAGTAACATTCATGCCCGTTTCAACGTAGTACAGAAAGTGGAGCTGAGTATTTACAAATGTGCACCACCTATTGAAGGATTTGAAGGTAAGACAGGTATTACGATGATAAAAACGTTTTAAACCTTTTATGCTGAAACACTTTGTTTTGTCTTTATGCATTTCTGTTTGCATTCAAACCCTTGCTCAACCGGTTGAAGAACTGGTAAAGCATGCTGATGCTTTGGAAAAGCAAATGAAAGAACCGGAAGCTTATGCAAAGTTTAAAGAGATTGTAAAACAGCATCCGCAGCATTTGTACACACTCATCAAATGCAGTGAATTGGCCAGTCGAATCGGCCGTATGCAAAACACGAAAGAAAAACAAGCTGATTTTTATAAGGCGGCTAAAATTTATGCGGAGCGTGCTCTAAAAGTAAATCCAAAGGACAGTGATGCCAATATGGTGATGAGTCTTGCGTATGGACGCATGGCGCTCTTGCTGAGCGGCAAAGAAAAGATTCAATATGTGCGGGATATAAAAATTTATGCAGAACGTGCCCTTGCTTCTAATCCTAAAAACTTTAAAGCATTGCATGTAATGGGTAAATGGCATTATGAAGTGAGCAGTTTAAACGCTATGGAAAAAGGAGCTTTAAAAGTTTTTTACGGCGGTTTACCTAAAGCTACCTACGATTCCAGTTTATATTTTTATCAACGGGCAGGTGCGTTAAGCCCCGGTTTTGTATTGAACTATCTGGAAATGGCGAAAGTGTATTACAAACAGAAAAATAAATCCAAGGCCATTGAATTGTTAAAGCAAACCCTGAAACTGCAGGATGCTACATCGGAAGATGCGTTGGTAAAAAAAGAAGCCGGGGAGTTACTCAAAGAGTGGAACTGAAAAATGAAATACGAGGTAAGAAGTACGAAATAAACCTCATTATTAATTCAACTCACACACATTGAATCTGTTTATCCCCTCCCGGGAGGGGTGGAAGAGTCTTTAACAATCAGTATGATTGACAGGGGTGGGTATCACAGTGATACAATTCGAAATTCATCATAAAAAAGCTTACTCATTTTAATTTCAATACTTTTGCCTATCAATTATTTCATTTGAGCAAAACTGTTTTTCTTTTTACGCCACCGTTTACACAACTGAATACCCCTTATCCTGCTACGGCGTATCTCAAAGGATTTTTGAACACGAAAAATATTTCTTCTTTCCAGGCAGATTTGGGCATTGAAGTAACACTTCAACTGTTTTCTAAACAGGGCTTGCAGCAGGTGTTTGCTTTGGCAAATGAACGAAACGATTTTTCCAACAATGCCAAACGAATACTTGCATTAAAAGAGAAATACATTCAGTGTATTGATGAGGCTGTTTTGTTTTTGCAGGGAAAAAATCCAACGCTGGCACATTTCATCGCTTCAAGAAATTTTTTGCCTGAAGCTTCACGCTTCAGTGAGTTAACAGATTTTCACTGGGCTTTTGGTACGATGGGCTTGCAGGATAAAGCCAAACATATTGCTACGTTGTTTTTAGAAGACCTGTCTGATTTCATTAAAGAAAATATTGATGCGTATTTTGGTTTCAGCAGATATGCAGAGCGTTTGGGCCGTAGTGCCAACAGTTTTGATGAATTGTATGCAGAGCTGCAACGGCCTTTGAGTTATGTGGATGAATTGCTCATTCAAAGTTTGCAACAGCATATTGAAAACATACAGCCGAAATTGGTTTGCATCTCAGTTCCTTTTCCCGGCAATTTGTTTGCAGCGTTCAGAAGTGCACAATGGCTGAAGCAGCATCATCCTCAGATCAGAATATCTATGGGTGGCGGTTTTCCCAATACGGAATTACGTTCGCTCAAAGATGCACGTGTGTTTGAGTTTTTCGATTTTATTACACTGGATGATGGAGAAGCGCCGGTGGAGCAATTAATAAAGTACATTAATAATCAAATTACTTCACAAGAGTTAAAGCGTACTTTTCTGTTGCAGCATAATGAAGTGGTGTATATCAACAACGCTTCCTGTAAAGATTATAAACAGGCTGATGCAGGTACGCCTGATTACAGTGATTTGTTGCTTGACAACTATATTTCAGCCATTGAAGTTGTAAATCCCATGCACAGTTTGTGGAGTGATGGAAGATGGAATAAGCTCACCATGGCACATGGATGTTACTGGGGTAAATGTACTTTTTGTGATATTTCACTGGACTATATCAAACTCTATGAACCGGTTGCTGCAAAAATGCTGGTTGACAGAATGGAAACCATCATTGCACAAACAGGCAATAACGGATTTCATTTTGTGGATGAGGCAGCACCACCTGCACTTATGCGTGAAGTGGCATTGGAAATCATCAGAAGAAAATTAGTAGTAAGCTGGTGGACCAATATCCGCTTTGAAAAAAGTTTTACCCGTGATTTGTGTTTATTACTCAAGGCCAGCGGATGTATTGCTGTAAGTGGCGGATTGGAAGTAGCGAGCGACAGATTACTGGATCTGATTCAAAAAGGAGTTACCGTAGCACAAGTTGCCCGGGTAAATAAACATTTTACTGAAGCTGGTATTATGGTGCATGCGTATCTTATGTATGGTTTTCCCACACAAACGGCACAGGAAACCATTGATTCGCTGGAGATGGTGCGTCAGTTATTTAAAACAGGTGTTTTGCAATCGGCTTTCTGGCATCAGTTTGCAATGACCTCACACAGCCCTGTGGGAATGAATCCTGAACATTTCAACGTAAAAAAAGCAAAAGAAGTGGTCATCAGTTTTGCTGATAATGATGTAGAGCATATTGATGAAACAGGTACTGATCATGATAGCTTTAGTTTTGGATTAAAAAAATCGTTGTTTAACTACATGCAGGGTATTGGTTTGGATGAACCCCTGAACAAATGGTTTGATATGAAAGTACCCAAGACATCTGTAGCGCCGGATTACATTCTCAACATTGTGCAGGAAGAAGAATTGCCATTGAACAAATCCAATACAAAAGTTATTTTCATTGGTTCATTGATGAGCACTGAAGTAATAACGAAATCAAAAAAAGGAAACAGTTGGGAAGTACTGCAAATGAATTTTCTAACGAACAGGGAAACGATTACAGTACAGACAGATAAGGAAAAAGGTGAGTGGCTGGCACAACTGCTGCCTCAACTTGCTGTACATACATTTCCTGCCAAAACATTACAACAAATAAAAGAATCCTACGAAGCTAATGGCTGGGATGATTTTGAATTGTTTTTTGACAACAAACCCGTGGGGCATTTGTGGAAAGCCGGATTGCTTCGATTGTGATTGATCAGATTTAATTTTAAAATACTAATAGCTTATTTGTTTTTCCTAAACAGGAAATAGAGCAAAAATAAAATGCCTGCTATTATCAACAGCGGCATATAATAAACAGTAAGCGCTTTATCCTTTACGATTTGCTTTCTGTCAGCAGCAGATATTTTATTGACTCGTACTTCATTTTTTGAATTGTATTCCAGTACATAAAAGTCGCCATTCGGTGCTATTAATCCGCCGCTTGGCTTCCAGTCTTCCGTTGATTTATAAATAGTGTTGATGAGTTTCTTTTTCGTAATTTGTTTTATCACATTCCCTGTAGCAATATAAAGATTGTCTTTACTGTCACTCCACAAACTCATAATTGCATGATTGTTATTCATACTACTGTCATACAGGTTTTCACCGCCTGCATTCTTACTGTAAAGTTGTAATGTGTCTCCGGCGGGAATTACATATACATCCGTTTTGTTACTAAAGTATAACGAACCTTTTAATGAAATATGTAAGCGGCCAATACCACTTAGTGAAGCCTGACCCAGCAGAATTTTCTTTCCGCTTGTATCCATCATCCAAAAAAGCGAAGGAATACTTTTTTCAACGGCATACTTATTACCGGCAATATCTCTTACAAAACTTTCATTTGAAAAACCTGCAGTACTGTCTCTTATTCTGGTAACCGTTCCATCGGAAGTTCGTTTCCATAAATAATGCCCCCATGTGTTAAGCTGCTCACCGTTAAACCATATGTGCTCTCCGTATAATTCATCCTGCGGACTCATGTACAACTCATGCGTATGCACATCAGGCACTGCAATTGATGTTGTGCCGTCGGGTTTGAGCATCCATACCTGTGATAAATCAGTGTAGAATACGTTGCCTTTGCTATCCATTACAATTCCCACGCCCGGATCAGCAAGTGATGTGGTACTGAGGATTAGTAAAGTCCATAAAATAAACAGCGGTTTCATCTTCATAAATTTTGACTTAAAGCATGAGGTTGTAAACTTAAAATAATTTTCTTAACAGAAGTTTCGTTGTAGGGCATATTAATCCA
>CAYPBV010000161.1:1834-7503 GCA_964409025.1 uncultured Chitinophagaceae bacterium | reverse complement strand
CGTAAGAACCGCAAAAGGATTGCGACGAAGCAGTTTCATAGATACGGTTTTTTGGATTACGGAAGTTCTTTGTTAACCAACACACGGTTTCTTTCAAACGCTCCATATTTAACGTTTTTTAATGAAAAAATATTGCGCAGCGTTTGGTGAAGATGTTTACGGGGTGGATTTAGGAGGTGCAAAATTAGGAAGATTGCGTATGCCCATTCGTTAAAATACGAGGTAAATCAGCTTTTATTGTGCCTGTATGAGATGGGGCTTATTATAAATCAGCTACTTCGGCAACAATTAAATATGCAGGGTCTGTTTTTTTAAAAAGGATATACTGTATCCATTGTTCCTGTGCGCTGTAGATTCTTTCTCCTTTTTCATTCCAAAGTTCAGGGCTGCAAAGACAACCGAGCGAAGGTGTATTAGGATAATAAGATTCTTCCTTGTAAAATTCAGGATTAATAGTAGTGCCATGTGCAATGATTTCTGTTCGCCCGGTTTTTCCAGCCCAATAACTTTCTCTTAAGCCAATAATTTGCTGCAAGTGTATACCAAGCAAATGATTGTAATGTTTTTCAAATGCAGTATCTGTTCCAAAAAATTCAGATGCTTTATTTTCAAATGGCATTATAAGTTGCAGGTTTGTGGTAGGCCCAATCCAGTTATTGGTTGATGTATCAATACCTGTAACCTTATACAATCCTTGTGGCGTATTGCCATTAGTAAGATAGAATGGAAGATTGGAAATACTTCTTGCCAGTTGCGTAAACTTCAATTCCTCACCCCGCTCATTTTTCATCCATGTGCCATCGGCGAGTCGAATCATTAAATAACCGGGCTTATTTCTGTTTTTGGATTGAAAGCTGCAAAGAACAGTTTGTTCCGGCAGGAACGATGGATGCAAAAAATCTTCTTTTAAAGGAAGTGTGCTTTGCTGCTTTGATTGATTGTATTGATATAGCTGATGATAAAATGAGTTGATAAATTTATCTTGAGGTACTACGCTTAACTTTTTTCCTGAGGCAGCCATGTATTCCAATACCATTGCTTTTACCTTATCACTTTTCAACTGCGGGAATATGTTTTTCAGTTCATCAGTATACCCGGGCAGATAAAGTGTATACAGCATTTCCAGAAACGCACGTTGAAATCCGGGGCCTGTCCTTGGCAACTGTGCTATTTGCAATGGAATGATCTGTTCATAGCGTTCAGGTTTATACAGCATTAATTCCATTGCCCAGTAAGCACTCATCCATTTTTGATACGTACTGTCATTTAATGGAAGTGAAACCGTTTTTTCAATTTGCTCACTTAATTCTTGTGCTACAGAATCCCTGCATTGTTTGGTTGTAAAGGGAAAGCTTAATTGTGCCGATGTAACAACAAAGGCAAGTAATAAAACCGGAAGTATAATAAATTGCTTCAACTTATTTTCTTTTAATTAAAACAGCACTAACAACGGCACGCTCTGTTCCATTATCACCGGGGCGCACGGTTTTTGAATTGTTAACAACCAGTGAAGTGGAACCGCCCCCATCTAAATTCAATGCTTCATTACAGCCCAATGTTTTTAAAAGAGCAGCCAAATCTGCTAAATTAATTCCGGGATAGTTAGGTGCGTTATCTCCTTCAACTGCCAGAATTAAAATAATACCATTGCCTGTATAACCAATAGCAGAGCGTGGACGTGATGTGGTATTGTTGATAGCGATTAATTCTTCTCCATCTGTAATTTGAATATTGTTGTTTTTGATAAGAACAGGCGACCCGCCAATAGCTGCTGCTGTATTCCAGATGCTTCCTCCTGCCGGAAATGTTTCTGTGGGCTGTGGTTGTGGCGCTGTATTCAAAGCATTAGGGCTGGGTGCAGGATAAGAATAAATTAAATCATTACCCGCACCTACACTATAGACCCAGGAAACGGATGGACTTCCTGTTGATGATATACCAAACGCCCCCCTTGTGGGATAGTAAGCAGTATTGTTTCCATTAAAGAGCCGGGTAACTGATTTGATATTGGGAGATGAAACAATATTATTATACTTTACCAAACTAAACGATTGGTTACCGCTGAAATAACCACCATTAATACAGGCAAGTGTAAGGCCGGGCTCTTCCGCAAAAAATTGTGAGGGTGTTTTTGCCGATGCAGCAACTACAGGTTTAAACTCAAACAATGTATTCCTACTGTCATAAGCCAAACAATAAGCTTTAATTCTTTGTGCATTAAAAATACTGTCAAACGAAAAAAGCTGTATACCTGCCGGAAAACCTGTCATAAAAGGTGTTGCCATTTTCCATCCTGCAGGTAAGGGTATAATAGGAGTAACAGTTACAGGTGGTGTAACAACAGGAGGATTAGTTGCCGGCTGATTATCCTTTTTGGAGCAGGCAATGAATAACACAAAGGCAAACAGGGTAGCAATTTTAGACTTCATTTTTAATAAACTTTATCCAGTTTTCTAAGACATTCAAAATAAAACAAACATTCACCTTCAAACCCATACTTACGATTCAATTGAATCATTTGTTGCAACATCTCAGGTTTTACCAGATATCCATCGCCTAATGAAGTAAGCAAGCCCGGAAAAATTTTTTTCTTTTGCTCTGCAGTTACTTGTTCATTTAACTCTTTCAATACTTTTTCATATGCTTCAATATTGTACCGGTACAATTGCGGCATCACATAATCAGCATAACCACCATTGAGCCATGCCGGCCAGTCCTGTAAATATTGCTCTTTACTCCATGGATAAATACTGGGAGCCCATGAAACGATGCAATCCGGTTTTTGTTTTTTTACATCGTTGTACAATGATTTGCCAAATGCACTCAGTTGATCAGCTTTCCATTGCAGCCATGATGGTTCTTTATAATCAGCCGGTGCATCTTTTCCTGTTTGTTGTTTGTATAATGCAAGTGTAGCTGAATCATATCCACCTTCGGCAGGCATAGCAGGCAAGCGATCATCACCCTGCACACCATCAATATCATAATTGGTTACTACTTCCATAACTAACTCTTTCATAAACTGCTGCACTTGGGGATGCATGGCGCTCCACCAGTAAAATCCATTTTTATTGAGCAGCTCATTTTTGCTGTTGCGTCCCACCCAATACGGATATTTTTTACTCCAGCTTGTTGCAGTGTCTTTATACGCATACGAAAAACCAAACTCAAACCAGGCATGTACTTTTAAGCCCTGTTTGTGTCCTTCATCAATAATTGTTTTAATAGGATCAAAGCCATTGTAAACAGGATGTTGTTTGATGCCTATGTATGACTCCACCACGTTGCTGGGATACATGGTAACACCGCCATTCCACACTACAACATAGATATTATTGAGTCCTTTTTGCTTACACAAGGCAACTGTTTCTATAATATGTTTTTCTGAACGGAGGGCTTCGCTTGCAACATTGGTTATCCATGTACCACGGATAGATGCATCTTTTTGTTGTGCACAGGAAGTAAAGAGGGTTGCAATAAAAATGCAGGTAAGTAGCAGCTTCATACGAAATTTTATTTTGTAAAAAATACAGGATTACAAATGTATTTGTTAATGCTCCTCTTTTAAAAAATCCATATACCGGTTATATAAATGATGAGCTGACGGGTACATAGACTGCGGACTCATAAAGTGACTAAACTCAAACGTGATGGCTTTATCATAACCTGCACGTTTGGCCGCATCTAATTTTAATTTAAGCTTTTCAAATTTAATGGGCAGAAATTTAATAGGCATATCCCGATCAAAGCTTTCACAATTGGTCCAGCTTTGAAGGTTATACTTATCTGCTAACTGTTTATTGATGATGAGATAGTCGTACAGTTCATGATAATCTACATGACCATCCTGAAAAGCTATAGCATCAACCGATGATTGAATACCTTGAAATATTTCATTCCACTCAGCTTCGTGTTCTTGTAATGAAACGGTTTGTTCCTTTGTTATAACACCACTGGCGGCCATTACTGCTTTCTTACCGTCAATCCATGGCGAAATAAAAGTGGGTAAGCCGCCGCTTACTGCTTTGCATTGATTGCCTAATGCAGATATGGCTTCAATAGCACCTTTGGTTTTTCTGCTCAGCTCCATGCTTAAGTACCAGCCTTTAAATGAACGGTGATGACCGTACTGCTGCCATACTTCATCAATCACAAATTTGTTGTGATTCACTTCATGATTCATATCACCCGTATCCCAATATTCACCACTATCATACAAGCCAAAATAAAAATGCATGCCATATTTATCAGCCAGCGTTAAAAACAGTTCTACTAAATCAACAGGCGGTGTAAAGCACCCCTGTTTCATTAAATAAGCCGATGGATATGTGATGAATTTTCTGTACCCGCTTCGAATCATGATGACAGTATCAATACCCATAGCAGCCATGTACATAAAATCCAGTTCCCACTCTTTGGCACCCCAGTTTTGATGAGGTATATCATGACTTATTTCATCAATAAAAGTTCCGGTTATAAACATGCTGTTGCCACAGAAACACTGAGGCGCTGTTTTTTAGTTGATTTGCCACAGAGGGCTCAGAAGCACTGTTTCATTTTCAACAATACAGATTTTAATAATAATAATGATGTCAAGTTTCACTAATAAATAACTCTTTTTACTTCTAGCTTTAGTTTTGCAAAGTTTAAAATTAGTCCAACTTTGCAACCCGAGGCTTTAAGATAATTAATTGTTTGTGCATAATCTTCTTCTGCAATTCCACCTTCTTTTGCCTTAACCTCCAGAATTATATTTTTAAATACAACAAAATCTGCATAAAACTTATGTTTTAATATCCTGCCCTTATATCTAATTGGGTATTCTTTTTCACGATAAAAATCAATTTGATTTAATTCAAATTCATGCTCGAATGCATCTTTATATACAATCTCCAAAAAACCGGCGCCTAGTTCTTTGTGAATATCGTAGGCAATTTTAATGATAGCACCTGTTTCCTCCTTAAATGGATACTCCTCTTCGTTAAAAATATTTGGCATATAATTTAGGTTTTAGTTAATACAGAAAAAAACAGAAAAGCTATTTTCCTTTAAAAACAATCATTCATTTGTATTTTTTCTGTGTTTCTGTGTTTTCTGTGGCAATTTTATTTCAATGCACCTATGGTTATTAGCACTTCTTTCCACCTCAAATAACCTGCACCTGTTAAATGTAGCCCATCATTCGTAAATCGGGAATCTAATTTTCCATCTTTATCAATAAACGCATCATACAAATTAACATAGGTAATTTTTTTATCTGCACAAAGCTTTTTCAATTCGTTATTTATAAAAAGAATATGCTCCGTTTTATTTTGATGATTTTTAAAATCTTTATAGTTGTTATTTGTAGGCAATATACTTTGCACAAATATTTTTGTAGAGGGGCTTTGCAGTTGAATGCTGTCAATCATTTTTTTGTAATTGCGGATAATTACTGCATCAGGAATGTTTTTGCTGATATCATTGATGCCAATAAGAATAAAAAGTTTCTTGGGTTGGCGCCTGATAATTTCATGCAGCCTGTATAAAATACCAAATGTATTATCCGCACTGATGCCACGGTTCATTGTATTATAGGCAGGAAAGAGTTCACTCCATTCACCGCCGTCAGTAATACTATCGCCCAGCCAAATAACAGCATTTTTGGGTGTTGGCATCTGCTCAAACAT
>CAYPBV010000161.1:0-1734 GCA_964409025.1 uncultured Chitinophagaceae bacterium | reverse complement strand
TGAGGCCGGCAACCGCTGCAGTCTGTTCAGTTTAAAACTGTTACAAATGTAACAGTTTCATATCACGCCTATTTCCTAAATTGCTGCATTAAATGTTTGCCAAATGATTCGCAGTAAGATTGCCGGTATTGGTATGTATGTACCTGCACAGGTTGTAACCAATAACGACCTCACACAATACATGGATACCAGCGATGAATGGATTCAGGAACGTACCGGTATTAAAGAACGCCGCTATGCGCACCGCACAAAGGAGACAACTACTACCATGGGCGTAGAAGCAAGTAAGATTGCCATTGAACGTGCAGGTATTACACCACAGGATGTTGACTTCATTGTTTTTGCCACACTCAGTCCTGATTATTATTTTCCCGGTTGTGGGGTGCTGCTGCAACGTGTCATGAAGATGAAAGAAGTGGGTGCATTGGATGTACGCAATCAATGCAGTGGTTTTGTGTATGCGTTGAGCGTGGCCGACCAGTTTATAAAAAGCGGTATGTACAAAAATATTTTAGTGGTAGGTGCAGAGAAGCATTCCTTTGGTTTGGACTTTACTACCAGAGGAAGAAATGTAAGTGTCATTTTTGGTGATGGTGCAGGCGCTGTAGTGTTGCAACCAACTGAAGAGGCTAACCGTGGCATCTTAAGTACACATTTGCACAGTGATGGCGCTGATGCTGAAATACTTGCCATGTACAACCCCGGCACACATGCTAATTACTGGAAAGAAAATTTAGCCACATTCAATGAGGGAGAAATTGCAGATATGTTTATGAGTCACGCCATGATTGATAAGGCGGAGCTGTTTCCCAATATGGATGGTCCGCAGGTATTTAAAACGGCCGTTGTAAAATTTCCGGAAGTGATTACAGAAGCATTAAAAGCAAATCACTATGAAGCTGCTGATTTGAATCTGCTCATACCGCACCAGGCTAACTTACGCATTGCACAATTTGTACAGCAAAAACTAAAGCTGCGTGATGATCAGGTGTATAACAACATTCAGAAATATGGTAACACTACAGCAGCAAGTGTTCCCATAGCTTTATGCGAAGCCTATGAAATGGGAAAAGTGAAGGAAGGGGATTTGATTTGCCTCGCTGCATTTGGCAGTGGTTTTACCTGGGCCAGCGCATTGTTGAAATGGTAAGTACTTTTTATTTTTGAACCTGTGCAGGAACACATCATACATACAAAGCATCTGTTTCCGGTTTTGGATGAAATGCTGATAGCGTTACTTCAATCTCTTACTGAGGAAGAATGGCGTAAACCCACCATTGCTAAACAATGGACGGTTAAAGACATTGCTGCACATTTGCTGGATACAAATCTCAGAACACTTTCATTTGCAAGAGACCGCCATTTGTTACAACCCGATATACCCATTGAAAACAATGCTGACCTTATTACCTATTTAAACAAACTCAATGCTGAATGGGTAAAAGCTGCCAGCCGTTTAAGTACAACGGTATTAATTGATTTATTAAAAAGTTCAGGGCATGCGTTCTGTGATTTTATGCAAAAGGCCGACCTGCATGCTGATGCCATTTTTTCAGTAGCATGGGCAGGTGAAGCAACATCTAAAAACTGGTTTCATATTGCCAGAGAGTACACGGAAAAATTTATTCATCAGCAACAAATAAGAGATGCCGTTAACAGACCCGGTTTACTTACACGGGAATTATTTTATCCGTTTATTGACACATTCATGCGGGCCTTGCCGTATACCTACAG
>CAYPBV010000160.1:0-7552 GCA_964409025.1 uncultured Chitinophagaceae bacterium | reverse complement strand
GGACAAGGCGGGCATATCGTTAGGTAACACCCTAAAAGTAAAAGCCATTGAAGAGTTTGACCAGACTTATACTATACAGCTAAATGATAAAAAAGGTGCCGTGATAAGTCATAAAGTAGCTAATAGCCTGTTAGTGAATAAATAGAAACCAACTACATTAAACGGATGAGTAAATTCCCATTATGGTCTGCCACAGCAAACCTCCTATCACCCAAAGATGTGTTTCAAAAACTGTAGCAGAGCCATGAATTACTTTTGTCCTTCAGAGAATTATCATTACAAGCAACAAGATTTATTTATCTGTATAGGTGGGCAGGCAACAGTCCCGTAACTGCAAAATACACAGCAATCGCCCTGCTTCGGATTTAGTACAGTTTGGCAGTTTGTACACTTATAAAAATACTGACAAGCATCAGTAAGCATTGTTTCCTCTTTCTGAAAACCGCAATTTGGGCAAGTGATAGTGGATTGCAGTGT
This sequence comes from uncultured Chitinophagaceae bacterium, assembly GCA_964409025.1. Classification (GTDB taxonomy): domain Bacteria; phylum Bacteroidota; class Bacteroidia; order Chitinophagales; family Chitinophagaceae; genus Lacibacter. Next base: position 7,075 of record CAYPBV010000160.1, on the reverse strand, counting down.
TAATGTCTTTTCCATGCTTTCTTAGTTTTTATCGAAGCAAGATTTACCACTACCGGGCAAAATCATACTCTTTTACTTTGTAACCTGTTTTATTGATAGCTGCTTCTATTGTTTTTACATCAACTTTCGATTTGTCGAAAGTGACCAAACTGCTTCTTGTCGCATAAGATGTTTTATAAGCTAATACGCCGTTCACTTTAGATAGTTCATTGTTTACATGCTCCTCACATGCCTCGCAAGTCATGCCTTGTATGATGAACTTTACCTGTTGTTTGTTATCAACAACCATAACTGCTTCTGCCTGAACTTTTGGTTTTGGATAAAACACTTTTGCATAGAGTGGGAAAGCCATCATCAGAACAGCAAAAACAGTTACTATGCCCAAAAAATTTTTGGACTGAAGGAATGAAGCTTTCTTAGTTGTTTCGCAATTGCAATCTATATCGTTTGCTTTAGCTGGCTTTAGTTTAAGATACCATGCAAGGGCTAACACGGCAACTGACAATCCTATCAAATAAGGTCTTGCCGGTTCTATCCATGAAAAGTTAGCGGCAATGCTGCTGCTACCGGCAAGCAATGCAATAACAGGGGTTATACAACAAAGCGAAGCTGCAATAGCAGTAAGAACACCTGCGCCGGTAAATGTGACTGAAGATTTTATACTTATCATACTGTTTCCAGTTTTTGAGTTTGTACATTAATATGTTTGAAGAAAGGCTTCAATATCTTCAAATTTTCCTGTGTAAGGGAATAATAAATTGTTTGCCTGTCTTTCCTGGTTTCAACAATATGTCCATCTTTTAATTTCCGTAAATGCTGCGATACGGCGGGAATACTCATGCCTAAAATATCAGAAAGGTCGCAGGGACACAATTCTTTTTCTTCTTCCAGTAAATAGATAATCTTCAACCTTACTTCGTTACCTGCCAAGGCCAATATAGTAGACAGGCTTGCAAAGGGTTTATGTGCAGTTTTCAGCTTGCTTTTGCAATTCTTTATTTGCTCTTGGTCTGCAAACAACCGGATACAAGTATTATTATCCATGCGTCAAAGATAGGAAAATAATTATTTAAGCAAATACTTAAATAATATAACCCTTATACTATTCTCTTTTAAAACTTCATTCTTTGTATTCTTACCGCATTTAATATTGCCAGCATAGCTACTCCCACATCCGCAAATACAGCTTCCCACATTGTTGCAAGCCCACCGGCACCAAGAATCAATACAATCACTTTAACAGCAAAGGCCAATGCTATATTCTGCCAGACAATTTTAGTTGTTGTTTTACCAATTTGTATAGCAGTAGCTATTTTTGAAGGATGGTCAGTTTGAATGATAACATCGGCTGTTTCAATTGCTGCATCGCTGCCCAGGCCGCCCATTGCAATCCCTACATCACTTAAGGCAAGTACAGGTGCGTCATTAATACCATCGCCTACAAAAGCCACTACATTTATCTTATCCTTTTTAAGGGCTTCTACTTTTTGTACCTTATGTTCTGGTAGGAGGTCGCCATAGGCTTTGTCAATGCCCAAATACTTTGCAACTTTATCTACAACGGCTTGTTTATCTCCGCTAAGCATGGTTGTTTTTACATTCAGTTTGTGCAACGCATCTACTGCTTGTTTACTATCCTCTTTTATTTCGTCTGCAATAGTCAGGTAGCCTGCCAGCTTTCTGTCAATTGCCACAATTACAATTGTATCCACTATTGTTCTTAATCCATCATTTACCGGCACTTTCATCATATCCATCAACTTCACATTACCTGCCAGCATTTCCTTTCCATTCACTTCTCCTTTTAACCCGTGGCCACTTATTTCTTCCAATGCATCTACCTGAATACGACCAATACTATTTCCTGCATATTCAACAACAGCTTTTGCAACAGGATGGGTTGATTTCGCTTCCAGTGCAGCAGCAAGCGGTAACCATTCATCCTGGGGAATGTCATAACTCTTCACTTCCTGCACTTTGAAAACAGCTTTGGTAAGCGTTCCTGTTTTATCCATTACCACCTGGTTTATTTTGGTCATTAAATCCAGGTAGTTGGAGCCTTTGAATAAAATACCAGCCCGGGATGCGGCGCCAATACCACCGAAATAACCTAATGGAATAGAAATCACCAATGCACAGGGGCAACTGATAACAAGAAAAATTAAAGCCCGGTAGAGCCATGTGTTGAAAACATAATTATCAACAATAAAATAGGGTATTACTGTTATGCCAATAGCAAGAAACACAACAATAGGAGTGTATATTCTTGCAAACTTGCGGATGAATTGCTCTGTTTTTGCTTTTCTTGTTGTTGCATCTTGTACAAGTGTTAATATTCTTGCAAGCGAAGAATCATTAAAAAGCTTTGTCACTTTTAACTCCACTACTTTTTCCTGGTTAATCATTCCGGCCAGTACTGTTTCGCCTTTGGTAAAAGTGGACGGTTTACTTTCACCGGTTAATGCAGAAGTATTAAAGGAACTTCCTTCGCTCAACATTTCTCCATCCAGTGGAACTCGTTCACCAACTTTTATCTGAATGGTTTCGCCAACTTTTACACTTTCTGGCGGGAGATTAACGTAAGTGCCATTTCTTAACACATCGGCGCTGTCCGGTCTTACATCCAGCAATGCTTTAATGCTTCTCTTAGCTCGGTTTACAGCAGCATCCTGGAATAATTCTCCCACTGCGTAGAAAAGCATTACCGCAACACCTTCGGGATATTCGCCAATGTAAAAAGCCCCGATGGTGGCGACACTCATCAAAAAGAATTCTGTAAATACATCACCCTTTACAGCAGTTTTTATTCCTTTAATTACTACTGGCAATCCTACCGGAATGTATGCTACCACATACCAAATAAAACGAACCCAGCCTGTAAACCACGCAGGTGTTGGCTTAATCCAGTTGTCCAATGTAATACCGCCTATCAGAAAAATAAAACTTGCGATAGCAGGTAGCCAAGGCTTAATGCCACTGCCTTCTTCGTCACCGTGGTTGTGGCCATCATCTTTACCGTGAAGCGATACCACTTTTGCTTCATTCAATTTTCCATCCAGGTCGCAGCAGGCTTCCTGCTCTGCAATTTTTGTTTCATCATGTTTATATGCCATAAAAACTTATTTAATGTAAAAAAAATGTAACGATGCCTACTATAATTAATACCATACCGGTAATTCGTTTTTCGTTGTGCTCTATAAATTGTGAGTTCATCATCTGCACTCCTTTAAAAGCAAGCATTACAAGAGTGATAATTCCGGTGATGCTGATTGCTGCATACACTAAAGCAAGTAGTAAAATATCATCCCAACCATAGGCTCCCGCTGCAAGGAAAAGACTTTCCACTTCCAGACAGGGAGATAGAAACATCGTTGCTGCGAATATCAGCACCCATTTTGTTTTTGATTTTTTATATTGCTGCACATTCTTGTTGGCAGCATGATGATGGTGCGGCAGGTTTACGGTGTAATATATTAACCCGAATATTATTAACAATACCGGTGCTATTACATGCACATACCCTTCATATTGATGTGCCAGTTTTGAACCAATCATTCCCAATGCAAAACCAAGAATAACAGTGCCCAGCACATGTGCAGATGCTGTAATAGAAGCTACCAGCATCAATTCATACTTTTCCCATTTCTCCGACTTGGCAATAGCCACCAATGGCAACCAGTGGTTTGGAATAAGTGCATGAGTAATGCCTAATAATATGGTGCCTGTTATTATACTATACATGTCACAATAATGTTATTATACAATTTAATTTTAAACAATTAATCAGCGTTGTCTTTTTCGTTATGCTTATTTATCATTTTCTTCTTCCATTCTATATACCAATGCTGGTGATGTAATGAAAGCAGAAAATACAATGCAATTGCCCCGACAATTGCGATAATAATCATATTGAGGCCTACTGCTACACCAACTGCGGCAGTACACCAAACTGTAGCTGCAGTTGTTAAACCATGTGATGTTCCGGCGCTACTGTTTCGATAGATAATACCAGCTCCAAGGAAACCAACGCCGGTAACAATATTGGCTATCACTCTTGATGCAGCGGCTACATCACTTACCAAATGAGCTGCAACAGCAGTAAATAAAGTAGCGCCGATACAAACGGCGGCATAAGTTCTTATACCGGCATCACGGCCATGCTTTTCCCTGTCAAGTCCGATAAACGCACCAAGCAGGAATGACACGATAAGTTTAGCGACAATAATTAATTCAACATTTATATCCATCATTAGAACTTTATACTGTAGTTCAAACTCATATTAATGTTTCTAAGCTCTCTTCCTGCGCCATTATCCATTGCAGAGCCTGTTCTTTTTCTGTCATGCCGAAATATCTTATCATGGCTTTTGTAAATGGCTGCATGATGGAATACATCAGTTTCTGCCACTTTTGTTCTCCTACGATGGCAATTCGATCTATATCTTCAGCATGTGTGAAATCTGCTTTACTATATTTCACTTCAAGAAGGCCATCCTCCCAAAATCCACCAGAATTTTCGGAAGTATTGCTCTCCATTTCAAAATACCAACGAACTTTTTTTCCTGTCCGGATAATATTGTGAATCAGCGGATGAATTTTTTCGTAATCATTTATGCCTAATATATCATTGGCTCTTGTAGCAATGATATTCTTTTGAGTGATATCAAGTATTTGTAACATGCCTTATACCTTTTTAATATTACAAAGAGTTATAAGTCCTTTGCGTTAAATGTATCCCCTTGCTTGATATCGCCAGTTTGATAGCCCTTTTTAAACCAGTACATCCTTTGCGCAGAAGTGCCATGCGTAAAAGCATCGGGCATTACCTGCCCCGTTGACTGCTTCTGCAACCTGTCATCGCCAATGGCGCTGGCAGCATTCAACGCTTCATCAATATCATCTGCATCCAGAATATTTTTTATCTTTTGAGTGTGATGCGCCCATACACCGGCATAAAAATCTGCCTGCAATTCCATCATTACAGAATATTTGTTGAATTCAGTTTCACTTAGCTGCTGGCGCAGCCGGTTCACTTTATCTGCCGTACCCATCAGGTTTTGAATATGGTGCCCCACTTCATGTGCTACTACATAGGCCATCGGGAAATCGCCGGGTGCATTCAATTTATATTGCAAGTCCTGGTAAAAAGAAAGATCTATGTACAGTTTGTTATCGCCGGGGCAATAGAACGGCCCTGATGCAGCACTGGCATTACCACAAGCTGATTGAACAACACCACGAAACAATACCAGTGTTGGTTCTGAATACTGTTGCCCTTTTTCGGTAAAAATTTTATTCCATACATCTTCTGTTTCTGCCAATACTACTTTTACAAAGGCAGCCCTTTCGTCATCGGCCTTTTGCTCTTCAGGAGTTAATTGCGACGACTGGTTTGTTTGTTCAGAAAGTTGCTGTTGAATTTGTGACGGGTCAATATTATTACCGCTTAGTAAAGTATAAAGCAGGTAAATAACAATGCCGGCCACACCACCGCCTGCGGCAATTTTTCCACCAGATAGCCCCCGGCGGTCATCTACATTGGAGCTTTCTCTTCTTCCAATCCATTTCATGATTTCCTGATTTAAAATTTTAGAGATGATAAATATTAGTGATGGCCTCCATGATGACCTCCACCATGATGCCCGCCATAACTGTGATGCCCTAAATCAATATGATGTCCCAAGTCAATATGCGGCGTAATGATAGGATACAAAAATGGCCTGTTATATCCCCTTCGATACCGCCTGTAATAATTTTGATTTGCCGCATTTTGGTTGGCAGATGACTGTGTGGTAAAAACATCTTTAGCGCCATTGGCATAAACTATCTGCACCGCATCCGATTTGTTGGCCACATAAACAGGCCCATCAGCATTATCAGCTTTGTAATACCGGATTTCTGTTGTGCCTACTTCGGCTACTTTTCCATTAATAGTTTCGCCGCTGCGCAGGGTAATAACATCCTGTGCAAACAGCATAGATGCTGAAAACAGCATCACAAGAAATGCAAATAACTGTTTCATGATTTTAAGTTTTAGAGATTAAATAATTATTTTTTCTTTGAATCCAGTTCATTGCCGCCCATTTTCATGCCCATAGTATCTGTTTCCTTTCTTTCTTTATGAGCGGAATCGTGTTTTTCTGATTGTATTTCCTGTCTTTTTTCTTCGCCACTATTGGTACAACTACTACCGATAGTTATAACTATGATAGCGATTAGGAATATTATCTTTCGCATGTTAAAAAGTTTTGTTTGTTTTATTTGGGTGGGTACGGAAACCCTGCCGCTCAAGGTTTTCCATTTTTAAAACGGGACAAACAAGGCAGGGTTCCGACCCATATTATGTCTATTCTTCCTCTTCCACATTATTCATCTTCGATAATAAATCATAAGCTCCGTTTACTACTACTTTGCTATTCCTGTCAAATCCTTCAGGCAAAATCACTTCGGTATAACCATTTTCTGAAACGCCTGTTGTTACTTCAATTCTTTTAAACGGAATATGTTTTTCAGTAGCTTCTTCCTTTTTCCCATCAGCAGGTTTCTTTTCTTCTTTTGTTTCTTCTGCCGCAATAAAAATGTATGATTTACCTGCGGACTGTACAATCGCTTTATCAGGCAGAGCGGTGGTGGTAGCAACACCTGTTTCTACTATTCCTTTCAGGTACATACCCGGTAATAAATTTTTATCCTCCTGCAACAGGTGCCCATGCACCCGAACCGTTCTTTCAGCACTGATTTCACGTCCAATTAAATGCACTTCTGCAAAACGTTCCTTTGTTTCATTATTCAACACAAAACGGATTTTCTGGCCTATTTTCAATTTCGGAACATCTTTTTCAAAAATGGTAAGTTCTGCATGAAGGTGGCGGGTATCTACAATTTCAAATAGCTCCTGGTTTGCGTTTACAAACTTGCCTATGTTCACCAATACCTTAGTAACATAGCCTGATATAGGAGCATAAATATTTGCTCTGCCGGAGATGTTTCCCGAATTGATTTTATCAGGATTAATATTGATGAGTTGCAGCTTTGATTTTAATCCCTGCACCCTTGCCATCATACTATTGTACTC
>CAYPBV010000159.1:1322-7552 GCA_964409025.1 uncultured Chitinophagaceae bacterium | reverse complement strand
GTTTAATTCTATTGAGCATCCTATATGTGAGCTTGTAGTGAAATGCTTATTTATAAGTGTCGTTTATTAAGTATAGTCCTGCCTAAATTTATGAGATGTCTCCTTCGCCGACATGACGATCCTCCGATTTTATGAGAGGGTTAGGAAATAAAAGCTTGAGGTATCTTTTGCGCAGTTACTCACTATAACAAGATGCCGTCATTTCGAAAGGAGCCATGAATAACTTTGAATTAACAAACTGTAACGGCGGAATGAGAAATCTCTGAAGTATAGGAGTGAATGCGTTTAATTGATTTGTTTACTGAAAGTGGTAGATGGTTCGTGGAGACACGAACCACGGCGGTAGACATGACGGCACTCCAAATGTTTGAAATGTTTAGAAAAAAGGAGCTAAAGCTATCCTTTTCGCAGGTACCTATCACAACACGCTCTCGTCATTTGGAATGAAGCTATGAGCAACTGCAATTGAACACGCTGTAACGGGGGAATGAGAAATCTCTGAAGAATAAGAGTGGGTTAGTTGAGTTAGTTTTTTATTGAAAGCATAGGTGGTTCTTGCACACACGAACCACGGAAGTGTAGGCTTATTGTAGCTGTGATAGCCGATAATTTAAAAGGTGTGTGCTTTTGGTAGTCATCAGTTATCTTTAATATAAATAACTGTTTTATGTTAATGGTATCAGGTTTTATTTTTTGTGCCCTGGTAATTTTTTTTGCCGGTAAAAAGCTTGCTTTTTATGGTGATTTGCTGGCTGAAAAAACAGGGTTGAGCAAAGGATGGATAGGCTTGATATTGATGGCTTCTGTAACATCCTTACCGGAATTAATGGTTGGTATCAGTTCATCAGCTATTGTTAAATCTCCTGACCTTGCGGCAGGTGATATTTTTGGAAGTTGTGCATTTAATCTGGGTATTCTGGCTATGCTGGATGCTTTTATTCCCGGCAAAAAATCACTTTCAGCGGTAGCTTCGCCTACACATATGCTCAATGCTGCATTAGGGATTGTGTTAATAGCACTTGCGGGTCTGGCACTTTTTCTTCCTATTGATATTTATCTTGCTCCTTGGATTGGTGTTTCAAGTATTGTTTTCATGCTTGTATATTTTGCTTCTGTAAGAATCATTTACAAAAATGAACAACATCATCTGTCTGATTCTGTACAAAGTATGCATTCTGTTAATAGTGCATTATCACTGCGTACCGTAGTTGCACGTTACATAGTTTTTGCACTGCTTATTATTTCGACAGCCTTGGCCTTGCCTTACTTTGCGGAACATATTGCAGAAATAAGTGGTTTAAAAGCATCCTTTGTAGGAACTTTTTTTCTGGCTCTCTCTACATCATTACCTGAAGTGGCTGTTTCCATAGCTGCAGTACGCTCTGGTTCTATTGATATGGCTGTAGGTAATTTGCTGGGGAGTAATATTTTTAATGTGTTTATTCTTGCAGTTGATGATTTGTTTTATACTAAAGGCTTGTTGTTGAAAGATGCCTCAGATGTTCACCTTGTATCAGCTTTTAGTGTTATTCTTATGACTGCAGTTGTTATCATCGGGTTGAGTTATAAGGCGCAGGGTAAACGCTTTTTACTTGCCTGGGATGCATTCTTGATTTTTATCATTTATATACTCAACTTGTTTTTGCTTTCATTTTTATAACTCATTTTATACTACGCCGAGTTCCTCGCTGCATTAATAATTCCAAAGCTGCAGCGCATGATTAATTTTTCATACGCCTGCTGTTGTGGTGACGTGATGAGTTGCTCCTGCATGGTTCGTAATTGTGAAATCGCAAATTGCTGAATGGTGAGTAAGGGTAATACTATACGCTCACGCATTTGTACTGAGAGTTGCTCCACTGGATATTCTTCCATTAGTTCTGTATGGCTACTTAGCTGTAATACCATTTGTTTGCTGAGTTGATACTCATCATGAATCATATTCCATATTTCACCATGCTGCGGATGATTCATTAAATGTGCTGTAAGCGGAAAAAAACATTTCTGCAATGACATTTCACAATTGCCTATCAAGGTGCGTATGAACAAACTTTGATGGTATAATTTTTTCAATTCATTCCAATGTCCTTGTTCCTGCATTTGCTTTAAAGCAGTTCCTACACCATAGTAACCGGTAACATTTTGTTTTAACTGAGCCCAGCTTCCTACATAAGGAATGGCACGTAGATCTTTTAACGCCAGTCTGGCACTGCTGCTTCGTTTAGCCGGACGTGATCCAATATTTGTATCGCTGTAATAACGCAATGGGCTTACATGGCTGAGGTAATCCATAAAGCCGGGATGATTTTTTAAAGCTGCATATTTATTATAACTCACGCTGGCAAGCTGATAGAGTAATTTTTCCTCGTCTTCTGTTAAAATAGTTTTATGACTATTGTACAATTGATTACTGATACCTGCATTAATGAGTTGCTCCATGTTAAATTGAGCAGCATCCATAGTACCATAGTTGCTGCTCACAGTTTGACCCTGTACAGTTAATTGAATTTCATTGCCGCTTATGTTCTTACCCATACTGGCATAAAACTTATGTGTTTTGCCACCTCCACGGGATGGTGGTCCGCCACGCCCATCAAAGAACACCACTTCAATATCATATTGCTGCGCCACGGCACTCAATTCTTCTTTTGCTTTATAAATGCTCCAGTTGGCCATTAAGTAACCGCCATCTTTGGTACCATCACTAAAACCAAGCATGATGGTTTGTTTGTTTCTCCGTTTACGAAGATGTGAGCGGTAAGCGTCATGTGTATATAATGTTTTCATTACCTCACCGGCGTTACGCAAATCATCAATTGTTTCAAAGAGCGGCACAATATCAATGTATAGTTCTTCTTTGTTCCACCCGCTTTGTAAAAATAATTCCATTACTTCCAGTACATTATCAGCGCTTTGGCATTGACTGATGATGTAACGGTGACAACCCTGTACACCATTAAACTGCTGAATGGTTTTTACAGCAGCAATGGTATCCAGTGTATCTTTTACAACTGCATCATCGGCTGTATCAATGTTGTTATACTGTTCTTTATTGAATAACTGCAATTCACAGCCCTTACTTATGAGTGCATGTAATACTTTACCATGAACGCTGCTTTCCTGACGCACATCCAAAGTGGCAAAGTGCAGGCCAAATGTTTCTACTTTTGTTATTAAACTTTCCACAAGGTGTACAAACAAACTGTTATGATTGTAAATGATGGTTTGCCGTATTTGATGAAGTATGTCTAAAATTTCTTCTTTACTTAAACTCGTACGGTGGCCCGGAATAAAAATGTTATTGTACAATTTCTTTTCCAGTTCTATCAGCGGTTGTTCTACACCTTCAAATGTTAAGCGGCGCTTGAGCCGGCGCACATCCATATAATAACATTTAATGATGGAGCTTCTTAACGCATCGGCCACACTTAATGTAATGCTGCTCGTTACAAACGGGTTACCATCTTTATCACCACCAGGCCAGAAACCGAGTTGCACCATCGGGTGATTATTGAGCAGTTCTTCATTATTCTTTTTTAAATAACTAATCACTCTCCCCGTAGCATTATAAAATACATTTTCCAGATACCAGATGAGGCTCACGGCTTCATCATAAGGTGTGGGTTTTTGTTTTTTTAGAAAAGGTGTTTTACCAAGCTGCTGTAAATATTGATTGATAGCGGTTATATTATCATCAGCAACTGCTTTTGCCAAATCATTGATAATGCCCAATACGCTGCCGGGATAAAACTGTGTGGGATGTGCAGTGAGTACAATACGTATGCAAAACTGTTTGAGTTTATCAAGTATCTTTTTATCCGTTGTAGTTTTCTGGAGTTCTGTATTCAGTTGTTTTAATGTACCGCTGCCGTTCATATCATTTACTTTTGTAAAGGCAGCATCTTCCAATGCATCAAACAACACTACCTGCCGCTCAGCATATTGCACAAAGCGAAAAAGCAAATCCAGTTTTTCCTGTTCTTTACTGTACTCTGTATGTTTCGAAAAAAAATCGTTGATGATTTGCGAAGGGCTCAGTTTTTTGCGATAGCCTTCTTCACAATTATTCAGGAGTAATGAAAGCAGGATGCCCGTTTTTTCAATTCGATGAAAAGGGAGCGATGTAAATAAACTGTTGTACAGTTGGAATTTGAGTCCAACCAAATCATTGAATTGTTTTAATCCTGCTGTATGCGGCATATACTAATAGTTGTTTGTAGCAGGCAATCGTTAAAGAGGGTGAAAGATAAGTAAAAAAAGAAAAGCCGCCTTACGGGGCGGCTCGTTGCTTTTTTTGAGAGAGAAATTTATGATGGGATGATAAGGAGTAAAAAAAGGTGTTGTGTCAAAGTGCTGTAATGGTATTAATCATTAAATCCAAATAAGGTGTCGATCTTTGAATTGGCAACTCTTTCACTTCCGCATTACTGCTTATTATTTTTTGTGAAAAGTTTTTGTAATCATTACTTTTTCTGCCGCTGTGGCTGAAAAGGCTGGTGATCGATGCAGATATTATTATGATGACTAAGGTTTTCATTTTCTCTTTTGCTGATACAAAGATATCATGCTCAAATTTCTTTGTTATCACATAAACATGTGAAATATGATTTTCATTTATCAAATGATGAAAAAGGCGAATCAGGTGTTTTTTAATTGTAATTGAAGATTTACTTTTACTGAAAGGGAAAATCAGTAATCTTATATTTTCAAGGTTTATTACACGTAAATATTATTAAGGTACTTAACTGTACATGATGAGTTTATCTGCTATTTCATTGAGCTGGTCGAGATGATTGAATACATAAGTTTGCCCGGCATCATGCAGTAGCTTTAAGTTTTTATTTTTTACATTATCCATTTCGGGTGAAGCCATGCCCAGTTCCGGCTCCAGCCGGTAATAATCTTTTTTATCTTCTCCTTCCAGCGTGTCCCACATTTTAGTAAGATGATAATGAACGGTTTCACTGTTACCGCTCATCATGATATCAATAATAACGGGGAGCCATTTTATTAAGCCTGCATTTCTTAAATCTTCAAATTCATAGCGGGTTTTACTGCTGCCTGTTCCAATGCTTATAAGGAGCATATCTTTTGCACTTGGAAAATCAGGTTTTGGCGTTTTATAAGTGCCATGCAACACCTGTTTGTCAGTAAACTTTAAATCTCTTGCTTCACTGTAGGCGCAAAGTGCCGGGTTATTTACAAACACACCACCATCAATTAAATATTGCGGTGCATCGCTCAGACTGTTAATCATTGCGGGTTCAAAATATGTAGGTGCCGCACTGGTGGCACGGGCTACATTTTTAGCTTTGAATTCCTTTACTTCACCGCCCAGCTTTCTGCTGTCGGCACTATTAAAGAACATGGCTTTTCGTTCATAAAAATTGTATGCAGTAATAACACATGGTTTGGTTAGCTGACTCAATAATGTATTGCCCAGATATTTATCTAAAAGATCTTCCAGGTTATCAGCCGGGAAGTTTTCATTCCACAGCTTAAAATTTTTAAACTGTTGCCAAAAGTTTTTATTAAAAATTTTATTGCCATGATTCATGTATAAATCCAGTGCATTGGATGCTGAATATTTGGGTTTGGTATTATCTGCTTGATCAGGGCAAAGATATATGCAGGTAAGTATACCACCCGTACTTGTACCTGCTATTAAATCAAAATAATCACCAATTTTTGCTTCTTTATTATTTGTAAGTGCTTTTATTCTTGTTTCAAGGTATTGAATAATAACAGCAGGAATTATACCACGGATACCACCGCCATCAATACTCAGGATTCTTACTTTTGATGTGTTTCTGTTACTCATGGTAATATTTTATTGAAATGTACTAACTCTTATTAGATGAAACAATACCATAAACAGGTATAAAATTTTAAATACGGGTTTGTTATTCAGGAATCATTCCGATATTCGGGCTCATAAATCAGCCATATGCAACGTATCTGCCTTTTTCCAGGCACATTTGATCCTATTACGGTTGGTCACCTGGATATTATTTACCGTTCATTAGACTTGTTTGATAAGCTCTACATTGGTATTGGCCGTAATGCCAATAAAGCGCCTATGTTTAGTGAGGAACAGCGTCTTGATTGGATTAATGAAATTTTCAAAGAGGAAAAACGGGTAGAAGCTGTTGTATACGAAGGTTTAACAGTGGAATGTTGTAAAACAGTAAATGCAAAATTTATTCTTCGTGGTATTCGTTATGTAAATG
>CAYPBV010000159.1:0-1312 GCA_964409025.1 uncultured Chitinophagaceae bacterium | reverse complement strand
CTATTGCTGATATGAACCGGAGTTTAGATGAAAATATTGAAACCATTTTTCTTACCTGTCTGCCACAATTTACTTCTGTAGCCTCTACATTGGTGCGTGATGTAATTCGTAATGGTGGAGACGCTTCTGCATTTTTACCTGATGTAGTGAATAGGGCGGTGGTAAAGAAGTAAGAAGCAGGAAGTAAGAAGTAAGAGGTGTTCTCAATTTTGACTGGCTACTTATGTTTGGATTAGGATCTTGTTATCAGTTCCATTTATTTTTCCTAAAGATTAATTACAGCTCATAAAAATAGTTTATGGCTATTTGGTTTAATAAGAATTTAAGCGTTAGTGATTTTACGGAGATGAATGATGATACGATGGGTAAGCATATAGGCCTGGAGTTTTCTGAAGTAGGAGCAGATTTTTTAAAAGCTACTATGCCTGTGGATCATCGTACCAGGCAGCCATATGGCTTGTTACATGGTGGTGCCAGTTGTGTGCTGGCTGAAACATTGGGCAGTGTAGCATCTGCAATGGTTATAAATCCGGAAAAATTTATTTGTGTGGGATTGGAAATTAATGCCAACCATGTACGCTCAGCCCGAGATGGATTTGTTACGGGTATCTGCACCCCCATACACATTGGCGCAAGCACACATGTGTGGGATATAAAAATTCATGATGAGCGGAACAAATTAATTTGTGTAAGCCGGTTAACTGTGGCTATACTCAAAAAGCCTTTATAATAGCTCAAGCACATCTTTAATTGACGGAAATGTATTGTTTAAATAGCCGGGCAACTCTTTTTTCTTTACCCATCTAACCTCCCCAATATCTTCTTCAGTTTGCGGTGTTAGTTGATGGTGGCCAGCGGTTTTCATCTGATACCAATGGCTATCCTTTAATATGTGTTTGCCAAATTCATCGTAGGTATGATAGGTAATGGTAAGTAAGTTACTGAGTTCAATGTTTTGGAGTCCGGTTTCTTCCATTACTTCACGAAGGGCACATTGTTCAATGCTTTCACCCTTATCTAATTTGCCTTTGGGTAAATCCCATTTGCCACGTCGGAATATTAATAAAATATCGTCTTTTTCATTTTTTACCAAACCTCCGGCTGCAGTTACTAATGTAAAATGTTTAAAGAACAGCTTTTTTAATTTTTCCAAATCTTCACTCCACAATACACCGGCATGAAAATCTTCCTTTTTAATTTCATGAAGCAATGATTTGATAGCCGGATTGGAAACTTCATCAATAAAAACAGCATCCGGGTGATGGATGATATCATTGATGGCGGTATCTATTTCATTGCACAGATATACGGG
>CAYPBV010000158.1:0-7582 GCA_964409025.1 uncultured Chitinophagaceae bacterium | reverse complement strand
AGATTGGTCTGTATTAATGTAAATGAAAGATGACTCATAGTACAAAGTTGAGTATTATGTGGATGCTATGAAAAACAGAACGATGAAACGAGCCCCGACGATCAATGTCGGTATGCAGAATGAAAACTTCTGCACGTGGAAAGGAACGATGCTTTATGCACAACAGCACGTAACAAAATTATTTTTACAAAATTAAAAACGAATTGTTGCTCCTATACTTCCCCACTGTTCGCCCTTCTTCATCATACTGCCCTCTCTTGTGCGAAACGTATAATACCAGCGGAAACCAAAACGATTACCCGTAACCATAATACCTGTTTTGGTTTGAAACACTATTGATTGAATACCCGTAGTAAAAGGCCCCTTATCTTTTTTAAACAAAGCACCCTGCACAGTGGCATTGTATGCCTGGTATTGTAATACCGGCTCCAGAAAAAAGATAAATTCATTACGTTTAAATGTTTTGGACGAAGCACCGAGGTTGCCGCTCCAGTAACCCGTTTCATTTTCTTTATTAAGCCATCCTGTTTTTAACAACACTCCGGCAGATGTATTGGTGAATGTATTGCCAAGCGTTCCTTTTACAACCGTGTGTAAGGATATATTTTTTCCTTCATCAGCTTTTATTAAGGAATGATAATACTCCGCTGCAAAATTAAGACCCACTTCATTGTGCAGTTGATACTCCCATCCGTAGGTTGTATAGATGCCAATGATTTTATGCCATCCGTTTTGTATTTGCTTGCCAAGAGCACCGGGGCCCATGATACCAACTGCTGCTCCGTATAACAATATATTTTGTTTGTTGCTGATGCGTGTAATGCCGGCACTTGCATAAAGCCAGCCCGCATAAGGCCGGTCCATATTGTTGAGCACGTGCTCTACCGACCTATTGTTTACGAACGGATTGTACACTTTGTGCGCCGCTTCAAAGCGGAGAATTTTTTTATCAGTTGCTGCTGCTTTTTTGGTGGCTACTTTATTGTACTGAATAATAAAACCATTGCTGTAATACCGATCTGTAAACCCCAGGTCATAGTTATCATTATCAGTAATTACAGTTATTTCCTGTGTTATAGTTTTTGTTTGCTGTGCAAAAAGCAATTGAACAGTGAACAAAAAAGCAGGAAGACAATACAGTTTGTACATACTGCAAAATACGAATTCACAGCTTATGGCTGATAAACTGCTGTATCAACTGGGGTTCATAACCTTTCTGCAGCAGGTAATCCTGCAGCTTGCGCTTGCGTATGAAGTGATTTGTTTCTGAACGGAGCGTTTTCAATTTTTGCTCATACAGGTGTTGCAATGTTTGTTCATACGTTTCTTCATCAATTTCTTTTAACGCTTTTTTGATGCAGTACTCACTTACAGCTTTTTGTTTGAGTTCATATTTTATTTTTACCCGGCCCCATTGTTTCATCCGGAATTTGCCGCCGGCAAACTGAATGGCAAAACGCTCTTCGTTTAGATAATCTTCATCAATCAATTGTGTGAGCAACTGTTCTACATCCATTTTGCGCAAGCCAAAGCTGTAGAGCTTTTCTTTTACTTCGCTGTGGCAGCGCTCCTGGTAAGCACAATAGTGTTTTGCTTTTTGCAATGCCTGCTCTCTCGTAAGTTGCTGACGGTACATACGAGGCGAAAATAAGAAAGTTTAAATCGGTTATAGCGTTCTGTTTTCTTCAGATAACTGCTTATAAGAAAAATATTATCTCAAGGATTACCTGATATTACCTATAGCATTCTTTGCTGTGTCGTGTTTTGTTTTTAATACATTGGAGATGGATGAAAAGTCAGCCCCCAGCGAGCTGAGTTGTTGTTGCAGCAGAAGTACCCGTCGGTTCAATTCAGGCAATTTTGCTTTTGCAGCATTGAAATTTCCATTGTTGATATCGGTAAGAATTTCGTTGCCTGTGTTGCGAATGTTTTTGGTATTGCTGCGTGAGGTATTGATGGTTGCTTTCGTAACCAATCCGGCTGTATCCAGCTGTCGTTCAATGGCGTCAAGTGTTTGAAACAATTCCCGAATGGAGTTACCAACTGTAGCCGTATCGTTACCGCCCGGCCCGGATGTTACGGAACTGGCTGTTTTATTGGAGCGGGTTGAATTGTGATCCTGCGCCCGGGTATTCGGTTGTGTGCCGCCGGTAGTGCTGGTGCGGAGCGACTGGCTGTTTTGTGATGCCGTTAATTTCACTACTCCTGTTTTTGTATACAGGAAAGCGCCTTCATCGTTTAAATCAATATCGGTTCCATCATTCATTACATAATCAGTTTGAATAACGAAGCTGTAGTTGCCCGCTTCCAGGTTTGTAAATTCAAATTCGCCTAAACTGTTGGTGGTGCGTTGCTGAACATTACCGCCGGGATTTTTTCCGCCTTTAATACTTAAACCACCAATAGGACTACCGGGAATAGCCAACGGAAAATCGTATTGAAAAGGATCGCTGCCGTTTGAAGTTCGTTGAAAAATACGCCCTGAGTCGCCGCCAGGATTTCTCCCTCCTTTGATCGTTAACCCTCCAACAGGATTACCGGCAACAGAATTGGTATAATCATCCTGATTAGGAAAATCACCATTTTGAAAACCGCTGCTTTTGCGACTCATGCCAAAGTCTGAAACTTTTCCATTTCCAATTACCAAATCTTCAGCACCATCACCATCCACATCACCAATATAAAGAGGTAAGTGTAGTACATAATGATCTGTTTTTTTAGTAAAGGAAAGGTCCTGCACATTTACTTTTGATGATTGGGAACTTACACCAACATTGCTTCGTGGACTCCAAATTAAATCAGCTGCACCATCACCATCCACATCACCTGTTTGCACAGAGCATTGAAGCACAGCTCCGCTTTGTTTAATATCAACCAACTCTGTTACATCCTGTGTTGTGCCATCACTGAAAGTAGCAACAGCACTGTAAGAGTTCGCTCCGATACGTCTGGTAAAATGTATATCCTGCACACTTACTTTGCCGCCTATTTGATTGGAAGCGGGAAGTGTAAAATGAAAATCCTGCAGACTTACTTTACCGGTACCTCCGCCTTTTGCTGCGGATGATTGTGTAAAGTCCTGCGTGCTTCCATCAGTAAGTGTACCGCTTGCACGGAAAAATTCTGCCTGGCCATCACCATCTGTATCAGCTATTACTATTGACAAATCCTGGACACTTACTTTACCTCTTCCGGCGCCATAAATAATATGCTGCCAGCTTTCATTTGGCACTGCTACTTCACCGGCAATATCTATTCTGGACTCAGACATTGCTTTATAATAATCATATCCTTTTTTACTAGCCCATGCAGCAAGTACAGCTACACTATAGTTGCCATCAGGCACATTGGCAAACCAATACTCACCACAGGCATTTGTTTTTGTAGTGGCCACTAAGGCACCTGTATTACGATCCAATAACTGTACATCAAATACCAAATTGGAATCATCACATTCTTCTTTGCCGGTTGTTCTTTTGCTGGATAAAGGATTACTTTTTGGTCCCTTTCCTTTATACAAAGGATTGTTTTTTACCCGGCCCAGACAAGGATTGCAAACATCTTCCTGTGGTAAGCCATCAAAGAACAAAGGTTGGTACTGACGGCGGCCTGTAGCCATACCACTACCTGCTTCTCTTGTGCGTTTGCCGGTAGCCATACCGCTGCTGTTTTCACGAACATAAAGATTGGTTTGTACACCCGGTTGTACCGTAAGACCTGTAGCTGCATAACTTGCGGCAGCGGCACCACTGCCACCTCCATGCATACGGTTGGTTACAATACCGCTCTCATTGGTACTACGGATGATTCTTCCTGCTATGATATGTGAACCCGGCTGCATCCGTTCAGTGAATTCAGTACGATCGCCCCAATGACTCAATCCCTTATTTACTTTTTCTCCAAACGTAGCACCTTGTGTTTGCTTAGGTGTTGTTACGTTCATCGAAATGCGGTTGGGCATGCCACCATCAATCTTTGTTTTATACTGAATGGCATCATCCAGACAGCTGAAATTTTGTTCTTCAACCGTACCATCAGGCTTTGTAGTTTTGAGTGTAACAGGTCCGCAACTTTCATTGTTTGTTCGATGATTGCTTTGGTTACTTTTGGTTTTTGTTTTGAGTACCCGTTTGTTTTCAGGATCAATAATACTCACCGTTTCATCAACATGCTGATCGCCATGTATACGGTCATTGCTTTGGTTGCTTTTCGTTTTTGTTTTCAGCACACGATTGGTAGTTTGCTGTTCATCATCATTTGATGGCGCAAATCGTTTTCCGCTTGCCTGACCACTGGCTGCATCACGTGGAGACTTTACATTGAAGGTTTTGATGAATGAAATGCCTGCGTTAATGGTTTCGAAATTCCTTTTCTGCTCAACAGGTATATCAATGCCCCGCTGGGGATCAAATAATTGAACGGATGCAGATGACCTTAGATAGTCTGTTGACAATACAATCGCTGATGTATTACCAACGGGATAGGAAAAGGAAATGGAGCCATTAAAACCGGAGAACAGGCTTTTCGTGCCGCTTTCAAAACGATAGAATGGACGCAGTGCTCCCTGCTGACTAATGATTAATCCGCCTCCCTGGTTAAAAAAGATACCGGCTTTTACACCTGCTAATAATTGTACTTTGGTTCCGAGCCGGAAGCTGGGCCCCAGCATCAGAAATGCATTTTGTGCAGGAGTAGTTGTAATGGTACTTGTTTGAGGAAACTTTCGGTCAATAATAAATTGACTGATGGCAGATGTATTAAGCTTGCTGTTGATGAACCCGGCACTGATGCCCAAACCAAACGGACCTGCAAAATATTGACCATTTAGTCCTGCAGCAAGACCATTGCCACGAAACAAGGAAACTTCATTACTGTTGAGTCCGAAGGAAGCGCCGGAGTTGATACCAAACTGCCAGTCATTACCGGTGTTCATGCTGCGGGTATGATTACTTCGGGATGAATTTTGGTTGAACGCTCTTGTATGATTGCTGCGGGATGAGTTTTGATTAAAGGCTGCTTGTTGAGCCATAGAATGAAAAGAGAGCAACAGCAGTACAGCGTACAGCGGCAAGTATCGGCTATTCATATATTGGTAGTTTAAGGTTTACACAAAATAGAAATAATAATCCGTGAATTAAAATAAATCAGCAATATCCGGTTATCTCCATTTCAGGCTTGGTGCAGAACGTTTATTTTTGCCGGATGCAACAGCCCGTACAAATCCTGTTAACTACGCTCAATGCCAAGTACATTCACATGAACCTGGCTGTGCGGTTGTTGTATACACTCAATAAAGAACATCCGGGCTTGCAATGGAAAGAATTTACCATCAAGCAAAACAAGGAGGAGATTGCAGCCGAGTGCAGTAAGTATGAAGTAGTGGCATTCAGTTGTTATATCTGGAATATTACACAAACAATCGATGTGGCACAACGCATCAAGCAAATGAGCCCACATACAAAAGTTTTACTGGGCGGACCTGAAGTGAGTTATGAATGGGAAGAAATGATTAAGCATGATTGTGTTGATTTTATTATTACAGGTGAGGGTGAAATTCCGTTTCATGAGTTGCTGAATAATTATCCGAATGTTTCTTTGGTACCAAATCTTGTGTGGAAGAAAGATGGGCAAGTGCAGTACATGGAACGCAGCACCATATATGATATGAGCAACTTTATTGGTATAAATCCTTATGTGCATGACCCTGCTGAAGATTTGTATAATAAAATCAGTTATATAGAAACCAGCAGAGGATGTCCGTACAAATGTGAATTCTGTCTGGCAAGTCTGGATAACAAGGTGCGTTATTTACCTATAAAGGATATTAAAGACAACCTGTTGTATTTAATGCAAAACGGACGTGTGATCAAGTTTCTGGACAGAACCTTTAACATGAAACGTGATTTTACACTGGAAGTGTTTCAGTTCATCTTAGATCATCATCGCCCGGAAAATGTATTTCAGTTTGAAATAACAGCAGATATACTTCACCCGGATATCATTCAATTCATCAATGAAAAAGTACCGAAGGGTTTGTTTCGTTTTGAAATCGGTATTCAAACAGTCAATCAAAAAGCAAACCTGGAAGTAAGCCGCAAGCAAAGTTTTGAAAAAACAAAAAGCATTATTGCACAGGTGCGTGATAAAGTAGAACTGCATCTGGATTTGATTGTGGGTTTGCCATTAGATTATTATGAAGACATCAAGTATAGTTTTGAAGAAGTATTCAAACTGTTTCCGCCTGAATTACAATTGGGCTTCTTAAAATTTCTCAAAGGCACACCAGTACGTTATAAAACAGAACAGCACGGTTATAAATACGACCCTATTGCTCCGTATCAGATTATTGAAAGCAAATATCTGAGTAAGGAAGAGCTGGCAAATATTACACTCGTAGAAGAAGCTTTGGAAATTTACTGGAACAAAACAAGAGCACTTCACACCTTAAAGTATGTAACAGCGTATTACAGTGTGTTTGATTTTCTGCTGGGGCTGGGTACATATTTTCAAACCCATTCTGATTTTCATAAACACGATTTGAGAGATGTATATCAACTCTTATTTGGATTTGCTAAAGAATCGTATGCTGATGATGCAGTGTTACAGCAACTCATTTCCATTGATTATTATTTGCAGTACAAAATAAAACCGGTGGATCTCTTGCAGGTAGAAGTAACTGGTGCTGCCAAAACGAAGAGGATAGAGCAATTGCAGTTAAATCATCACCGTTACAGACATGTTTTATTACCCATCCATTTTAACTGGCAGGAATTTACACACTACAATCATATTATAAAAGAGGAAGCGATGCTTGTAATTGAGTATAACGGTAAGGAGCAGCCAAAGATTATGGAGTTTGCTCCGGTTGGATAATAAGAAAACAGTATATAATCTTATTTGGATTGTTATTTCATTAAATAATCAAAAATTCTGCATACTAAACTCAACAATTCAATAATGCCTTCAATTTTGCCCAAATATGTGTTTGACCGCCCTGCACATTTATTCTACTTTAGCTTCAATAATTATTTCAGGCTGACATAGGGGTACAAGCGCCTTTGGTTGTTATTCCTGTATAAACCGGCACTGAGTTGATAAGCATGGCAGTAAATGAAGCATTTCTGGCCCGGGAACTCGTTCAAAGAAATGAGGCGGCTTTTGAACAGGTTTTTAAAACACACTTTAAGAACCTGCACGCCTACGCCTGCACCATTGTACGGGATGATGCTGTAGCCGAAGGAATTGTACAGAATGTGTTTCTCAAATTATGGGACCGCAGCAGCAGTCTCAACATTCAGACCTCTGTTGCCGCTTACCTGTACCGTTCTGTTTATAATGAAAGTTGCAATCACCTGAAACATCAAAAGGTAAAAAAGTCGTACGCACAGTACGCTCAGCAAAACATGAGTGAAGCAACAAAAGAAACCACATCTAAAAAACTGGCCGTTGCCGAGCTGGAACAAAAAATTAAAACCGCTTTGAGCGAACTGCCCGAACAGTGCCGAACGATTTTTCAGCTAAGCCGTTTTGAAGAATTGAAGTACCAGGAAATTGCCGATAAGCTGGATATATCTATTAAAAC
>CAYPBV010000157.1:0-7654 GCA_964409025.1 uncultured Chitinophagaceae bacterium | reverse complement strand
AGAGTTAAAAGCGCTCAATGATTTGCCTGCTGCTGCTTATTTACTTCAGTTATGGCTTAATGAGGAGATGGTGAGTAAGCAATTACTAAAACATTGATGAGTAATAACAGGAAAGCCTTCCCAATAAGAGAAGGCTTTCTAAAGTCATTCGGTTTTAATTTATAATACCAGCACACCTTTTGCAATAAACTGTGTTTCCTTCTTCGGCTCTTTTATTTTTTCAATTTCTTCTTTGCTTTTGCCGGCGTCTTCAGCATAATGTTTTTGTTGTTTTACGCTTACTTCTTTTACCACTGCTTCCCCTTCGAGAACTACAGTTTGTCCCACAATGTTTTTAGGCATAAAGAAACCATAGTTTTTAAACTTTACCATCAGGGTTTCACCGTTGGATTTTTCTACTTTCATCCAGCAGCCTTTTTCCTGGCACACTTCAGTAACTTTACCTACTATCTTGCCTTCAAATTTTTCATCTGCGGCAAATTTCTTTTCCATTTCGGTAACGGTGACTGTGTTTTCATTAGTGGTACCTGCACCATAGGTTATTCCTTTTTCAGCAGGCTTGGGGCTTTGAGCAAAAGCTACGATTCCTGTAAAAAGAAGAATGGCAACGTTCAAAAGATGTTTCATATAAAAATTGATTTAATTATTGAGCTCCAAAGATAACCACATTTTGTTACATAAAAAGACCACCCGTTACAGGGCGGTCTTCATCTTTTCAGTTCTTCATAGTTTTACTTTTTTATAATCTTGAGCGATTCTTTATTTTCCAGAATAATGAAATAGATGCCACCAAGATAACTGGTTAAATTTATCGTTTGTGCGGTGGCTGTTATTTTCACGGACTGTAGTAACCGGCCGCTTTCATCATAAACCCTTGCCAGTGAACCGATTAGTTTTTGATCAGCTACAACGATGGTTAACAGACCATTGGTAGGATTGGGATAAACCAGGGTTTTCGTTTTTTCAGTTGCATTATATGTTAACCTGATAATATTGGAGTAACTGAATCGTCCATCAAGGTCCATCTGCCTGAGACGGTAATACATTACCGGTTGATTAAGCCTGTCAATATCATAGTCAGTATAATTATAATTGCTGGTAGTGGCTGTACTACCGGCAGCTTTTACAGTTCCGATTTTTGAAAAATTCACAGCATTAACTGATCGTTCAATAATAAATTCTTTTGTGTTTTGTTCAGATGCAGTAGCCCACTCCAGCACATTATTTTTATTGATTGTTTTACCATTAAAATACAACCATGTTACCGGTAAAGCTCCGCCCAGCAAAGTGCTCTGGATGGCATTGGCTCGCAGGGTTTCTGTATTACCCACACTATCTGTAGCCAGTACAAAAAAGTAATAACGCACATTGGGAGTGCCGGTAAATACGGTATCTCTTCTTGTAATGCCAGAGCGGATGATTGAAAAGTTGATACCGTCTGTTGATACGTACAAAGTATAAAAACGAACACCGCATCCGCCCGGGTCATCTGCACCCGTCCATGAAAGTGGAATGGAGCCGGTGTAATTTGTGCCCAGCGAACTCATATTGCTGGTGGGTGGTACTGCATCAATGGTATTCTTTTCAATATTGGTGGGAATGGTATCATTGGTATCAAAAATGATAAACGCCTGCGCCAGTATGGAATCCAGTGTTTGTGCATGGATAACGGGCTTAATGCTGAAGTTGACAAACCCATGTCCGTACAAACTGTTACTGCTATCCTGTCTTAACAAAAATCCTTTCAGCGGGTCAGCTGGTGGCAGCAGTGTAAGCGGGTCAATGGATTGAAACTCCCAGAAAAAATTATTGTTGATCACATCGTAACCGGCCGTCATATCTACAAACAGACCCAGTGAATCCCGGCAATCCAACCGTTGATAATTGGAAGCAGTGGCGGGCGGCACGGTAAAGGTGAGACTGTTAAACCCAAGGTTTTTTAATTCAAAGCTGGCCGCATCCATTTTGTTGTGCACAGGCACCACCACTTTTACATACTTGGCCGGAGCTGTAGCTGTTTTATCGTTTTCATATGTAACGGTATAGGGCAGGCGATCTTTTACACTTACCCAGCGCTTGTCGGGCTCACCGGTGGGGCCGATGATTTCATTGGGGTCGTTGGAGGCAATGACTTCGTATTTACCGGTAATAGGATTCCATCGGTATTTGGGTGGTTTTTGAGTGCCGCCTGAATTGTTTTGGGGGCAGTTCTTTCTGGCCCACTCTTTATAGCGTTCGAGTTGTTTTTTTGTCAAATTTCTTTTTCGAAAAAACTCCCTTGATATTTCACCGGTTTTCGGATTAATTACAGGCCAAAACTGACCAAATTCATTTTCTTCAAAATCATCTTCTTTTTTCAACCAAATCAAATCTTTGGGGTTGTTTTCAAAAGCCTTTTGAACCATTTCATTCTTAATTATACCTTCTTTCATACGATCTTGAAATGCTTTATAGCTCCGATTCTTAATTCCACTTAACACAGCTTTCCCGGTATTCCAGTTATTTGTATATGCTCCGGATGAAGTTTCAGAAAATCCTGCATTTCGTAAAGCCGAATTTGTAAAGTAATAATTTACCTCCCAGCTTTTCATACTTTTTCCCATAAAAAAGAAGTTGTTATTTCCAACGTCACTGTTATAATAATCAGAATAAAACCTGCTGTCTGCCTGTCTGCCGTAGTTTATCCATGATGTTCCTAAACTCCAATTCAACACACCTGTCATTGAAGAAATATAGCCTGTTACAAAATTTCTGCCATCGTACCCAAAATCTACTGCATTCTTACCATCAACCCCTCCCTTAGTTGCAATCTTAACTTCAAGAAATGCCATTCTGCCTGTTACTAACTTAATTTTATCCTTATCATGTTTGCAAGGGTCTTCCTCCAACCCCCACACATCCACTCCATTTGCCGGGTTATTATGTACATATTGATATAATCCCATTCCATCTGCATAACCAATCAAATCACGCTGGTTAAATAATCCGGTGGCAGGATTGTATTCCCGGAAGAAAAATTTGTTGGAAGCGGTGGCACTGTCATATACCTGCCCGGTAAATCCAAAACGATTGCCGGTGCTGCTTCCGGTTATGGGGTTTCCTGCGCCATCGTAAATAGTTTGTTTACCGTATACATCATACTCATACTGTTCTGCCAATGTACCGGCGGCATTGGTAAGAAACTCAACACTCATTAAATCATTGGCGTGATAATAAAATGGCAGATTGCCTTTTTCGTTTACAACGGGTTCAAGAAAATGATTGAAGATGGTTCGGTTTAATAGTACGCCTCCTGCATTCCGTTCTTCAATCTGCTCCAATCCTGCATAGGTATAGTTGAGTGCATTACCATTGAGATTTTTTGTAACTCTTCTGCCCATGGCGTCATACACATAGGTAAGTACTGCAGCAGGGGATGCGGAGTCTTTCAGCAATCTTTTTTCAGCATCGTATGTTTTATAGAATTTACCATCGTAACTGAGATTACCATTGGCATCATACGTGTAATTGATGTTCTGCACACCATTGTTACTGTTGAGCATCTGGTTGAGGTTGTTCACCGTATAGTTGGTTGTAATGCCATTGGATACAAGTGTTGTACGGTTGCCCAGCGCATCGTAGGTATAGCTGTTGTTAATTACAAATGGCCCACCGGCAGGTCCCTGCCTGTAAGCAGTAAGCCTGTTACCGTTGTCATAGGTAAACTGCTCCGACTTGTTAGCGTTGTTTCTTGTAACCGTGGTTTTATTACCATTGGCGTCATAGGTAAATGAAATATTCTGAAAAGCTCCTGTGCTGATGTTGGTTAAGCGATTGGCAAAATCATACTGCATATTGGTGGTAACACCATTGGCAAAGGTTTTACTGATGAGCTGGTTGGCATTGTTGTATTGATAACTAACTATTGCAGTTCCGTTTTTTTGAATGGAAACCAATCGGTTTCTCGTATCAAATGTTTTGGTAACAACGGAACTGTCGGGATAGGTGGTGGTTTGTGTGCGGCCGCTGATACTGTAATTGTATCTTACTGTACGTCCGTTAAACGATTCTGAAGTTATTCTGTTCAGTACATCATAGGTAAGTGTTACTGTTCCTGCTGCGTTGGTGGCAGAGGTGAGCCGTCCGATGGCATCATAGGTGTACGTGTGTACCTGACCGTCGGGCAGTGTTTTGCTGATGAGGCGATTCAAGGTATCATAACTATAATTGATGATGGTGCCGTTTGTAAGTCTGCGTGCTGTTACATTGTTTTTTACATCATAGGTGTATTCTGAAAAACTGCCATCAGCATAGGTCATTCTTCTTACACGGTTGAGGGCATCATAGGTATACGTTGTTGTATTGCTATTGGCATCTCGTAATGAAACTACATTGCCTGCTGCATCATAACCCACAGTAGTTACAGCGCCGTTCTCATCTGTATAACCGGTGATGCGGTCACGGTTATCATACACAATATTGCTGATGCTGCCTTTACGGTCTTTAAAGGAGGTGACGTTTCCGTTTTTATCATAGCTAAGTTCTACATGATTTCCCAGCGGGTCGGTTATTTTCCGGATACGGTTCAGGCTGTCATAACTGAATTGCATAACCGCACCGGTGGCATTCGTGATTTTGGTAATATTATCATTGGGGTCGTATTCTATTTGTGCAAGGTTGCTGGTAGCATCGGTTATCGTTTTAATCCTGTCTAATGCATCATATGTGTAATTATATTGTTGACCGTTGGGGAATTGTGTGTTGATAATATTTCCATTGGCATCATAGTTATAGGTAATGAGATTGCCTTCTGCATCTTTGATACCGGAAAGCCGGTTGCGGCTGTCATAGGAAAACGTGGTTGTATTTCCGGCTGCATTGGTGATGGCAATGATATTATCCATGCCATCATAAGCCACCGTGGTTGTTTTACCCATTGCATCAGTAAATTGTGCCATACGGTTGGAAGCATCAAACTTCAGCAGACTGTTTTCATTGTTTTTGTTTTTGATTACAGTGGGGTTGTCCATGGCATCATAACTCACCTGTATGTTATGATTGAGCGGGTCCGTCAGTTGTTTCATACGGCTGAGTATATCATACTGCATATTGCTTGTATTGCTGTTGGGGTCGGTAAACGAAATCATGTTTCCCCTTGCATCAAAGCCGAATGCAGCTGTAAAACCATTGGGGCCATTTACTGTAAGCGGGTTTCCATACGCATCATAGGTGTAGGTATAGGTTTGTCCACGTGGGTTGGTACTGCTTGTAATTTCACCATTGCTGTTGTACGCCGCTGTATAAACAATATTTCCCGGTTCGGTAATCTGTATGGCATTGCCTTTTGAATCATAACTGATGGTAGTAACAAATCCTTTGGGGTCAGTAATACTGGTGATTTTATTATAGTCCGGTGAATAGGTAAACGTACTCGTTTGATTCAATGCATCAGTAATGGAAAGCACGTTTCCCTTGGCATCATAAGTATACGTTGTTATATTTCCATTGGCATCTGTTTCCTTTAGTTTATTGCCCTGTGCATCATATTCAAATTTCATATCAAAACCGCAGCAGTTGCTTGTCATACCTGAAAGCCAGGTATTGCCACCCGATGAATTGAAAAAGTATTTTGTTACCTGGTTGGTGCCGCTCTCCAGGTAATCAGTAACAACGGTTGCTTTTTGCGCTGTATCATAACTGAAACTCATGCGTTTGTTACAGCCAATCATTTCACTCACTGTAAAATCGTTGTAGTAAATGATGTCAACTACATTGCTGTTTTTATCGGTCACTGATTTTACAGGTCCGTTAATGAGGTAGCTGTAGTTGTATTTACCACCAAGCGGGTCTGTTACCTGTAGCAGATTGTTGGAAGCGTCGTATGAATACGACCAGGAACGGGACGGTGCAACTATGGCATCTGTAACGGTAATCAGCCTTCCTTTGGAATCATAGGCAAAGCTGATGGTTTGACCGGCATTGTTCGTAAGTGATGTAAGCAATGTATCAGCATAATTGAAATTGATAAAATTGCCGTTGGGTTCCTGTATTCTGGTGAGGCGTTTGTGAAGGGCATTATCAAAAAACCAGGTGGTACCATCTGTTTCTGTCAATGAAAACTTGCCGCTCTGGTATTCCTGCAATATAGAAAAGAAACCGGCAGGGGCTTTATAAGCACTTCCTGTAAACTGATAACTGTCTTCTCTTCCATCTCCCCACAGAATTCGTTTTCCATTGGCTGTATCATTCATGTAACGGATATCATAAATGAAACTCCAGCCGTTACCGTATCCTTTGTTACTATCAAAATTAAAACTGTTGTAGTGAAAGGTGATACTGAGATTGAACATGCGTGCAGGCACAAACACATCGCTGCGTGAAAAAAACAGGTTGCCGGTAAGGCTGTTCACCCCCAGGTCCATCGGTCCCGTTTTATTGGGGATATTGATGTTTTGTGCAATAACGCCATTACTGCTTATCTGCATTATCAACAACAACAGAATTGCAGTGCTGTTAAAATTGTGGATGCTATGTTTTATAAACTTATTCATACTACTTTCTTTACAGGGTTACTTCAAATTGAGATTAACAATGGTATGACCGGGTGTACTCAGCGGTGCTTTTGAGTAAATGATAATACTTCCGCTGCCGCCAGCCCGGATAATGCCCGGAGGTCCGCCCGGCTCTGTCAGTTGCAGATAGAGCGTTGAAGACCCGTTTGCCAGCCCGGCCTGTGTTAAAGACATCGGCACATTCCTATCATTGTACAATACCCGTGTTTGTACCGGTATATCCATATTGGTAGGATTGCTGAAGTTGAGCTGTATGGTAAAGGGCCATCCGCTGAACACTTTTTCAGGATACACTAATTGCACTACCAATTGAGAGTTTAATCCCGCATCTGCACCCGGGTCGCAACCGGGGTCTGTACCCGAACCTGTAGGACCGGTATTGACACCACCGCCGGTTATCAGGCCGCCGTTGTTAGGACTTACAACAGAGAACGCACCTGCTAGAACGGCAACCGATGCATCGGGCTTGGTAAGGGTAATATCATATACCCCTAACGGTTTTGCCTGCAGCGGGAAGGTGGCAAATACAGTTGTACTGTTGATGAAATACACTTGCCGGGCCGTAATCGTGGTGCCAGGCCTACTTAGCGTTGCCTGCATATTATTGGTAAATAAAGAGCCGGTTATTTTAACGGTTACATTACCTCCGTTACCTCCGCTTGCAGCGTTAATATTTACAATGGCAAAGGGCAACTTCACTGCTTTGACAGTAATATTTTGCAGAACAGGATTAGGTGATACGCAACGGATAAAGATGTAGTATACTGAGTCATTAACATCACTCATCAGAATTTGCTGATTACCATAATTGGGTGTTTCAAACCGGTAGGTAAACTGTGCAGGTGAGGGTATATAGGAGCCGCCCACATACATTTCGTTACGCATGGTCAATGAATCGCCGGTTTTTAACGTAAGCAGTATGGTTGAACCTCTCAATGAATCAGGTATCCGGAGCTTGTAGTACCTGCCGATAGTTTGCAGTGTATTGCTTTCTACCACACCAAGCGCCAGCTCTTTCACTTTCACATAAATGGTTTTAGCTGCCGCAGTAACATTGTTGTTCTTATCCGTTTCAACAATATTGTTCAGCAGGTCTGTTTTCA
>CAYPBV010000156.1:0-7698 GCA_964409025.1 uncultured Chitinophagaceae bacterium | reverse complement strand
CTGTGGTGTGGGCCGGGATCGAACCGGCGACACAAGGATTTTCAGTCCTTTGCTCTACCGACTGAGCTACCGCACCTTTACCAGCCATAGCCTAAACACCGGCCGGATTCCTGAAACACAACCGTAGGTAAGTGGAAGCCTATCCTTCTTTTATGCTTCGGGCTTGCCCAACTTAGTTTTAACGTTGTTGGGGCTGCAAATATAGAGTTTTGAGCTTTACGTCTGAAATCTTCGGCTAATTTTATTTCTTCTCCTTTTTTGCCGGAGCTTTTTCTTCCTTACATACCGTATTCACTCAAAAATTTAATACGCATAATTTTCAATTGCTCCCAACTGTAATTCCCGTCTTCCAACTCCTGTTGGGCTACTTTTAAATCGCTGGTACTGCAGCTTTTGAAATAGTCAATAATTTCTTCCTGTTCATATTCATCCAGCCATTCGTCTATTGCATAATCCAGCCGTAGTTTGGTGCCGCTGGCAGCAATGGTTTCCATTTCTTCCAGCATTTCATCCATACGCCACCCCTTGTTTTTAGCAATGGTTTCAAGCGGTACACGTTTATCTACATTCTGGATTAGAAATACTTTATTGCCGCTTTTATTCACCACACTCTTCATTACAAACTCTTCCAGCTTTTCAATATTATTTTCTTCTACATATTTTGCAATCAATTCAATAAACGGCTTGCCGTAACGGATGGCTTTTCCTTTACTTACGCCCTGGCATTTTTCCAACTCTTCCATGGTAGTAGGATAAAGGGTAGCCATATCCTGCAAAGAGTTTTCGAGGAAGATTACAAAGGGTGGTAATCCTTTTTTCTTTGCTTCTTTCTGGCGAAGCTCTTTCAGCATTTCAAATAAAGCATCATCGGTAGCTGCGCCACTACCCCCGCCATCAGTACCTTCTTCATCATCTTCATTTGCTTCTTCATAAAGGTTATTTAGTACAATTTTAAACGATTTGGGCTTCTTCAAATACGCTTCGCCCTCTTTTGTAAGTTTTAGCAAGCCGTATTCTTCAATGTCCTTTTTTAATAGGCCGCCCAGTAACATCTGCCGTATAAGGGAATTCCAGAAATGTAAATCTTTGTCTTTACCACTGCCAAACTCAGCCAGTTGGTCATGTCGGTACATTTGAATCTGTGGCGTTAATCTTCCTGCAAGAATGGGTAATACATAATCTGTAGCAAAACGCTCATCCAGTGCTTTTACAATTTTCAATACAGTAACTGCTTCGTCTTTTGCTTCAATTTTTTCTTTAGGGTTGAGACAGTTATCACAGTTGCCACAATTTTCTTTTTCATATTCCTCGCCAAAATAATGAAGGAGAATGGTGCGGCGGCAAACACTGCTTTCAGCAAAAGCTACTGTTTCCTGGATGAGTTGTGCGCCTACTTCCCTTTCACTTAAGGGTTTATCACGCATCAGGTGCTCCAGTTTGCTTACATCTTTATGCGAGTAATAAAGAATACATTTTCCTTCCATGCCATCACGGCCTGCACGCCCTGTTTCCTGATAATAGTTTTCAATACTCTTGGGTATATTAAAGTGTATAACAAAACGTATATCGGGCTTATCAATTCCCATTCCAAAGGCGATGGTAGCTACAATTACCTGTACATCTTCATTTAAAAACAAATCCTGACGCTCTGCCCGCAACTTAGAATCCAAGCCTGCATGATAGGCCACGGCTTTAATGCCATTGGCCATCAATACATCTGCCAGTTCCTCGGTTGTTTTGCGGTTTAGTGTATAAATAATACCGCTCTTGCCTTTGTTTTGTGAAATAAATTTTACAATGCTTTTTACCGTTTGCTCTTTCTTAATCTTTGGCTGAATTTCGTAATACAGATTGCTGCGGTTGAATGACGAAATAAAGATTTCAGGATTGCGAAGTCCTAAATTCTTTACAATATCACTTTGTACTTTAGGTGTTGCAGTTGCTGTTAATGCAATTACCGGAATGTTGGGATTGATTTGGTCCATCATTTCCCGCAACCTTCTGTATTCCGGTCTAAAATCATGACCCCACTCACTAATACAGTGTGCTTCATCCACTGCAAAAAAGGAAATGGTTAAATCACTGAAGAACTCAATGTTCTCTTCTTTAGTTAATGTTTCGGGAGCAACATATAGCATTTTGGTACTGCCGCTCTTTAAATCATCATGTACCTCTTTTATTTCTTTTTTGGTAAGTGTGGAGTTAAGAAAATGTGCCACATCATCTTTGCTGCTGTAGCTGCGTACCAGATCCACCTGATTTTTCATCAATGCTATTAAGGGGCTTACAATGATTGCCACACCCTCGGCCATCATAGCGGGCAACTGATAACATAAACTTTTGCCGCCACCTGTAGGCATTATTACAAACGTATCTCTTCCGCTTTGAAGATTTAAAATGGCCTGCTCCTGCGTGCCTTTAAATGCATCAAATCCAAAATACTCATGTAATGCCTTATACAGGGCTGATGAATTGCCTGTTAGCTTGGCTTTGCCATTTGATTTGGCAGGAGCAGATTTTGCAATAGTTTTTACACCTGTTGACTTTTTGGTAGCTCCGCTTGTCGGAGCTTTTTTCTTTACTGTACTCATCACTGAACGTCCTTCGCTCTTTTGTTTTAATTAAAATTCTCTGGGCAAGCAGTTGTATTGGTTGATACAAAGCAGTAAGCTGCTTTTTTTTAAAGGACAGCGAAGGTACTGAAATATGCCCTTTTATTCGTTAAAATCAGCCAAAAAACTACCTCTGCAAACGATAGATAAGATAAATCTTTTTTTTAAAACAGTTTTGCATATTTCTGCACAAACGGTTTTAAATGAGTATAACTGATATTTTAAGCGCCTTTTATCACTCATTCTTTTTCTATTTCTGTTAATTCAAGTACGTTTGCGCCGCATGGCTACAATAAATCCCAAAGAAATTGCATTACGTACCATTCAACTGGAAGCTGAATCTATCAGCCAGCTTGCTCATCAGCTTAATGATGAGTTTAATATCATTGTTGATGTAATTATGAATGCCAAAGGCAGGTTGATTGTAAGTGGTATTGGTAAAAGTGCTGTAATTGCACAAAAAATTGTAGCTACGCTTAACTCTACAGGAACGCCTGCGGTTTACCTGCATGCTGCCGAAGCTATTCATGGTGATTTGGGAATGATTTTAAATTTTGATGTAGTAATGATCATCAGTAAAAGCGGAGAAAGCCCGGAGATTAAAGTGTTATCACAACTCATTAAAAACTTCGGTAATCCAATCATTGGCATGGTAGGTAATGTGGAATCTTATTTGGCTAAACAAAGTACGTATGTGTTAAATACAACGGTAAGTCAGGAGGCATGTCCCAATAATCTTGCTCCTACCAGCAGCACTACCGCACAAATGGTTATGGGTGATGCATTAGCTGTAGCATTGATGGAAAAACGTGGTTTCAGCACCAGTGATTTTGCCAAGTTTCACCCGGGTGGTGCTTTAGGCAAAAAATTATACCTGCGGGTACATGATTTATCACAGAATAATGAACAGCCAAAGGTTAAAGCACACACAGTTTTAAAAGATGTGATCCTTGAAATTTCAAAAAAGAGGTTAGGTGTTACAGCTGTTGTAAACGATGAGGATGAACTGCTGGGGGTAATTACAGATGGTGATTTACGCCGAATGCTTGAAAAATCAACAGCAATTGATAAAATAAAAGCATCTGAAATTATGACCATCAATCCAAAAACAATTGAGGAAGATGCCCTGGCTATTGATGCGATGGAACTGATGCGCAATAATAACATTACACAATTAATGGTAATTAACGGAAAGCAATATGCAGGTGTTATACATTTGCATGATTTAGTTAAAGAAGGGCTCATTTAAGCCCCATCCCCCTTTGGGGTAATAGCTGATAATTAACTAATAATATTAAACAGTTTTGTCCTCCTTAAGGGGATATGGGTCTATGAACAAGAATCATTACGTTGCAATTATGGCTGGTGGTATCGGCAGCAGGTTCTGGCCGATGAGTCGTACAGGGTTTCCCAAACAGTTTTTGGATATACTGCATACAGGCCGCACACTAATTCAAATGACCTTTGATCGCTATAAAGAATTTATTCCTGCTGAAAATATTTATGTGGTAACCAGTAAAGAATATACAGAGATTGTGCATAAACAATTGCCTGAACTTCCGCAGTACAATATTTTAAGTGAGCCCAGCAGAAAAAATACAGCTCCCTGTGTTGCCTATGTTTCTCATAAATTGCTGCAATTAAATAAAGAAGCCCTGCTTATATGTGCTCCGGCTGATCATTTGATACTGGATGCCCCTGCTTTCAGCAAAGTATGTTTGGATGCGTTTTCTTTTGTAAAAAGCATTAACGCACTGGTTACACTGGGTATTAAACCTACCTATGCAAATACAGGGTATGGTTACATACAGCATGAGGCAATGCCGGTGGCTGATGCTGTTTATAAAGTAAAAACATTTACTGAAAAGCCCAATCTTGAACTGGCCCGTACTTTTCTTGCAAGCGGAGATTTTTTATGGAATGCCGGTATTTTTGTATGGAAGGTGAAAAATATTGTAAAAGCTTTTGAAAAGTTTTTGCCTGAAATGAATGAGGTATTTGTAGCAGAGCAGGAATATTTCAATACGGCTGATGAAACGGAAGCAATCGATCGCATTTATCCCCAATGTACCAATATTTCCATTGACTATGGTATTATGGAAAAAGCCGATAATGTATATGTAATGCCTTCATCTTTTGGCTGGAGTGACCTTGGTACCTGGAACAGTGCCTATGAAAATATGGAGAAAGATTATTTTGGTAATGCTGTTGCAGGAAAAAATGTGATGATTATTGATGCTACAAAAAATGTAGTACATGCCGATGATAAAAAATTGGTACTGCTCCAGGGATTGGATGATTTTATTATAGTTGATACCAATGATGTGCTTCTTATTTGTAAAAAAGAAAAGGAACAGGAAATAAAAGAATACGTTGCGGAAGTAAAACGGAATAAAGGTGATAAGTTTTTATAGTCAAACTGTCTTAAAATAAAAAAGGGGCCCGCAAATGGTTTCCTTTTTATGTTTATTATTTATTGTAAATATTCTTAGTTTTTATTATTCAAAAACACAAAGGGTGTTTCTTTTTTACGCTGTACTTCTCTTCTTATTTTGTGATGCTCCTGATAAACTTTGTTTTTGTTCACATGTATCAACTCATGGGCAATACAAAAGTTTTCAATGCTTTCTACATGAAATAGTACATCATGCAGCCATTCCACCTCCTGCTCAATTGCACTCCGGCTGCGGAACTCGTTGTTTAACAGTACGAGTAAATCCCTTTGCTGATGTTTATTCGAAGCCATGTTCAGTAACCTACCATACCTTTTTTATTGGGGCAGCCACAGTCGTTTTTTTTGCCAAATAAACCCTTACCACCGCTGCATCCGCTCAAGATAAAAGTTGTAATCAGTAACAATAGAACTATTTTAAAGGTTGAACGCTGCACCAAAATTCTTTTATTTTTTAAATGGTTCATGGAAATACATTTCTAAATTAACTATTTTCCCACTTAAATATTGTGAATTTTCATGAGCGGTACAGGAAAAAGTTTACGGGTATTGGTTGCTCCACTGGATTGGGGGCTGGGCCATACTGCCCGTTGTGTGCCGCTAATAGGTGAGCTGGTTCAGAGAAGATGTGAAGTAGTGCTGGCAGCAGATGGGGCATCTGCACAGCTCCTTGCCAGGGAGTTTCCACAGCTTCAACTTCTGAAATTACCGGGCTATCAAATTAAGTATGGTAAAAATTTTCTAATCTTTTCTCTTTTTCTGCAATTACCAAAGATTTTTGGAGCTATCAGAAAAGAACAGAAATGGTTACATCAATTATTGAAGCAGGAAAAATTTGATATCATCATCAGTGATAACCGACCCGGATTTTACAGCAATAAAACACATAGTATATATATTACCCATCAATTGCGTATTCAATCCGGTATCCATAAACGGGTTGACGATTGGTTGCAGCAACTTCATCAACGCTATATTATGCGCTTTCGAACACTCTGGGTGCCTGATGTGAAAACTGCGCCTAACGCAGCAGGTGAATTATCACATCCACCCTATCAATCAACCAATCCTGTTTACTTAGGTTTGATTTCAAGATTTCAACATAAATCAGTTCAAACTTGTAAATATGATTTGATGATTTTGCTCTCAGGCCCTGAACCGCAGCGCAGCCTGCTTGAAGAAAAGTTAAAACGGCAGCTTGTACAAAGTTCCAAAAACATTATTGTAGTAAGAGGATTACCGGGAAGTAATGCTGAAGTTGATTTTACTTCTGCTGTTGAAACATATAATCATCTTTCAGCTCATCAACTGGAACAAAAGATGCAGGAGTCAGCATTTGTTATTTGCAGAAGCGGTTATACTACCATTATGGATTTACTTAAGTTGAAAAAGAAAGCGCTCTTAATTCCCACACCTGGTCAAACTGAGCAGGAATACCTGGCCAAACATATGCAGCAGCTGGGATGCTTTCCCTTTTTACATCAACAGGACTTTCAGCTTGAAAAAGCAGTTACAATCATGAATACTTTTTCTTACTCAAATCCATTTAAGGAGGATGATTATGAATATTACAGGGATGTAATTGATTCATTACTTATTACTCCGCAACTTAAGTAGCATAATATCTATTTTTGCACGCAAATTATTGATGCTGTCTACCACTACTAAAACCAAAGCTTACTGGGCTGTTATTGCTGCCAACCTCTTATTTGGCATCAATTTCAGTATGGTGAAATTAATTTCACCATCCTTTATAAAACCATTTGGTTTAAATTTTATACGGGTTGCTGTAACGGTCTTCTTGTTTTGGTTGTTATTTGTATTAAAGCCGGGTAAAGGAAAGATTGAAGTAAGGGACATTCCACGTTTTTTACTTTGTGCTGTTACAGGTGTAGCTGTAAATCAACTGCTGTTTATTAAAGGGCTTACACTTACTACTCCAGTACATGCTGCCCTGCTCATATTAATTACTCCTGTTTTTATTTTACTTATTTCAGTTCTGTTTCAAAATGAAAAGATGAGCCTGCTCACATTGTTTGGCTTGTTGCTGGGGTTGGCAGGTTCATCACTGCTGATACTATCTAAAGAACAGTCGGGCATTGGTTCTGATATGCTGCTGGGCGATATACTGGTGGTGATTAATGCCATCAGTTATGCGTTATACTATATACTGGTTAAACCACTGATGTTCAGGTATTCGGCGCTTCAGGTAATTCGCTGGGTATTTACATTTGGTATGGTGCTCATCACACCTTTTTGCTGGAACCAGTTCATGAGTACAGAGTGGGGCAGATTTGGTGCAGAGCAGTTTGCTGCGCTTGCTTTTGTTGTACTGGGAGCTACATTTTTTGCATATTTATTTACGGTATATGGATTGCAGCATTTAAGTGCATCACAGGCAGGCGTATTTATTTATCTGCAGCCTGTATGTTCTTCAGTTTTTTCATTTTTACTGTTAGGTGAAGCACTCACAGTTTCAAAAATTGTGGCAGCGGCATTAATTTTTGGGGGAGTATTTTTGGTGAATAAAAAGAAAATATCTTAGCACATTAATAATGATATGATGAAACAGATTAAAGTTTTATTTTTCCTGCTTGCGGGTGTTGTAACAGTATCGTTTGCACAATATGATGC
>CAYPBV010000155.1:0-7731 GCA_964409025.1 uncultured Chitinophagaceae bacterium | reverse complement strand
ATTTCAGAATGTGCTAATGAGAATAAAACAAAAGTTCGAACCATTTCTTATGTTGACCGGGGAGAAACCCTGGAAAATATTGAATATGATTTGGCAGGAACCCCCTGCGAAATTGTTATGAGGGGTGTTGATTATTTCTGCCCCCAAAACCTCGATCAGAAATTCCCGAAAGAAGAGCACCTTGATTCCTATATATCGGTGCCGATTTATAGCCCATCTACCGGCGAAATAATAGGGCATATAGCAGCACTGGACACTGGGCCCATGCAAGAAGATCAGAATCAAACAGCTATATTAAAAATTTTTGCGGCAAGAGCAGGTTCTGAAATTGAAAGAATCTGTAATGAAGAAAAGCTCCTTGAGTTATTGCGAAGCGATAATATTCAGCTTCAGAAAAAATTAAAAGAAAGTGAAGAGCGATACCGTGATTTGTTTGAGGAAGCCCCCTTTGCCTATGTGCATGAAGGGCTGGATTCTAAATTTATACGGGCTAACAGGGCAGCACTGAAGGCATTGGGTGTAAAACCTGAGGAGGTGCCTTTTATATATGGTAAAACGCTTGTGGTAGAAAATCCGGAAAATCAAAAACGTTTAAAAGAAGCCTTTGAATCTATAGGCCGTGGTACTGATACAGGTGGCGTTATTCTGGAATTGAAACGTAAAGACAATGGTAAGCCTTTATGGATAGAATGGTGGAGTAACCCCGACCCCAGCGGTGAGTTTACAAGAACCATGTTTATTGATATTACGGAAAAAGTGTTGATGGGGCAGGAGCAGGCAAGGCTTAAAGCCCAGAACAAATACCTGCAGGAAGAAATAAAACTCAATCACAACTTTGAAGAAATTGTAAGTAAGAGTAAGAAATTTCAAAAAATTTTACACCAAATAGAACAGGTAGCTTCTACAGATGCTACTGTTCTTATAACAGGTGAATCAGGCACGGGTAAAGAATTAATTGCAAGGGCAGTTCATAATATCAGTGACCGTAACAAAAGACCACTCATTAAGGTAAACTGTGCCACTTTACCAGCAAATCTTATTGAGAGTGAATTATTCGGTCATGAACGGGGTGCTTTTACAGGTGCGATGGAACGAAAGATCGGTCGCTTTGAATTGGCTGATGGGGGCACTCTTTTTTTGGATGAAATTGGTGAATTGCCGGTTGAACTGCAGGCTAAATTGCTCCGTGTTTTGCAGGAAGGCGAATTTGAACGGCTGGGTAATTCCAAAACTA
Source organism: uncultured Chitinophagaceae bacterium (assembly GCA_964409025.1). Classification (GTDB taxonomy): domain Bacteria; phylum Bacteroidota; class Bacteroidia; order Chitinophagales; family Chitinophagaceae; genus Lacibacter. The sequence continues at coordinate 6,497 of CAYPBV010000155.1, read as the reverse complement.
TTAATGTAAATGTCAGAATTATTGCAGCAACTAACCGTAACCTGCAACAGGCTATTCAGAACAAAGAGTTTAGGGAAGACTTGTTTTACAGGCTTAATGTTTTTCCAATAGTTACTCCTTCTTTACGGGAGCGAAAAGAGGATATTCCTTTGCTGGTGAAACACTTCATTAAAAAGTATGAAGGAAAGATGGGCAAAAAAATACAGGATGTTGAGCCTGAGGTCATAGATGCATTGATGGATTATGACTGGCCGGGTAATATTCGTGAACTTGAAAATCTTATTGAACGTGCATTGATTCTTACAAAAGAAAACATAATAGAATACGGGGACTGGATACCCGCCGGGAAAATTTCAAATGAACGTAAAGCAACAAAAAATGAACTTAAAACAATTGAAGAAGTAGAACGTGAACACATCATCCAAACACTTGAGCAAACTAACTGGAAGGTAAGTGGCGCAAATGGTGCTGCTAAAATATTAGGCTTAAACCCCACAACGCTTGAAGCCAGAATGAAAAAGCTGGGTATTGTAAAAAAAAATAAAAACTCCATCTAGAGAAAGCGGCTCAGTATTTATTTTTTCAGTTCTGCGCTTCCAAACAAATGATTGAAACGCTGGCAATGGATCAATGCATATCTGTACTGTGTAAAATCAGGATTGCCATTAATGTTGTAAACCTGTGTGCCGCTTACAGAGCGTAATAAACCAAGATCAATAAAATTAACCGGTTGTACTTCTTTGGATAAATATACATGCAAATCAGGGCCGCTGTTAACCGTAAAATTTTTCAATACCAGTGTTAGGCTACCATTGGATGCCCTGCGCACTTCAGACACTCCGCTGGCAGAACCAAAAGGCCCTGCTATAAAATTGCCCATAACTACAACAGTGGAGGTTTGATCTACTATATCTGTGGCGGGTGCTGCTGAAGTGGTCGTTTCTTTTTTACAAGCAGTTAAAAAAAACACAAGTGATACTATTACGGTAATCAAATATTTATTCATACTGTTTAATGATTTAAAAGTGATAAACTACACCCAAACCTCCATTATTTGCTTTGTTACGGAAACGTTCATTCATAGTTCCGTCTGGTGCTGTTTGAAGAATAGTGGTTGTTCTATATTCTACAAATAAAAACTGATAAATTCCTTTTATACTCCAATGATTATTAAGGTTATAATTAAGATGAAACTCAGAGTTTAGTGAGCCAAGATCATGATCACCGGTAAGTAATAAGTTAAATGCAGCGGGTTTTGCAGCCGATTCTGTTCTTGTGGAGCCGTTGCTTTGCAAAATACCACTGGTAGTACGGCCTATGGTAAATCCAATTGCATCAATATTAAACCCTGCATATAATTTTTTGGAGATATTGTATCCAAAATTCAGGCTGATGTTGAGAGAGTTGGTAAAAGGACGCTGTATGGTTAACGTATCCCAGTTCTCAATTTTTTGCATGGCAAAGAAAATTAAAAATGGTGTTGTACTGGTCCTTGCAAGCCTTGCAGGAGCTGTCCAGAATTCCTTCTTTAAACCAAAATAAGCAGTATTACGGATACCCAGTCCCAGTTCAAACTTTTTGCTTTTACCCAACCTCCAATTAAAATTATAAGATGCTGCCAATGATTGTTGCGAAGTTCCTGAAGTAGCAGAAAAATCTGCATAACGATGTTGTACCGGAATTTTTTGTTGAGCCTTTAAAACAGCACTAAACGTAATTAAAATTAAAAGAAAGATTTGTTTCACTGCGTTTTGGAACAAAGGCATATTATACTTTTTACTGAATCAAAATTAAAGGAGCACTTTTTATCTGAATGTCTTTACAATGACAGTTTATAGCCATTTACTATCAATATCTTTAAATATGCTGTAATTGTTGTGTAGCCGACTTTATCTTAAAATAATCCTGATAATTTTGAAGCAAAGAGTGAAAAAGAGGATCAGATATGGAAAGAAATGAAAGACAAGGCATTAAAAAACTAGTTTACATTTTCTGAAAAGATGCAACCTGTTACTGCTGTTATTATTGATGATGAGTTTCAAAGCCGGAATGTGCTTTCAAAATTGATTCTGGATACCGTTCCCGGCATTAAAATGATTGGCCAGGCGGCCGATGTAGATGAGGCTTTTATTACCATTACTGATCTTAAACCCCAGCTTGTCTTTCTTGATATTATGATGCGTGACAAAACAGGGTTTGACCTTTTGCAAAAATTTGAAACCTATCCATTCGACATCATTTTCACTACAGCTTTTAATGAATTTGCCATTAAAGCATTTCGCTATAATGCCATTGATTACTTATTGAAGCCTATTGACAAAAATGAATTGATATTGGCTGTTGAACGGGCTACTCAGAGAATTAATAACCGGCTGCATGCATCTCCGCAGCAAATGGAAGATTTTTTCAGAGCAGTACAGGGCCACCATCAAATCCAGAATAAAATAGCACTGCCTTCCTCTGATGGCTTTGAAATTATCGAACTGGATAAAATACTTTACTGTCAGAGCAGCAGCAGTTACACTTACTTTCATTTAACAGACAAACGCAAACTTATTTCAAGTTATCCGCTGAGGCAATATGATGAAATGCTGAGTGAGCAGAATTTTTTCAGGGCACATAAATCCTATTTAGTTAATCTTAGCCATGTTAAACTATACAGAAAAGGAGAAGGAGGAACAATCATAATGACGGATGGACAGGAAATTGAGGTATCAAGAAGAAACAAGGAAGCCTTGATAAAAATATTCAAAACCTGATGGTATCAAAATCACTAATATGGCCGTTATTAATTGCTGCGTTCTTTTCAGATGCAGGGCTCAAAGCTCAAAATGGTAACACACCTTTTTATACAAAAATATATTCAACTGCTGATGGACTTCCAGATTCTTATGTGCTGAATGTATTTCAGGATAAACGCAGCTATATATGGGCTTCTACTTATACTGGTATCAGCAGATTTGATGGAAAAAAATTTTACAACTATACATACAGCAACGGGTTACCGGATCTGTATGTAAATCTCATGTATGAAGATAATCAAAGTCGTATCTGGATTGCTACACGCAGAGGCATGGGCTATATCCAAAATGAAAAATATATACACACCAATGTAAATGATTCCATGCTCATTGACTATGTTTTTTCATATTCAGTAAACAGGGAAGGAAAATTACTGGCACTTACCGGCAAAGGGTTATACGAATGGAACGAGAAAGTTTGGATAAAACGAAACCTCATCAGCCGCTGGAAAAATGAAGCCATCAGAACAATTGTTTATACCAATAATGGCGATTATATCAGTTACTCAAATCATTTAGTGAAATTATTCAGGAATGGCAGTTATAAAATAATCGATAGTAATTTTTCAATAAGTCCCTATTATCTTGATCTGAAAAAGTTTGATGATGAAATTCTGTTACATACTTTTTCGGGCATCAGCCGCATCAGTTCAGATACCATCTTTCCGCTGTTTAAGGATGAACTCAAAAATGTAACGATATATACTACTTTTAAAGACTCAAAAAAAAGAATATGGGTAAGTACACATGAAAAAGGATTGTTTGTTTCAGCACCCCGAAAAACTGATCGTTTTGAATATAATGTACCTGTTCCCAATACACTCGTCTCAAATATCTATGAGGACAGAGAGAATAATATCTGGCTTGCAGATTTTTCGGGTCTTATCAAACTTCGTGAATCTTTTTTTCAAACATATACTCCTGTTAAATCAATTGTACCTGAAATACGGGAGCTTATCGTTACGGGTAATAATAAGCCCATGGCCTATGATTTTATAAATGGCTTTTACAGTATTGAAACGGGCAATATTGTGAAAACGAAACTATTCACTTCAGCTTTTTTACAGTTTGCAGGAACAACCGATAGTAAATTACTCGATGTGTTGCAACCTGCAGATGATGGAATTATATGGGCTGTAACAAGAAGCCGTAAACTCCTGAAAATTCATCCTTACAAAACTGAGGAGGTAGTTATTAAGGGAGAAGATGGCAAGCAACTGCCCGTTTCGCATGTTACTTATAATGCTTCACTAAAAAAATTAATAGTTTGTGCTGATGGGTTGTATGAATTTTCAGAAAACAGGTTTATACCTATGAAACTCAAAAATACCACACAGGCAATGCACGCAAGAAAAACATTTATAGCATCCAATGGTAATATTCTGGTTTTTACAAGAGATTCAAAAATTCTGGTAATTGATAAATCAGGAAACGTTTACAGCGCTGAAAGCGATCTCAAATTTCCTTCATTCAATACCCGTATTAATTTTTATGAGGGGCCTGATCAAACCATATGGATAGCTCCGCATGGCGCAGGATTGCATCATTATAAATGGAGTAACAATAATCATCTGGAACTTCAATTATCAGTAACCACCCGGCAGGGTTTACCCAACAATGTGGTAACCGGTTTATGCTTTGATTATTTTGGCAGGGTATGGGCAGCCACACTTTCCGGAATAGTTATACTGGAATCAACAGAAATCAATACAGAAGGCCTGCTACCGATGATTGTGATTGATAAAAAGAATTATGAATTTAACGTACCGATTAATGAGAGCTTTTCAAAATTGACAGTAGATAACAGAAAAAACATTTGGTTTTCAGGTGGTGGATGTATCATTATTTTTGATCCTGCTAAAATCGGACGAATGTTACAGGCCCCGGCCGTGAGCATAGAAAAAGTAAGTGTGAACCTGCTGGATATTAACTGGAACACATTTACAGATTCTGTAAAAGGTTTTTTTCAAACACCTGTAGATCCTGTGCTTCCTTCAGGTATGAATAATTTTATTTTTCATTTTAAAGGAATTTCATACGCCGATGAAGGCGAAGTACTTTATTCATCACGTACCGAAGGGGCAGATAATAAGTGGAGCCCGCCGTTCAGTGCATCCATGATCAGTTCCATTCGTTTTTCGCCCGGAACATACACATTACACGTGAGAGCAAAAAAAGCCAACAGCAATTGGAGTGAACCGGTTTCCTTCAAATTCAAAATATTACAACCATGGTGGAATACCTGGCTGTTCAGGGTAATTGGTATTGCAATCACTTCCTTTTTCATGGTTACTATTTTCCGCAGACAAACCAAACAGCTGAAACGAGATGCCGAAATTAAAAATAAACTACGGGAACTGGAACTGAAAGCATTGAAGGCACAGATGAATCCGCACTTTATTTACAATGCACTCAATTCTATTCAATCGCTTGTAGTGGATAAACGAAATGAAGAAGCACAGGAATATATGGTTAAATTTTCCAGATTATTACGACGGGTGCTCAATCACTCGGAAGAGCATGTGATTACACTGGAAAACGAGCTGGCTTCTTTACAATTGTATATTGAGCTGGAAGCCCTGCGTTTGCATTACCAGTTAAATTATGCCATTACTGTTGATGATCAATTAATACCTGAAAAAGAATGGTTACCCCCTCTGATTCTGCAACCCTTTGTAGAAAATGCCTTATGGCACGGGTTAAGTTATAAAAAAGGAGAAAAAAAACTGTCGATACACATTTCAGAAGCAGATGAATGGCTGGTGTGTACTATCAGGGATAACGGCACGGGCCGAAAACAAAAAAACAGTATTGAAACATCGTTTATTGATAAAGGACCCCGTGGAATGGATATTACCAAAGGACGTTTGGCAACCTTTAACCAAACTACTCCGGAAGAATCGATTCAGATTATTGATGAAAAAAATGAACTTGGGCATCCTTCCGGCACCACAGTTATAGTAAAAGTAAAAAGAGCGTAAAGCAGCTCTTCACTTCACCCACACAAACCAAAACTGCCGTTTACAGGATTACTGCTGCCGTAAACTGTATGTTCCTCATTCCGCTTATTGCCTGTTGTAGTTTTATGTACTAATCGTTTGATATATGTTTAACTGGATTGATCTGATTATTATTTGCTCTGTTACTGCTATTGCAGTAAGCTGGCTTGAAATTAAACGTATTATCAAAAAGATCAGAAAAAAAATAAACAGGTAAAACCTGTTTATGTAAGTCATAAAAACATAAGAAAAACGCCTTAAAATAAATTCGTTTATCCTGCTTTTTTACCGTCGTTACTTCACCTCAGGAAGTTCTTTTACATAACTAATAGGAATACCGGAAACAGGAATTGAATTCCCAATATTTTGTAAACCTTACAAAATATTGGGAATACCCGGATGAAAAAGCTTAAGTGAAAAATAGGCAATCAATTGCTGAAACATAATACTGTCGTGGGTTTGAGAAGTATCATGAAAAGGAAAAATAAAATGGTATGTCATTGGCATTAAAAAGTATGCCAGTAATTTAAATAAATAATAATGATAACACAGGTTTCAGGCATTGAATTTCAAGAGCTTGTATTAAGCAGTAAATTATTGAGCCTTGTAAAATTCAGAGCAGAATGGAGTGGGGCCTGCCATATTATTTCACCATTGTACAATGAACTTTCAGCCGATTACTACGGCGTGGTAAATT
>CAYPBV010000154.1:0-7759 GCA_964409025.1 uncultured Chitinophagaceae bacterium | reverse complement strand
CTATATTTAAAAATTATAACCTACACGAAACAAAACAGGTTGGGTTTGTGGCAATTGACTGCGCCACAAAAAATCATATAACAGTTGTACTTTCATTTTTTTGAAGAACTTACTTTTTACATCTACCGTTTTACTCACTCCGATTATAGCGCTTTGTTTCCAAATAATGGGATTGTTTAAATCTTCCATGCGCCTGAAAGCAGCTAAGTAATTTTGCTCATATCCACCACTCACCCAAAAATTGCCTTTTATTTTCCAATCTATAAAGGATCGAAAGCCTATGCCTTGATGCGTTAAACTGATATTGTTAAACCCTGTTCCAAGTCCTAACTTATAAGCTCCGCCAAATCCAATAATGCTTTTACTATTCAGCTTATAACCAAGTGACAGACCAAAATCAGTCGTTACGGGAAAGTAAGTGCGGGTGCTGGTGGTTTGGAAATTAGTACCTACAACCAGACGATCTTTTAATGACTTTGTTTTTTGATCATTGGGTTTAAAATCCGGCATTTCTTCATTGTTGTTTGATGCACTGAATTCTTCAAAGCGTCTTTTAAGCGAATTCAGTTGTGATTGAGCCCCGGCAAGATTACTTTGTATGTATTGTTGCGGATTTACATTTGTGCCTGAAAATTGTGTTTGTATAAGTTGGGTTACCTGCGTCCTTGTTTGCAATGCGGTATTATTTAAAAAATCAGCAGATGTACTGCTGCCGGGCAAAGCAAACAATCCGGCCAGTTCAGAATGTTGATTGAAAAATTTTTGAAAAGAGGGAATTTTTCTGGCAATTTCAATCAACTTGGTACCCATAAATGTAGGGTCGTTCAGTGCTTCCCGGTATTCCTTTAGTTGTGCCTGATAGTAATAGGTTTGCTTTTTAAATTTTGCCAGTTCCTTTGCAAGGGGGGTGTTATTCAGCTGTTGCCTGAGTTGTTCCTGTCTTGCTTTTAGCTGTTTTCGTATTTCCTCGGTTTGATTAAACTTATTTTTTAAAGCGGTTATATTTTTAAGGTTTGACTCTACGGTTTGCTCAAAAACTCGAGATGGTTTCTTGAATGTAGGTTTATTAACAAAATTTAGAAGTGTACTTAAGGAATCACTACTGGCATTATAAATGGTGCTTACCTGCGCTATTGTATCATTAGTTAAATGGCTCCGAAATTTGTTGTAGCGTTCTTGTACATCGCCAAACAACTCTTTTGCTTTTAAAGAATCCGTGCGCCATAGTTTGCGTTTTAGTTTTTGCTCCTGCTTTTCCAGTTTGGAAAGATACTTTTCTGTTTGCTTATCTAATTGTTGATTGAGTTTTTGAGATTGACGGTCTAAATTCCCAAATACTTTATCGGGTAATGAAAGAAGTTGATGAAACAAACCACTGTCTTGTTGTGAGAAAGCAGGTGTACTTATCAGCAACAATACAAAGAAGATTATAAGGTGTGAGAGTTTTGCTCTCATAAGTAAGTTCGGTGTTAAGGGTTAAAAAGTGTAATTCTGAACCGAACATAGAAATGAAAAATCAAATTTGCAAGAGGTTGATGAAAACATTTTTAAAAAATAACATTTAAAAAAAAGCTTGTTTATTGATTTACGGAGTAAAAGTTAAACAATAAAAGCACCCGGTTATAAACATAAAAGCATGATTTACATAAGTAAACTTTATTTTATTGATCCTTGCAGCACGTTAACCCCGGTTTAATTTTTTAGAGTTTCTGATTACACAAATATTTTTTATGCACTTAGTAAAAACTACATGCTATACTCAGGATTTTAAAAAGTCAAAGAAATATATTTCAGAAACTGTCGTAAAAATTATAGTGCGTCAATTACTTTATTCACTTGTTTGTATAAATGATTTCTTTTACTCAGTTAATGAATTTAATCTAATACCATTCAGTTATTTATATTCCTAATAGTTTAAAGACACTCATACCATATCCCTGTCTGTCCCCCACTGCAGCCCTATCAGGTTGCCGTGAGTTGCCTCTTTCATTCAATTTGCTACCAATACGGCCCAATTCATCCCAATTGTTCCCTTTTAATCCATTTTGTTCCTTTTCGTTCCTCTCTGTTCCCTTTTGTGCCTTTTCGGGAATCTGCATTTTTCCAGCGTCGCATCTTGCACTCGTATTCAAAAACAGTGTTGCAGCATGGCAGATTGATCACCTGCCACAAGTAAATCAAATTCTAAAACTCCCTGAAACTCCTTTAGGGGATAGGGGTTAAAACAAAAGTTATGGCAAAACAAAAAGGAATCATTAAACTGGAAGGCACCATTGGTGATATTACCTTCTACAAGTCAGGCGATGGTTATCTGGCAAAGGAAAACACTACGGTTACGGCTAATCGTATTAATTCGGACCCTGCTTTTCAACGCACACGTGAAAACATGGCAGAGTTTGGCCGTGCAGGTAAAGCCTGTAAACTATTGCGCAATGCTATTCGTCCGCTGCTTCAAAATGCAAAAGACAGTCGGGTTACAGGCAGGCTCACCGCCGAAATGGTAAAAGTAATACAGGCAGATGCTGTTAATCCCCGTGGTAAACGCAATGTTATTGATGGTGAAGCAGCGTTTCTGGAAGGTTTCTCCTTTAATGCAAATGCATCACTCAGCAGCGCATTATATGCTCCCTATGATGCAGCTATCAATAGAGTTACAGGCAAGCTCTCTGTAAACATGCAGGAGTTTATTCCGGCAGCATGGGTAGTAGCTCCGGCTGGCGCTACACATTTCAAACTCTTAACTATGGGTGCAGAAATAGATTTCGAAAACGAAGTCTTTATTACTGACCAGAAAGAAACACCGGTACTCGAGTGGAGTAATGTTGCTGTACCTGCTTTTGCACTTGAAAATAGTGTTACTCCGGCAAGTACACATCCCCTCTTTTTACTCATGAGTATTCAGTTCTTTCAATTAGTAAATGGTGTATTCTATCCGTTAAAAGATGGTGGCTTTAATGCCTTGTCCATTATTAAAGTAAGTGTTGAGTAGTAATCAGTCGGCTTCTTTCGGTTGTTCGTTTACACTCGTGATTAAAAACATAACCACGAAAAAAGTCTTCTTAATGGAAAAAAATCACAAACAGTTTTAAACAGAATTATTCAACAATTAAACTTTTTTTTATGAGTATTGTAAACAGGCTCAAAGCGCCTACACCCCGTTTTTTTAAAAGGTTAAGAGCAATTGGTATTACCCTCGCTGCTGTTGGTGGTGCTATTGTAACTGCACCTGTTATCTTACCGGCAGCAGTGGTTACTGCAGGTGGTTATTTGGTAGTAGCCGGTACTGTTATAGGGGCCGTAAGTCAGGCAACAGTTAAAAAAGAAGATGACGAAAAAGCCAATAAGTAACATCAAAGATGTTTTCAGGGCTTATGCAACAAAGGGGTAATAAAGCCCCTTTGTTTTTTATAATAAATTCATTGTCAATACCAAAATCGGCAAAAAATAAAACAACCAAAATACCTGAAAAGCTAAATATTTTAGCTAAATTTATTCCCCTCCAATGCACAAATAAATAACAGTTTAAAGCATAAATTATGAGTACTACGATGATGCAGGCAGAGATTCCGGTTAAGGGATACACAGTAAAAGAATTGGCTTCCTTCTATGGTATTAGTCCTAAAACATTCCGCAATTGGTTAGAGCCGCACCAAAAAGCAATTGGCCAAAAAACAGGTTGGTATTATAATGCCCTGCAGGTAAGAATCATTTTTGAAAAACTGGGCATGCCGGGATGAATTAGCATTGAATACCATGCTGCTAAAAACAAGAAGTCCCGCTATAACAGGCGGGACTTTCTATTTACAAACAACTATGCAAAACGGGTTAGTAAGTACTTAGTTTAAAGAAGACCAAAAAAGGAGGCGGCTGCTTTTGCCGGACGCAATAAGGAAAAGGTTTCAAGCTGTTGAGCAATCTGTCCGTAGATTTCAGCATATTGATTGGTAATGGTTTCAATGCTGTAACGGTAACGCATTTTCCAGCCGTTGTTGATGAGTTGATCACGGTAGGCAGCATCTTCAATCACCCTGGTAATACCCCGGCGAATGTCCAATGTATTATAGGGGTTTACTTTGCAGGCGGCATCATCTGCAATTTCATCCATCGGCGAGATACGGCTTGTAACCAGCGGTCGTCCCACAGCACAGGCTTCAAGAATAGGTAATCCAAATCCTTCATAAGTAGAAACAAATGATACCATATCACACTCCACATATTGCTGATGTAACTGCTCAAATGAAAGATTGGTAAAATTCTTATAGTTAATACGGTTTTGCTCCAGCACTTCCTTTGCCGCTGCATCAAGATGACCAACAATATGAAGCTCACAACGCAGCCCTTTTAATGCCACAGCCAGGTTGTGTATGTTTTTATTTTCTTTAGTACCTATCTGTAAAATGCGGGGACATGTTTCATTAAATACTTTAGGACTGAATTGAAAACGGGGATCAAAAAAATTAGGAACTACTTTGATCTTATCAGCTTTTACACCGGTAAGCTTCACCAATTCTCTTTTTGTTTTTTCGCTGATAACGGTTATGGTATTGGCCCACATCATGGGCAGCTTGTACCAGAAAAACTTAAACAACCAGTATTTTATATCCCACTTACTGTACCGGGTTAAAAACACACAATCATGGATGGTGAGAACGGTGTTACGCTTTTTTAAACCAAGGGATACATAGTGAATGTCGCCGGTAATATGATTGATGACTGACTGCTTTTTACCTGCCGACCAAATATTGGCAGCAAGATTATGTACAGAAGGAACTTCTACTTTTTTTGACCTGAATGTGTTTTGAAGATTGATCTTTTCCTGAATGTTTTCGAAAAGAAGCTCAATGCTGAACGCATTTGCCCGTGCTTTGCGGAAGAAGTATGATACTTCCATAGTAATTGGACTTTAGTTTTTCTTGAATAATTGGATAAGTCAAAAATAGAACAATTATTGAATTGAACAACAGGAATTTTCCGATGATTGGCCGATAGTAATTTTACGGAAGTTTATCAGTAGGCAGTTGATAAGGGCTTCCTTTGTCAACTTTATTAACTGCATCAACCTTACTCTAAATAAACTCCAGCATCTTCATCTTCTGTTTCAATATTAGTTCCGCATCAGCACCCAGCCATTTGTTAAGCACGGTAGCATATACTTCTCTGAAATCTAATTGAAATTTTAAATCGCCATCATCCGCATCATTCAGGTTGGGCAAGGCATTGTAAATGCCTTTTTGTTTTAACCCACCGCTGATGAAAAACATATTGTTTGCTTTGCCATGGTCTGTACCGCCGCTTGCATTTTGTGCAATTCTGCGCCCAAACTCTGAAAAGGAAAACAACAGCACATCATCAAACCGATGATGGGCTTTCAAATCTTTTACAAATGCTTTTACTGCATTGTTGAGTTCATTAAACAAACGCTTTTGCTGAAACTCCTGATTGATATGTGTATCAAAACTACCGAGTGAAATGTAATAGACTTTAGTATTGATTTCACTAAAGATGAGTGATGCAATTGTTTTCAACCCTTTTCCCAGCTCTGTATCAGGATAGGTTTCTGTTGACGGGCTTTGCTTGCTCTGTTTAAAAATATAATCAGCACTTGAAATGGTTTCAGCCATTGTTTTGTACAAATAATCAACGGGCTGCTCATGTGCATCGGCTTTATGATTGGCCAAAATTTCTTTGAAATATTTTTCCTGACTGGTATTGTACAAGCGCCTCGGGTCTTCTAATGCCAGGCCTTTCATCTGTTCGCCTTTTAAAGCCAGACTCAGCACATCATCAATTTCCAATGCTTGTGTGGGTTTATCACAGCCTGCACATTGTGCATCTAAGTAGCGACCTACCCAGCCGGTGTTCCAATAATCCCTGCTATCACTGGCGCTGTGCCAAATGTCCATACTGCGGAAATGACTTTTATCAGGATTGGGATAACCTACACTGTTGAAAATACCCAGGCTCCCGTCATCATACAATTCTTTAAACGTAGTGAGTGAAGGATGCAAACCTGCTTCATCAGTTAATGCCAATGCCTCTGTTTTTGCAATACCCAGCTTAGGGCGATTTTTATAATACAAATCATTTCTGAATGGGATTACGGTGTTCAATCCATCATTACCGCCACTCAATTGAATAATCACCACCACTTTATTTCCCTGCGGTACTGCTTTGGGTGTTTCAAATGCTTTTAAAAACTTAGGCACAAACACGGATGCTGTAGCGAGGGAACCTATCTGGATGAAGCTTTTACGTTTAATCAGCATAATAAAAGTTTAAAAGTTATTTTGAAGTACGATGTACGAAGTAAGAAGTACTTTATTTCATGAGCGCTCTCAATTGTTCGTACTTCGTACTTCCAATTTCGTACTTAACATAGTTGGTATTCCGGTGTACACATTAAATGAATGATTCCTGTTTGAATGTATCGCTCTCTGCCGGATGTATCCATATGCTTTTCTACCAACGCTTTGTTCAGCTTTGCACTGTCTGTTTGCCAAAGCAGTGACGCCATATTTTGAAGCAACTGCTCTCTGTTTGTTTTTTGCAATTGGTCAAACGGTAGTTTCCAGTTGATGGTGGTATCAATGATGCGTCCGGCAATGCGTTTGCCCTGCTGTTGATTTTTTTCTTCCATCTTACCCATTTCCTGATCATCATCGCTTTTGGCTTTGATATTGAAATTTTCTTTCATGGCTAAAATCTGCGGCAGCCGCATCCGAAACATAAGCGATGAACTGTCAATCCAGTTTTTACCGCCGGGCCATCCTGCCACATTGGGCGGATAAAACAAAATTTGCCCAAGTACTTTTTGTAAGTACAATTGTGCTTCTGGCAATGCAAGTTCCATGGGCAAACTTCTTCTGATGCCCGCCATCAATTCAATGGGTGATTTTATTTTTGAACCGATGTTTTTTTCATCATAAAACCAATCGGCTGTAAATAGGCTTTTCATCAATTTGCTGATGTCGTAATTGCTTTTGTAAAATCCATCAGCCAGTTGCTGCACCTGTACTTCATTCACCTCGTCATTTACAAAGAAGCGATAGATTTTTCGGGTGAGATACACAGCGGTTTGTTTTTGCAGCAGCAAAATATCCAGCACATCATCGCCATCAAAATTTCCCGTTTTGCCCAGTACTGTTTTTTGACCCTCATCATGCTGTTGGGGACGAAAAACAAATTCACCATTCAACTTAAACTGCCAACCTGTAAAGGCACGGGCAGCTTCTTTAATATCTTTCTCTGTATAGTTACCTCTGCCCATTGTAAACAACTCCATCACTTCACGGGCAAAATTTTCATTGGGCTTTTGCTTGCGGTTTTGCTGATTGTTGAGAAAAGCCAGCATAGCCGCACTGCGACTCACCTCTTTGAGCATGGTTCCAAAATTGCCCAACGCATTTTTGCGGATGACATTAATAAGGTCTTGCTGATACAACGCATTTAAGTTGCGGCAGGCAAAATGTCCATGCCAGAAAAAGGCCATCTTTTCACGCAACTGCTGTTCACTGTTCACCATTTCATCCAGCCACTCCAGATTGAGATTGCGTACCTCTTGTCTTGATTTTTGCTGCATTTGTTTACGCTGTTCAGGTGTTACTTCGGTACGCCGAATACCATCAATGCCATTCATTAAGCCATCGGCAAAATTGGTGGCTACCTGCAACGGCATTGGTTCTTTACGGCTTGCTTTTTCAAGTGCTTCGTATAATTTGTGAGGAGACGTTTTAGAGAGGTCATTCCATTGCTCCACGGC